>JADCES010000135.1 GCA_020250005.1 Roseomonas sp.
CGATCCGCCCGCACATCCGGGCGCGCTTGCAGAAAAAGCAGCGCGGCATAGGCATCGCGCGCGCGTTCCACACTCACGCGAATGCGGCGATCTCCACCTTGGCCGCATAGGCTGCCTTCATTGCGCGGCGTCAGGCTATCCACTTGCAAAATCAAATAACCAAGCTGCGAGAGGCGCCGCGCCCAATCCGTATCTCGCGCGAAGGGCTGGCCCGAACGTGTAGTCATGCCGGCGCAGCCATGCATCAGCACAACCGCGGCATGCGGCCCGCGCCCGGCGGGCTGCCACAGCACCGCATTCACCATTCACCGCCTGTTCGCCGGGGTGCGCGGGAATGGTGATGGCTTGCGGTTGCGCCAAGGCCGGCGCCGTAGCAAGGGAGAGCCATAGGATCAGAAGGCGCCACATGACAGCATCAAAGTTGAAGAAGCGCAGCGCCGTCAATCCAGGCGTTTTGACGCTGCCCCCGACATAATGAGAGGATGCGCGGGCATAGTCTCGGTTGCCATCATGCTGTCAGGAATCCCCCATGAAGCTTCGTGTTTTTCTCACGCATACGCCGGAAATGTTCGAAGGCTACTATGGCCCGCGCGCCCTTGCAGCCTTGGCCGAACACGCTGAGGTCATTCGCAACCCCGGCACCAGCGTGCTGACCGGCGCTGCCTTGGCGGAAGCGGCGCGCGGCTGCCATGCCATTGTCGCGGATCGCGCAACGCCTGGGCTTGCCGAAACCTTCGCCGCCATGCCGGAACTTTTGGCGTTTTTGCGCGTGGCGGTTGATATCTCCACCATCAATGTGCCGGCTGCCAGCGCGGCGGGCGTATTGGTAACGCGCGCCACCCCTGGCTTTGTGGATGCGGTGGTGGAATTGGCGCTGGGCTTCATGGTGGATTTGGCGCGCGATGTCAGCGCCATGGCCGGCACCTATCGCGCCGGCGGCCTGCCGCAAGGGCGCATGGGCTTGCAGCTATCGGCAGCGCGGCTTGGCATTATTGGCTATGGGCGCATCGGTCAGCGCCTGGCCGAGGTAGCCTTGGCGCTCGGCATGCGCGTTACCGTGGCAGATCCCTTTGCCAAGGTCACTGATCCACGCATTACCCAGGCGGCGTTCAATGAAGTGCTGGCAGATTCGGATATCGTGGTTTGTCTCGCGATTTCCGATGCCTCCACCAAGCATCTGTTCAATGCCGCTGCCTTTGCGGCCATGAAGCCTCGTGCGCGCTTCATCAATCTTTCGCGCGGCGAATTGGTGGATGAAGCGGCATTGATCGCGGCACTTGAATCGCAGCACCTCGCCGGCGCCGCCATGGATGTCGGCAGCGCGCCAGACCAAAGACCAAACCCGGCGCTCGCAGCGCGCGCCGATGTGGTGGCAACGCCGCATATTGGCGGCATGACACCAGAAGCCATGGAACATCAAGCCATGGATACCGTGCGCCAGATTGCTGCCCTTGCATGCGGTGAAATGCCGGAAGGCGCGGTGAATGCGGATGCTGCCTTCCGGCTAAAGGCGTTTCTGGCGCGCGCCTGACAATCCTTGCAGCGTCACCCCACTGGCCGCATCTCAAAATCCGCCTTGCCTGCGGCGCAATCGGGGCAGGTCCAATCCTCCGGCACATCCGCCCAGCGCGTGCCGGGTGCGATGCCTTCTTCCGGCGCGCCTTTCGACTCATCATAAATGAATCCGCAAAGCGCGCATTCCCATATCTGAAACAGAGCTTCAGTCATCGCATGATCAATCCAGCTTCACATTGTTTTCGCGCACCGCATTGCCCCATTTGACAAATTCGCTGCGCATAAAGGCCAGGAAATCATCCGGCGTGCTGGTCATGACCTGTGCGCCGAGGCCAGAAAGCCTCTCCCGCGTTGCCGGTTCTGCCAGGATGCGGTGCAATTCGCGATTGAGTCTTTCAATAATCGGCCGTGGCGTGCCCGCTGGCGCCACTAGGCCTAGCCAGGCGGCGGCGTCAAATCCCGCAAGCCCCGATTCTGCGAGCGTCGGCAGATCTGGCTGCAAGGCGGTGCGCTGCGCGGTTGTCACGGCAAGCGCACGCACGCGGCCTTCGCGAATGTGGGGCAGGGCGAAAACCTCGGTATCAATCATCATGTCAATGCGCCCGGCCAGCAGATCGGTCAGCGCCGGCGCGCCGCCACGATAGGGCACATGCGTCAATTCAAGCCCGCCCGCGGCACGCGCAAACATCATGGTGATCAAATGCGATGTCGTGCCATTGCCGGATGTCGCATAGGTAAGCTGCCCCGGCCGTGCCTTGGCCAGCGCGATCAGCTCCGCCACATTGCGCGCCGCGACATTGGGATTGACGAAGACCACAAAGGGCAGATTCGCCACCAGACTGATCGGCGCGAAATCCCGCCGCGGATCATAGCCGACATTGGCGTAAAGATTGGGGTTGGTTGCGAGCGGCGCGGTCGCGCTCAACAGCAGCGTATGCCCATCGGGTGCTGATTGCGCGGCCTGCGCGGCGGCAAGGCTCCCGCCCTGGCCTGGGCGATTGTCAATCAACATGGACCAGCCAGGATTTTCCGTGAGGCGTTCGGCAAGCAGACGCGCAATCACATCCGTCGCCTGGCCGGGCGGGAAGCCTACCAGAATGCGGATCGGCCGATTGGGCCATTCCTGCGCCTGCGCTGCTGGTAGTGATGCTACCAATCCCAACAACAATGCCGACAGCGCGAAAAAGATACGGCGATGGCTCCGGAATACCCGCATTTTCTTCCCTCCCTAACCTGGCGCCTTGCTTAGTGGCGCCTTTCAGATGCTAGACTATGGCGGCATTCTGCCGGCCTTCGCAACAGGCCGGGCAGGATTGGCAGGAAGCGGGAGTAGCGGCGGATGATTTACGCAAATGCCTTGGGCCAAGCGGCGCCCACACGTTTCGCGCGGAATGCGCCGGGCGGTGGGCGCATTTGGCGGACGGATTATTTCGGCCCGCCGCCTTCGCCGAAATCCTCCAATTCCGTTGACCCGAACGCGATGAATGCTGAGGTCTTCATCCCACCCGCACCTGGTGAGGTCAGACCGCCGCAAGCCTTTCTGGTGGAACAGGAACCGAATGCCATCGTGCATCCGCATTTTCATTTCGTGGATCAGTTCCAGGTGGTGGTGGATGGTGGCGGGCGCATTGGCCGGCATGATGTCGGGCCGATCATGGCGCATTTCGCCGGCGCCTGCACGGGATACGGGCCGATCACGCCCGGTGATGGTGGGCTGAAATACTTCACGCTCCGCGCCAGCGCGGACAGCACCGGCGCGCATTTCCTGCCCGCCGCACGCGAACGCATGGTGAAGGGCCCGAAGCGCTATGTGCTGGCCGATCCCATTCTGCCGAGCAATGCCGAAGCACTGGCCGCGCGGCGTGACGCCGTATCAGAAACCGTGCTGACCGAAGATGATGGGCTTGGCATTTTCATGCTGCGCATTCCGCCCAATGGCCGCATCACCGCGCCCGATCCCGCCACCGGTGCGGGGCAATCCATGATTGTCGCAGCCGGCAGCATTGTCCATGAAGGCAAGACGCTTGATCGCCTGGCCGCGCTTTTCGTCAGCGCAGATGAAAAGGCGCTGGACATCACCGCGGGTGCTGAAGGTGGTGAGGTTCTGGTGCTGCAATATCCGCGCAGCACTCACTGACGCCGGAGGAAATCCCGCAGCCAGCCAAGGACCTCTTCCGGCGCTTCCTCGGCCAAATAATGCCCTGATGCCACTGCGCCGCCGGTCACGGGGCCAGCGGCGTAATCGCGCCAAATCTCCAGCGCATCATACCATTTTGGAATACTGCCCTTGGCCCCCCAAAGCGCCAGCAGCGGGCAGGTGATTTTCTGCCCCGCCGCGCGGGATGCGCGGTCATGGTCAAGATCAATCTTGGTGGCAGCGCGGTAATCCTCACAAATCGCGGCAACCGTGCCGGGCAGATGCAAGGCGGCCAGATAATCCGCGCGCGCTTCGGGATGAAAGAAGGATTTGTCCTTGGGTTCGCGCGATGTGTGCAGGTCAAACCAATCCTCCACATCGCGCAGGATCATGCGTTCCGGCCGATCATGCGGCTGCGCCAGCCAGAACCAGTGATAATAGCCAAGGCCAAAGGCCATGTCGGCGCGTTCGAAATGTTCAAGCGTTGGGATGATATCCAGCACACAAAGCCGTTCCACCGCATCCGGCGTATCCAGCGCCAGGCGATGCGCCACACGCGCGCCGCGATCATGCGCCACAATCTGAAAGCGCGGAAAGCCAAGCCCTGCCATCAGCGACACCATATCGGCGGCCATTTCGCGTTTGGCATAGGGCGCGTGATCGGCGCTGATCGGGGGTTTGGATGAAAACCCATAGCCGCGCAGATCAGGCGCAATCACGGTGAAGTCGCGCGCCAGAATGGGCGCCACGCGATGCCACATGGCATGCGTTTGCGGATTGCCGTGCAGCAGCAAAAGCGGCGGGCCGGAACCCGCACGGCGGAACCTGATGCTCTGCCCATTGGCTTCATGTGTTTCCAGCGCGAAGCCTTCGAAAAACGCCATCTCAGCCGCCGCGGCGGGCAGCGCCTGGCCGGCCGGCATCAAAGCCAAGGAAGCCCGCTTCAAGCCGCGCTGCACCGCCATCATTGGCGAAAAGCCTTGGCTTGACTGAAACACTCGGCGCGCGCGCGCCCTGAGCCGCGGCCTGGCGTGAAAGGCGCAGCGCTTCCTGCTGCGCGGCACGTTCGGCACGTTCCTGCTCGGCGCGGGCTGCGGCAGCGCTGCGTGCACTCGTTGGGCCGGAACTGCCGGCCATGCCGCGTGCGGAAAGCAGATAGAACAGGATATCATTGCGCCCCTGATCCACCGCCCAATCCACCGGCGTCAGGCCAAGCGCATTGCGCCCATTCAAATCAGCCCCGCGATTGACGGCATCGCGTGCCGCCGCCAGATCACCACGCGTGATCGCGTCAAACAGCGCCGGTGTCGGCGAAAGATTGGCGCTCTCATCCGCGGGAATGGGCTCTGGCGCGCGGCGCGCGGCAAGCCCTGGCAGGGCGGGCGGCCGTGCGGGCCGGGCGCCAGGCTGTGGTGGCGGTGCGGCGAATTGCGCAGCAGCGGGCGCGATCTCAGTGACCAGCAGGGCGATCACCGCCAAAGGGAGCAGGCGCGAGGGTCTTCTCATGGCCTTAGTCTAGCCCCGCAAGGCTTCCACCGCCAGCTTTACCCCCAAGGGCCGCGCCGTGCCGGTGGCGGCTTGGCAATGGGCGGGACGGAGCCTGCACCCCAGGCACCACGCCCCGGCAGCGCCCCCATGCTTGCAGCCAGTTGTTCCAGCGCCGCCACGCGGTTATCCGTGCGCGGATGGGTCGAGAAAAGATTATCCATCCGCGCGCCCGATAGCGGGTTGATGATGAACATATGCGCGGTTGCCGGATTGGCCTCGGCCCGCTGATTCACGCGCTGATGGGCGTAATATTCCAGCTTCCGCAGCGCACCGGCCAGGGCCATGGGCTGGCCGCAAATCTCTGCGCCCGCGCGATCGGCCTCATATTCGCGCGAACGGCTGATCGCCATTTGCACAATGGCGGCGGCCATGGGCGCCAGGATCACCATCAGCAATAGCCCAATCGGGCCGAAGGGGTTCTGCCGATCCCGCCCACGGCCAAACAGCATGCCAAATTGCGCAAGCGCCGAAATCGCACCCGCAATGCTGGCGGTGACGGTCATCACCAGCGTGTCGCGGTTCTTGATATGCGCCAATTCATGCGCAATCACGCCCGCCACCTCCTCCTCAGACAGCATGTCCAAAAGGCCGGTATTCACGGCAACTGCGGCGTTTTGCGGGTTGCGCCCGGTGGCGAAGGCGTTGGGCTGTTCTTCGTGAATGACATAAAGCGCCGGCATGGGCAGGCCGGCATTGGCGGCAAGCTTGGCGGTCATGTCATAAAGCCGCGGCGCTTCCTGCGGGCTGATGGGCTGGGCATTATGCATCCGCAGCACCATCTTATCGCTGTTCCACCAGGAAAAGAGGTTCATGCCCCCGGCGAAAAGCAGTGCCATGATCATGCCCTGCTCCCCCCCGATCATCAGGCCGATCACGCCAAATAGCGCGGTCAGCGCGGCCAGCAGGATGACAGTGCGGGTATAGCCGGCCATGAAGCGCCCTTTCTTTTCCCTCGATCAACCACGTTAAAGATGCCAGGCCCTTTTGTCATGACCGAGAAACCCGCGCCCGAAACCCCGGCAACCCCAGCGCCGCCACCCGCCAAGGCACCGCCCGCCAAGCCCAAGGAAATCGGTGGCCCGAAGGGCCCGGAACCGACCCGCTTTGGCGATTGGGAACAAAAGGGCCGCGCCAGCGATTTCTGAGCGACGGTTTTGTAACGTTTGATGTCAGTCCAATGAACCTGCGCAAAACCGCTTGAAAGCGCGCCCTGATTAGCCCATTTCCCGCCGGTGCAGCCGGGCGGGCGCGAATCCGCCGGCGCCATTAGATCGTATCCCGTCCACCTTCGGTCACGGGACACGATCTAAACCTTTGTTTGGTCGCATTTTCCGAGCCGCCAAGTGAAACCACTCGGCTTGAAAATGCTCTGATGTCGGGAGAAGGATTTCACAATGACGGATGAGGAAAAGCGGATCATCACCGCTTTTGTTGAGCGGATGAGCGGCAATGCGGCGGTCGCCGGCGCGCCCTCAGGCCCCTGGGGCGCAAGCTCGGCACAGAAGCCGAACCTGCCGCCGATGGA
Organism: Roseomonas sp.; assembly: GCA_020250005.1. Lineage (GTDB taxonomy): Bacteria > Pseudomonadota > Alphaproteobacteria > Acetobacterales > Acetobacteraceae > Neoroseomonas. Next base: position 6,726 of record JADCES010000135.1, read on the forward strand.
CCCGGAGGCTGATCGCCTGATCGCGGAGCTTTTCACGCGCTATCCGGAAGCGCGCTATCGCATCACGCAAGCGGCTTTTGCGCAGGAAGCGGCGTTGATCGAAGCCAATAACCGTATGCAGCAATTGGAATGGGAAGCAGAAGCGGCGCGCCGTGAAGGCCAGGCCCAGAAGGGCGGCATGCTTGGCGGCTTGTTCGGCGGCAATCGCCCGGCCCCCATGCCGCCGCGCCCGCAGCCCTATTACCCGCCCGGCCATAACCCACAGGCGCTGCAACAGCGCCCGAGTGGCGGCTTCCTTGGCACTGCGCTTGCCACCGCGGCCGGTGTCGCGGGCGGCATCATGCTCGGCAATATGCTGATGAGCGCGCTTGGCAGCGGCGGCGCGGCTGAGGCAGCCTCTGCCGGCGGCTTCGCGCAGGAAGCGGTGCCTTCAGCCTCCCCCTGGGGTGGCGATGCGCAGCCTGATGCGACTGCCGATTACGGCAATGATGCCAGCGCCGATTGGGGCGAAGAGGAAATCTGAAAATCAGGAAGGCCCGCGAGACAATCGCGGGCCTTACCCTTTCGCCTCAGCGCGAATCTCCGACAGCGCCGCGATGGTTGCGCGGATATCATCTTCGCTGTGTTCGCTTGACAGAAAAAACCGCAACCGCGCCGCCTTTTCCGCAACTGCCGGATAGATGATCGGCTGCACATTGATCCCGCGCGCCAACAGCTTTTGCGAATAGCGTGCCGCCGCAATCGAAGACCCCAGGATCACCGGTATAATCGCATGCGGCGTGGCCGATCCCGTATCGAAGCCGGCGTCGCGCGCAAGCTCAAGAAAAAGCGATGCATTGGCCTGCAACCGCGACACGCGTTCCGGTTCTGCATGCAGAATCTTGAGGCTCTCGGTCGCCGCGGCGGCCAAGGCGGGTGCCAGGCCCACGGAATAGACAAAGCCCGGCGCGGAATGGCGCAGCCATTCAATCAGGCTGGCATTGCCCGCAATATAGCCGCCGCAGCCCGACAGCGTCTTGGAAAGCGTGCCCATCCAGATATCAACCTCATTCGGGTCAATACCGAAATGCTCATGCACGCCATGGCCGCGCGCGCCAACCACGCCAAGCGCATGCGCCTCATCCACCATCAGCCAGGCATCATGGCGGCGCGCAATCTCAATGAAGCGCGGCAAATCGGGGATGTCGCCATCCATCGAATAATGCCCCTCAATCACCAGAAGCGCCCGCCTTGCGCCGCGCCGCGCATCGGCCAGCGCGGTCTCTGCCGCGCGCCAATCATTATGCGCGAAGGAAACCCGCTTGGCACCGGAAAGCCGCACCCCTTCCGTGCAGGAATTATGGATCGCCGCATCATGCACAATCAGGTCGCGCGGCCCCATCATATGCCCGATCACCGTCACATTGGTGGCGTGGCCTGAAACAAACACGATCGCTGCCGGTGCCTGATAATGCGCGGCAAGCGCTGCCTCCAGTTCGCCATGAACCGGTCTTTCGCCGGATACCATCCGCGATGCTGACGCCGAGACACCATGCCGATCTATGGCGGCCTTCGCCGCGGCCTGCACGCGCGGATCGCCATTCAGGCCAAGGTAGTTATAGGACCCGAAATTGATCACCGCCCGCCCGGCAATGACACTATGGGCGGAAGCAATGCCTTCATGGGCGCGGAAGAAGGGGTTTTCCAATTCAAGGCTGGCCGCCGCATCGCGGATCAGCGCCATTTCGCGCTGGCCAGGCAATTCGCGAAAGCCGCGCGGCGCTTCCACCGCAGGCGTGTCATCACGCCGGCGCGTCAGCCGCGCCAGCAAGGCCGCGCGCGCGGTGGCGGAAAGGCCAAAGCCGCCGCTCATGTTGCGGCTGCCGGTTCATGGGTTTCGATCAGGGCTTCAACGGTTGCGATATCCGCATCCTCCTTGAACAAAACACCCGCCACGCGCTGCACCAGGATCGCGAGTGTCAAATCCTCGGTCACCGCCGTCAATGGCACGCTGATGCCAAGCCGGCGTTCCAGCGCCATGCGCAATTCAATGCCGCCCAATGAATCAAGCCCAAGCCCCGGCAATGGCTGATCCACGCGCACCGCTTCCGGTGGCAGGCGCAGAATGCGCGCCATTTCTTCACGTGCGAGTGCCAGCAATTCAGCGCGTGCCGCCTCTGGCGCCAGGGTCAGCAGGCGCGCCCGCAAGGCAGCGCCATCGGTATCACGCGCGGCCATTTGGCTGCCAAGTGCGGTGAAGGCGGGCTCGGCCAGGATCGGTAGGGCAGCTTGCATCCCGGCCCAATTCATGCGCGCCAAATGGATCACGGGTGCCCCGGCGCCAATCAGCGCGGGCAAGGCGCTTAGTGCTTCCTGCGCGGCCATGGGTTTGGCACCGCTCAGCCGTTCCAGCTTTTCCGCCGCCGCTGCCGCACGCGTCAGCACGCCAACATCCGAAATCGGGCCCCATCCAACCGCGAGCGCAGGCTTCCCCTCAGCGTGGCGACGGCGCGCAAGGCCTTCCAAGGCAGCATTGGCGGCAACGTAATTGGCTTGGCCCGGATTGCCGAAAACCGTTGTGGCTGAGGAAAAAAGCAAGAACAGATGCAGCGGATCAGCCGCGGTCAGCGCTTCCAGGGCTTCGGCCACCAGAAGCTTTGGCGCCAAGACGCGCGCGAAACGCGCCTGATCCTGCCGCGCCGCCGCGCCATCGGCGAAAACGGCGGCCGCCTGCACCACGCCGCGAATGGGCGCGCCTTCCGCACGCAGCGCCGCCAGTACGGCGCCAAGCGCAGCGTGGTCCGTTGCATCACAGGCATGGGCGCTGGCGCGTGCACCAAGTGCCGCCAGAATGCGCAGCGCCGCATCCATCCCGGGCGTTGCGGCGCCGCGGCGGGAAAGCAACGCAATGCGCCTTGCCCCCGCCGCTGCCAGCCATTTGGCGCATTCCAGCCCGAAGCCCTGCGTGCCACCCAGTACGACATAACAACCCGCTTCATCCGGTTGCCATGGCGCATTGCTGGCAGCGCTTTCCTGCGGCGGGCTGATCACAAGCTTGCCGATATGCGAAGATGCCTGAAGCTGCCGGAAGGCGGCTTCCGCTTCCGTGGCTTCGAAGGCGCGAAAGGGCAGGGGCAGCAACGTGCCATCGGCAAGCCGCGCGGCAATATCGCGGAGCAGCGCTTCAGCCAGAGCCGGCCGCGCGCGCGGCAGCGCATCCGCATCCACAGCGAAATAGCTGATATTGCGCCGGAAGGCGCCAAGGCCGGCGCGCCTGCCTTCAGCGAAATCGCGCTTGCCCAATTCAATGAAGCGCCCAAAGGGTGCCAGCAGCGCAAGGCTTCTTTCCATGGCGATGCCTGCCAGGGAATTCAGCACCACATCCACGCCATCCGGCCAGGCGGCGCGCAGCGCATCGGCAAAGCCGGCATCGCGGCTATCCAATACCAGATCAGCACCAAGCTGGCGCAGGAAGGCGCGCTTTTGCGGCGTGCCCGCCGTAGTCGCCACCAGGGCGCCAGCGGCTTTGGCGATTTGCAGCGCGGCCAGCCCAACGCCGCCCGCGCCACCATGGATCAGGACACGCTCATTGGGGCGGAGCCTGGCCAGGGTTTCCAGCGCATAGGCCGCGGTGATGAAGGCAACCGGGATGGTCGCCGCCGCTTCGGGGCTCAGGCCTGATGGGATGGGTTGCACGGCTTCGGCCCGTGTCAGGGCGTGGGTGGCGAAGGCAGCGGGGGCAAAGCCGAAAACCTTTGCGCCCGGCTGCAGGCCAACACCGATCCCGACTTCCTCCACAATGCCGGCGCATTCCATGCCAAGGCTCGGGCCGGCGAAGCCATCCATCAGCATATCTTCCGGCAATAGCCCCTGCGCCCACATCACATCACGGAAATTGAGACCCGTGGCGCAAATGCGCAGCCTCACCTCGCCCGGACCAGGCCTTGGGTTCTCGCCCAGGTGCTTCCAAGCCAAGCTCGCCAATTGCCCCGGCTGTTCAATGGCAAGCCGGCTTGGGAAAGCCGGTGCCACGCTTGGCAGGCCGGGTCGAAAGAGCGGTTCAAAGCGCCCGGTTTCTGAGAGATGGACTTCTGGCGCATCCCCCGCCCATTTGGCCAAAAGCCGGGGCGCCAGTTCTTCCGGCGTCATGCCGGGCGCAACTGTCACGCGGCGCAGGCGCAGCCCTGGAATTTCATTGGCGAGCACCCGGCCAAGGCCAAGCAAGGCGGCGGCGCGCGCTGCCTCAGCCTCGGCCACCAGCATGACCCGCCGCGCCACGCCATCTGCGGCTGTGACAAGCGCGGTGATGGCCGCAAGTGCAGCGGCGGGTTCAGCCATGCCCGTGAGCACCAGGATATCAGCGCCACGCAAGGCCCTTGGTGGCGGCAATTGATCCAGATCGAGGATTGTCGTCTCGCCCGATGCATTCCGTGCTGCGATAGCCCTTGCCAGCACCATGGTCTTGGCATCGGCAAGGATCACGCCCGGCGCGGTCGCCTCATGATCCGGTTCGACCAATCGCGCTGGGGCCATCTGGCCAGAAATCAATATTGCCGGCCATGGTGGCGCGTCCAGCGCCATGATTTCCGCGCCTTCCCAGCCGGCAATAGCCAGCGCGGTGCGCCAGGATGATGCATCCGGCAGGGCGCCTTCCGGATCATCCCGCCACCAAGCCGGATCCTGACCCAAGACGAAATTCCAAACGGCGCCCGGTGCTGGTTCGGCCAGCAGCAGCGCCGCACCCGGCGTTGCCTGCAAAGCAAGCCCATCCAGCAGGCCCAATCCATCGCGGGTCAGCGCCGCAGGCGCCAAGCCCAGAATGACATCCGCCTTGTCCTCCGGCGATGGCGCGGCCTTCAGACTCTCCCAAGCGTCCCAGGTGAGCGCAATCGCCTCTGGCACCGCTCCAGCGGCGCCGGCCTTTGCCGCGCCAATCGCGCGGTAATGAATACGCCGCCCGCTTGCGCCCAAAACGGCCAAGGCGCCACGCGTCAAGGCACCCCCGGCGCCAAGCTCCAAAACCCGGAGCGGCCGATCCTTGGGCCAGGCTTCTGCCAGAACGCGCAGTCCAGCCAAAAGCGGTTCGGTCAGGGCGAGAATGGCGCCGCCGAAGGCCGGTGGTGGCGCGACCGTAATCGCCTCACCACGCAATGCGGGCACCATTTGCTCGCCAGCCCGCGCGAGCCAGGCAAGGTCAAGTGCCAGACCGGGTTGTTCGGCCAGAACTTCGCGCCAGATCGCTTCGGCCGGTGGCAAGGGCTGATCCTCGATGATGCGCCAACCCTGGGCTGCGCGCTCCGCCGCACCCGCTGCCGCAAGAATACGCCAAACTGCGGTGCGATAAGGGCTGGGTAGCGCCGGCGCATCACGCAAGGCGGGCAGCGCCAAAGCGGCCAGATAGGCTTCCAGCAACAGCGTCGCCTCTGTCAGCGGCGCTGCCTGATCCTGGCTACGGATGGCCGTAATGATCGCCGCCAAGTCAATCGGCTTGGTTTCGCGGTGAAGCCGCAAAGGGCTCGGCACGGGATCAAGCCGGAAGGCCAGGCTTTCCAGCTTTTCGCGACCCGGGCGCGGCATGCGCTGAAACCAGATATCCTCAAGCGTCGCAATCACCTCGCCACTGGCATCGCGCAGCGTGAGGTTGGCCGCGAAAAGCCTTGCGCCGCGTCGGCCGGGGAAGATTTCCGCCGTGGCAATGGGCTTGGCATCACGCCGCGAACAAAGCCTGCCGATGCGCACAGGAAAAATGGCTTCGTCAGCACCCAAGCCCTGACCGAGCATGAAGGCGAAAAGCCCCTGCAAGGCACCATCCAGCAGCGCAGGATGTAGCATGAAACCGACATGATCCGGTGCCGCTTCGGGCAAAACAAGCTGCGCCAGCGCGGCCGCCCCGCTTTGATCCCGTGCCACGGCATGCAAGCTTTGAAAGGCCGGCCCGTAATCCAACCCATGGCGCGCGGCGAAGGCGATCACTTCAGAACCGGGGATCTGTCTTGCCCCTGCGAGCGCCAAGGCCGGCGCCTCCGGCATGCGCGGCAGTACCGCAAGGCGTGCGCGGGCGCAAAGGGTCGGTTCATCCTCCGCAAGGCGCGGGCGCGCTGCCAGGGTGAAGCCGCCTTCACCATCTGTCGCAAAGTGCAATTGCACCTGGCTTTCATCATTCAGGGTGACGGCGCGCAGAATGGCGAGGTCCTGAACCTCCAGCACTGGTGCTTCAGGATGGATCAGGGCGGCAGCGGCCAAGGCCGCTTCCGCCATGGCGGCGGCGGGCAGCACGGCTTCGTCGAATAATTTGTGATCGCCGAGCCAGGGCATCGCCTGCGTATCGAACCATTGTGTCCAAAGCCCCGGCGCCGTGCCTTGGCGGAAGCCAAGCAGCGGGTGATCATTGTCGGGATCAGTCAGCCGCGCACTTTCCAATGAACGCTGAAACCAGATGGGCTGCCGCGCAAAGGGTGTGGCTGGCAGCTTGGCGCGTTCTGCCCTGCCCTTGAAGGCGGATGCGCTGCGCGGATTGGCCCCCGATGCGATGGTGCGATCAGCGATGGCGGGGAAGGGATCGCCC
>JADCES010000136.1 GCA_020250005.1 Roseomonas sp.
CTGCATGGAGGGCCTCACATGGCCTCGTCCTTCGACCGTATCGCCGATATCATCGCTGAAAACAGCGAAGTCCCGCGGGATAAGATCCTGCCGGATAGCCATGTGATCACTGATCTGGGCATTGATAGCCTGGACTTCCTGGATATTGTCTTCGCCATAGACAAGGCTTTTGGAATCAAGGTGCCGGTGGAAGCCTGGACTCAGGAAGTGAATGCGGGCAGCGCGCCGGCGGAGAAGTACTTCGTCATGAAGAACCTGGCCGAGCGTGTGGATGAACTTGTCGCGGCCAAGGCTGGCTGACCGCATCACTACGCCACGCGCCACCGAAACCACGGATCCCTGACGCGATGCGCCTGGAATATTTCCAGATGATAGATCGGGTGGCATCGCGCGAAGGCGATACCATCATCGTGGAAAGCCGCATTCCGGATGCTTCCCCGGTGTTTGAAGGGCATTTCCCTGGCCACCCGCTGATGCCTGGTGTGCTTCTGGTGGAAACCATGGCGCAGGCTTCCGGTTGGCTGTTGCTTGATCTGATGGGCTTTGCGCGCATGCCGTTTCTGATGGCGGTGAAGGAAGCGAAGTTCCGCAGCTTCATCGGCCCCGGCACCTTGGTGCGCGTGCATGCCAAGCGCCTGCATGATGGATCAGGCTTTGCGGTGACCGAGGCGCGGATCGAAGCCGATGGCAAGCGCATCACCGATGCGGAACTCACCTTCCGCATCATGGATTACCCCGCGCCGGAATTGGCGGAAGCCATGCGCGGGCGGGGCCGGGAATTGGGGCTGCTATGACAAGGCGCGATGTCGTCATTACCGGGATTGGGCTGGTATCCTCCTTGGGCGAAGGGCCTGAGGCGCATTGGGAAGCTTTGACCAAGGGCGCCAAGCCCGTGGTGGATGCAACAAGCTTCGCGCCCTTTCCGGTGCATCCGCTGCCCGCGCTCAGCCTTGATGCGCAAATCCCGAAAAAGGGTGATCAGCGCCAGATGGAACCCTGGCAGCGGCTTGGCACCTATGCCGCCGGGCTTGCGATTGACCATGCCGGGGCGCGCGGCCTTGTTGCCGATATGCATCTGGTGGTGGCCGCCGGCGGCGGGGAACGTGACATCGCGGTGGATGAGGCGATGACGGCGGCACTGACCAGCGCCGCGCCGGAAACATCGGGCGCATTGCTCAATGAAAAACTCGCGACCGAATTGCGGCCGACGCTGTTTCTGGCGCAGCTTTCCAATCTGCTCGCGGGCAATATCTCGATCGTGCATGGCGTGACGGGGTCGTCGCGCACGCTGATGGGGGAAGAGGAAGCCGCGGCGGACGCCATCCGCATCGCCGCCGCGCGCCTGGCGGAAGGGCGTGGCGAGATTGCTTTGGTGGGCGGCGCTTTTGCGTCTCAGCGCTGGGATATGGTGCTGCTTTATGCGCCGGGTGGCGTGCTGTGGCAGGGCGATTACGCGCCGGTTTCCGCGCGTGGCGCAGCGGGCGGGCTGATCCTGGGCGGCATGGCGGCGTTTTTGGTGTTGGAAACGGCAGAACATGCGAAGGCACGCGGCGCCACAGCACTGGCGCGGATTGGCGGCATTGCCAGCGATGCGGCGCATCAGCGCGCAGGCGGTGGCAGTGCCGCAGCCGCCAAGGCGCTATGGCAGAGCATGGCAGCGCCGCAAGCCGGGCTTGGCGTGATTTCCGGCATGACCGGCGTGGCGGAAGCACGCGTTGAAGAAGAAGCCTTCCTGGCGGGGCTCGGCAGCGTGCCGGTGCGGCGCAGCGCTTCGCTGCTGGGGCATGGCGTGGAGGCGAGTTTCCCGGCCAATGTTGCGCTGGCGGCACTCGCTTTGTCGCGCGGTGGTTTCTATCCGGCCATGGACCCCGCCGATGCCGGCGATGGCACGGTGGAGCGCATTCTGGTGACCGGCTTCGGCCAATGGCGCGGTGAAGCGCTTGCCCTGCTGGAGAAAGCGCCATGAAGGATCATCTGGGCCGCCCCTTGGTGGCGGTGACGGGGATTGGGCTGGTGAGCCCACTCGGCTGGGGCTTGGATAAGAATTGGGCGGCGCTGCTGGCCGGCACTTCCGGCATCACACGCATTCGCCGTTTCGCCACCGATCATCTGAAAACCACCATGGCCGGCACGGTGGATTTGCCGGAAGAAATCGCGGGCGCCGAACCTGTGCCCGCCCCGGTGCGCGTGGAACGCATGGCTGCTGCGGCTATTGCGGAAGCGCTGGCGGCGGCAGGCATGAAGGAGGGCGCCTTTGATGGCCCCCTCATGCTCGGCATGCCGCCGGTGGAGATGGAATGGCCGCAACGCGTGGCACTCGCCCGGCGCGCAGGTGGGCCTGGCCATGCCGCACTTTCGGTGGCGAGCATTGGTCAGCGCGATTTGTATGAGACGTTCTTGTATGGCGGTGTCGGCGAAAGACTCGCGTTGCGCTTCGGCACCAAGGGCGCGCCGATTGCGATTACCACCGCCTGCGCCACCGGCGCTTCCGCCATTCAGTTGGGTGTTGAAGCGATCCAGCGCGGTGAGGCGAAATCCGCCATCGCGCTTGGCACGGATGGATCGGTGCAGCCCGAAGCGGTGATCCGGTTTTCACTGCTCTCCGCGCTATCTTCGCGCAATGAAGACCCCACAAAGGCATCGCGGCCTTTCGAGAAATCGCGCGATGGTTTCGTGATGAGCGAAGGCGCGGCAGCGCTGATCCTTGAAGATCTGGACCATGCCCGCGCGCGGGGGGCGACCGTGATCGGCCTTGTCAGTGGTTGCGGCGAAAGGGCGGATAATTTCCACCGCACGCGATCAAACCCTGATGGGTCTTCCATCATTGGCGCCATGCGCAATGCCATTGCCGATGCCGGCCTGCAGCCTGGTGATATCGGCTATGTGAATGCCCATGGCACCAGCACGCCGGAGAATGACAAGATGGAAGCGCTTGGCATGCGCGCCGTATTTGGTGAGGCGCCGCCGCCGATATCCTCCAATAAATCCATGATCGGCCATACGCTTTCCGCCGCTGGCGCGATTGAAGCCGCCTTCAGCCTGCTGACGCTGCGCGATCAAATCCTGCCGCCCACCATCAACCATATGGAACCGGACCCGACGCTTGGGTTGGATGTGGTGCCGAATGAGGCGCGGCGGGTTTCCGGCTTGCGCCATGTGCTGTCCAATTCCTTTGGCTTTGGCGGGCAGAATGTCTGCCTGCTGCTGAGTGCCGCGCCATGATGCGCGCCCTTCGCCTGCATGGGGATCGTGATCTGCGGCTGGAAAACGTGGCACCGCCGCCGCCGCCCGCCGCGCATGAGGTGCAGATTCGCATCCGCGCTGTTGCGCTGAACCATATTGATGTCTGGGGCTTTCGCGGCATGGCCTTCGCCAAGCGCAACCTGCCCCTGACGGTGGGTGCGGAAGCGGTGGGGGAGATTGTCGCGGTTGGGTCAGGCGTGACGGGCTGGAAAACTGGCGATCATGTCGCGCCTTATGGCGCCGCGACCTGTGGCGTCTGCAAGGCTTGCCGTGAAGGACGCGATAATCTTTGCGAAGATGTCGGCGGCGTGAAGGGTTTCCATTTGGATGGCTTCGCGCAGGAGCTGATGAACCAGGATGCGCGGCTTCTGGTGCGCGTGCCGGATGGGCTTTCCTTTGAAGATGCCGCTTGCGGGCCGATCACCTTTTCCACCGTTGAGCATATGCTGTTCGACAATGCGAAATTGGAAGCGGGTGAAACCATCCTGATCCATGCTGCCGGTTCCGGCATTGGCACGGTGGCGGTGCGCATCGCGAAAGATCTGGGCTGCACCGTAATCGCGACCGCCGGCGATGATGAGAAATGCGCCAAGGCCAAGGCATTGGGCGCGGATCATGTGGTGAATTACTCCACGCAGAATTTCCCAACCGTGGCGCGGCGCGTGACCGGCAAGCGCGGCGTGGATGTGGTGTTTGAACATGTCGGCGCTTCGACCTGGAGCGGCAGTTTGCTCTCGCTCAAAATGGGGGGGCGGCTGGTGACTTGCGGGTCCACATCCGGCGTTTCGGCGGAAACCAATCTGATGATGGTGTTCCAGCGGCAGTTGCGCATCTTCGGGTCCTTCGGCGCTTCCATGCGCAATATCGCCGATGGCTACGCGAAAATGGCGCGTGGCATTCTGCCCGTGCTGGATACGGTGGTGCCTTTGGAGCGCTTTTCGGAAGGGCTTGAGCGGCTGGAAAGCCGCCGCGTCTTCGGCAAGATCGTGGTGACGCTGTGAAGCGCACCGCGCGACGCGGATGAATTTTCTGATCGGGCTTGCGTTGCGCGCGGGCTTTGGCCTGCTGCGACTGCTTGGGCCGCGCCTTGCCCCAGCACTTGGCGCCTTTCTGGCGCGCAATCTGGGGCCGATCACGCCCGCGCATCGCATCGGGCGGGACAATATCGCCGCAGCTTTTCCTGAAAAATCCGCCGCTGAACGTGCCGCTATTTTGCGCGAAGCTTGGGACAATCTGGGCCGCACCGCCTGCGAATATGTCCATATGGATCGGATTTGGGATTTTGATCCCGAAAACCCGAAGCCAGATGGGCATATCGGCGCCTCCGCTGAAACCGTGGCGCTTTATGAAAGACTGCGCGATGACGGCAAGCCCGCCATCGTCTTTTCCGCGCATCTCGCGAATTGGGAATTGCCGGCGGTGGCGGCGGCCAAGCATGGCATCGACAGTGCGGTTCTGTATCGCACGCCCAATAACGCCGCCGTGGCGCGGGAAATCCTGAGGCTGCGTAAGGATAGTATGGGGGTTCTGGTGCCGGCCGGCATGGGGGCGCCCTTGCGTTTGGCGCGGGCTTTGGAAGCAGGGCAGCATATCGGCATGCTGGTGGATCAGCGCTTCGGGCGCGGCCCGCGCGTGATGTTCATGGGGCGCGAAGCCGCGGCCAATCCGCTGCTCGCGCAATTGGCGCGGCGCTATGATTGCCCAGTGCATGGCGCGCGCGCCATTCGCCTGCCTGGCGGGCGCTTCCGCCTGGAACTGACCGAGGAAATCGCCATGCCGCGTGATGCGGAAGGCTTGATTGACATCAACGCGGCCACGCAAAAAATGAATGAGGTGATCGAGGGCTGGGTGCGGGAATATCCCGGCCAATGGCTTTGGATGCATCGTCGCTGGCGGTGATGCGCTTCGTGTGAAAGGCGGGGTCTCATGCTCAATATCCGGCGCGCCAAGCCGCTTGCCGAACTTGATCGCGGTGAGGTGTTTGAAGCGGAAGACCGGCTCAATGCTTCAAGCGTCGCGGCGTTTTCCGTATTGTTCGGCCTGGATGACAAGGCGGTGCCGGCGCGCGCCGCAGGCGCCCTGATTGCGCATGTGATCACCACGCGCTTTCCGGGGCCGGGCAGCCGGATCGTCGCCGAAACTCTCCGCTATGGCGGCGGTATGGCGGAAGGCGATGCGCTGACCACAAAGCTTGTTGTTTTGGATGTGGATCGCGGCGCGGGGCTTGCGCGGCTTGGCTGCCGCGTGACCGGGCCTGAGGGCGTGGTGCTCGCAGAAGGTGAGGTTGAGGTACTGCCCCCCACCACCGCCGAGGAACGCGCAATGCCGCAAATGACCGGGCTTGGCCCGCATGCCGGCAAGGTGATGGCCGCACTTTTCGCGCGCTGCCGCGCCCTCCCGCCGGTGCCGACGGCGGTTGCCCATCCCTGCGATGCGGAAAGCCTGCGTGGCGCGATCCTGGCCGCGCAGCAAGGGTTGATCACGCCAATCCTGACCGGGCCGGAGGCGCGGATAAGGGCCATTGCGGCCAAGGAATCGCTTGATCTTTCAGGCATTACCCTGATTGGCACGGAACATAGCCATGCCTCGGCCGAAGCGGCGGTGGCATTGGTGCGGGAAGGCCGTGCGGCGGCGCTGATGAAGGGCAGCCTGCATACGGATGAGCTCCTGGGCGCGGCGATTGCCAAGGAAGCGGGGCTTCGCACCGAAAGGCGCATGAGCCATGCCTTTGTGCTGGATGCGCCGCTTTACCCCCGCCCGCTGATCATCACCGATGCGGCGGTGAATATCGCGCCCGATCTGGAAGCCAAGGCAGATATCATCCGCAATGCCATCAAGCTGGCGCAGGCGATTGGGATCGAAACCCCCAAGGTCGCCATTCTGGCAGCCGTGGAAACCGTCACCCCCAAGATGCAGGCAACGCTGGATGCCGCCGCGCTCTGCAAAATGGCGGAACGCGGGCAGATCACAGGCGGCGTGCTGGATGGGCCGCTCGCTTTTGATAACGCGATCAGCCCGGTTGCGGCGGCAGCCAAGGGGATACAATCCCCGGTTGCAGGGCAGGCGGATATCCTGCTGGTGCCCGATCTTGAAGCTGGGAATATGCTCGCCAAGCAATTGGCCTATCTGGGGGGCGCGGAATCGGCCGGCATTGTGTTGGGATTGCGCGTGCCCATGGCACTCACCAGCCGGGCGGATAATGCCATGGCGCGGCTGGCCTCGGCGGCCTTGTTGCGGCTGATGGCGCCGGCGTGATGCGCTAAAGCTGCGGCTTGCGGTTTCTCTTTTCAGTCCAAGGCTGGATGCGCTAGAAGGCATCCATGAAGAATCCCCGGACCCGCTTCCTTTCACCGCGCATCGCCTTGCTGCTGCCGCTTGGGCTGATCATGGCAGCCTGTAGCGGCGACTCCTCCCAGGTGCGGGAAGTGGAGCGTGACGAATACAATACCGGCAGCCGGCGAGAGCAATTGCTGCGCTCCACCTCGGCTGCCGGTACATCCGGCGGTATCACGATATTCGGCGGCGGCACGGAAAAAGGCCAGGAGAGCGGTGCCGGCGGCGGTGGGCTTGGTGTGAATGCCTTCCTTTGGCGCGCCACGCTGGATACGCTTTCCTTCATGCCGCTGGCATCGGCCGATCCCTTTGGCGGTGTGATCATCACGGATTGGCATGCGCCGGGCGGCGTTTCCAATGAACGTTTCAAGGCGACTGCATATGTCCTTGGCCGGCAATTGCGATCCGATGGTGTACGCATTGCCGTTTTCCGCCAGGTGCGGGGGCCGGGCGGTTGGGTGGATGCACCGGTCAGCACCGCAACGGCAGCGGAACTGGAAGACAAGGTGCTGACGCGTGCCCGCGAATTGCGGAGCCAATCGGCCGGAAGGTGAGAGCATTTTCAAGCCAAGTGGTGACATTTGGCGACTCGGAAAATGCGACCACCACTAGCCATCTTCAAGCCAAGTGGTGACACTTGGCGGCTCCGCAAAGGTTTGTTTCCCCCCGTCAGTCCCCAACCACGTTCAGGCTATTGACGGGGATGTTCACAATGCCCGGCACCGTGAGCGTCACAGGCGTCGCCAGCGGCGCCCATAGCAGCGGATTGCCCGCGGTCAGCGCGTCAAACACGCCGATATGCGTGAGCGTACCGGGGGCGCTGGTGAAGGTGAAGCGCACTTGCGAAACATTGTATTGAAGCCCCGTGCCAAAAAAGGTCACGGCCTGGCGGGCATAGCCCGTGCCGGAGGGTTCCCCGGAAACACCGCTTGCATCGGACCCCCCGGTACCCAGGGCAATGAAGACGGCAGAAGGCAGGGCGGGGCGCCGACCCAATACGGCACGGCCAAGCAAATTCTTCGTATAATCTGTCATGGAGGTCATGTTATTCTTCCTGAATGGATCAGTTGCGGTTGGCGCCTGACCCGCGCAAGAAAACTGCGTGGCGGATCAGGCACGAAAACATGCTTTGAAGATCAGGCAACAACCGCACCATCAGGCCAGCGCCAGCTTGTGCCATCGCTGATCGCGAAGCGCCGATTGGTCGCCCCATCCGCGACATAAATCATGCAGCGCGGATAGGCTGCCGCAGGGGGCAGTGTTGCCACCGTAAAGCTTGGCAATTGCAGCGGAGAGCCCGACTGCACCGCACCTGTACCCTTGCCGAGCAGCAGAAGATTCACATTGGTATCGGTGCCCTGGGCGGTGATCTGCGGCGGCGCTGCCGCGCCAGCACCATTGATGCGCACGAAATTCACCGGTGTTGCCACCGCATTGACTTCAAGCGCAATATTGCCGCGGCTGTTCAACCGTACCGGTGCAATGTTCTTCGCCGAAAGCGCGAGCGGAATATTCGCATCCGTGCCTGTTGCCGAAAGGCTTGGCGTACCGCCAAGGGCGCTGCCCGTGACCGTGACCTGATTGACCGTGGCTGCCGGTGTAGCGATAGCCAAAGAATGGGCACCTGGCGCACCACCCAAGGAGATATTGCCGACCGCCACGCGCATTTGCTCGGCGCCACCGGTCGATAGCGCAACGGCCCCAACAACTGGCTGAAATAGCCCGGTATCCTGGGCGCCTACCATGATGCCTGGCCGGTCAACTCGGCCAGCCGGCGCGGCGGAGGCAACAAAGCCATTGGTGCCTGAATTGATCAGCGGTCCGCCATTGCCATTCCCGAGCAAAGGCGGTGTTCCAAGATATACCTGATTGGGCGTGCCGGTCACGACATTGGCAAGATGGATCGCGGCCGAACCATTATTCAGGTAATTGTAGTATTCGGCACGGAAGGCGAAGATATCCAAACGGTTATTGCTGCCATTGACGCGAATGGCGTTGTTTTCTGAGTCATCCACGCGGAGATTGCCGATCTGTACGCGTACATTGCTGCCATCAATCTGGATGCCAGCCGCGCCAGGAAGCGGTACCGAAGCGCCTGCGGTAATCACCTCCCCTTGGGTCGTCATATTGGCGATGCGGCCTTCGACATCATTGCCATCAATCCAAACGCCATATCGCGCAAAATCGGCATAGATATTGCTGCCATAGAACTTAGTGGTCACACCGGAAGCCGATGAACTGAAGCGCAGCGTGGAACGCGCGCCGAGGACAAAGATGTCATCCAGGAAGACGCCATCCACCTTGCGGAAAACCAGCGCGTCCTGATTGTTCTGCTGCCAGGTGACGATATTCGCGTCATTCGTATGGAATGTCCAGAAATGCACATGTTCCAGGCGGCAGATATCCAGGCAGCGATCCACTTCAACCCCGCGCGTATAGACCTGCCCGCGCAGGCGCCGGATGTTCATGCGCCCGGAATTGTCGCACCAGATGCCGCGATTGACCGCAACCAGGAAAACATTGTCGAAATCCACGGCGCCAAGGCAATCCTGCACGCGGAAGACATAATCGTAATCGGTTGGCGCCCAGGTGGCGCTTGGATTTGGGTGAATTTGGCGTATCGCGATATCGCGCACGATCGAACCGCGCGCCATGGTGCCGGAGAAGGTGAAGGGCGTGAAACCGGTCTGGTCAATCCTGAACCAGGTTCCATGTGCCTCACTCGGGCCTTCGGTGAAGCCGGCACCCTGCAGAATGACCGTGACGCCATTGATCACGATGGGGCTCGCAATACGGTACAGGCGCGGGCCGAATTGCAGAATACCGCCGCCCACGAGCCTCATGGCATTGATGGCCGCCTGGATCGCCGGCCCGTCATCGGCAACACCATTGCCCACAGCCCCATAGTCCCGGACATGGAAGGGGCGTTCCACAAACAGGCCGCTGCGCAGTTGCGCAAGGCTTGCACGGCGTGTCGCAATCGTTGCGCCACTTGTCTGCACAACGGGCAGCATATCCGCATCAGCGGTGTTGGAAACGCTGGGAAGCGCGCTGATCTTGGTGTCTGACATGGTTGACCTTTTCATGGTTGCTGCCAGGCACTTCGAATCTGCGGATCCAAAGCCTGGCGCTTTCTGGGTTGTCGGGAAAAAAAGCGGGTTCAGAACAGCAGCAATTGGCCGTCGTTTTCGAGCAGCAGGACGCCGCCTTCTTCATTCAACAGTCGCGGCGGCATGCCGATGGCGAAGGGCGCGGAGAGGGCGGAATGATTGGTATCCGCGGCATTGCGCGCCAGGATGCGATAACCGCCGCCCGAGGCCTGAGCTGGAAACAAGGTGGTGGCGCGGCCATTGGTAACCGGCGAAGATTGTGTGGCAAGGACGATCCCGGCTGCGTTACGGAGCTGGAAGGTGATATCGGTGATGCTGCCCTGGACCGTTGCGCCGACCGGAATGGAAGCGCCGGGCTCTATCGCGTTGGGCATGGGATCAATGGTGATGGCACGCGCCTCGGCCGTACCGGTAAGCGTTTGGCGGAAGGGCAGATTCCCCGAACGCTGGATGGTTGGCGGCGCGCCGAGCGAATCCAGCACAACCGCGGCGCCCGTCAGATTACCCGCACGGACCGGCAACATGGTGCTACCATCATTGGCCTGCGCAAGGATGATATCCCCGGTGCGCACCCGGTCAGCGGCGGGTGCAAAATAGCCGGGGGCCTCTGTCTCGGCGCGGGTATCGCTGGTACGATAATGCCAAAGGGTGAAGCCGTTCGCGGCGCTTAGCGGCGAGAGGCTGGTGGCAATGAAGGGCATGGGCGCTCCTGCTGGCAGCCAGGCAGCAGGGCGCGCGCCCGGCTGGTGGCAAGCTTGGGTCAAGGTTCGTGGAGGGAGGGGAGCTTCGGGCGCAATTCGGCCCTTGATACGATTTCAAATAAAGGAACAAAAGCCTAATGTCAAGGAATTTTTATGGTGTTGGCGAATTTTCTTCCTTTCCCCAAAATTGCCTCGCATTGCGCTACAAAAAACCCATTGATTGCGGAGCCGCGCCCATGATCCGTCGCCTGATCGTCTTGCTTGCCCTGCTGCTTTTGCCTGGCCTTGTTGCCGCGCAGGAGCGTGTGGTGAATGTCTATAATTGGTCGGACTATATTGACCCCTATGCCGTGCAGCGCTTCACGCGCGAAACCGGCATTCGCGTACGCTATGATGTCTATGACAGTCTGGAAACGCTGGAAGGCAAGCTTTCCGCCGGCCGTTCTGGCTATGACATTATCGTACCGACCAGTGAACCGACTTTCGCCCGGCTGCTGCGCGCGGGGGCACTCGCGCCGCTTGATCGCGCACGTATTCCGAATTGGCGCAATCTTGACCCGACGCTGATGGCGCGTGTCGCGGAGATTGATCCGGGCAATCGCCATGGTGCGATTTATCTTTGGGGGACGATCGGGCTTGGCCTTCGGCTGGATCGGATCAGGGCCATAGCACCTGACATGGCACTCGATGGCTTTGATGTTCTGTTCAAGCCGGAAAACGCAGCACGGCTCGCGCGTTGCGGCATCATGGTTATGGATAGTGCGACCGATGTGCTGCCTTCCGTGCTGCGTTGGGCGGGGCGTGATCCCAATACGCATAGCCTTGAGGATTTGCGCGTGGCTGAACAGGCGCTGATGGGCATTCGCCGGCATGTGCGCGCCATCATCCCGTCCGGCGCTATTCTGGATGCGCTGGCGAATGGGGAAGCTTGCGTGGCGCTGACCTATTCCGGTGATGTCATCCAGGCGCAGGCGCGCGCCAGGGAAGCCGGGCGCGGCGTTGAGATTGGCTATGTCGCGCCGCGCCAGGGTGCGCAGCTTTGGTTTGACATGCTGGCAATCCCCGCCGATGCACCGAATAAGGAAGCCGCGCATGACTTCATCAATTTCCTGCTGCGGCCTGATGTGATGGCGGGCATTACCAATCAGGTGCGCTACCCGAATGCCGTGCCGGCCTCACTCGCTGCGGTGGATGTCGCAGTACGCGAAGACCGAAATGTCTATCCGGATGAGGCGATGCTGGCGGCGAGTTTTGTGGCCAGCACCCCGCCGCGCGAGATTGAACGCGCGCGCAGCCGGCTTTGGGCGCGCTTCAAGGCGGGCCGGTGAAGCAGTGCTGATCGCGACCGCGCTGGAAAGGCGCTTCGGTGCGGTGCGCGCACTCGCGGGGCTTGATCTGGCGATCAATGCTGGCGAGTTCTTCGCGCTGCTTGGCGGATCGGGTTCCGGCAAGTCAACGCTGCTAAGGGTACTGGCAGGGTTTGAGGCGCCGGATGCCGGCACGCTGACGCTGAATGGGCAGGATTTGCTGCCGGTGCCGCCTTGGGCGCGGCCAATCAACATGATGTTCCAATCTTATGCGCTGTTTCCGCATATGAATGTGGCTGAAAATATCGCTTATGGGCTGAAGCGTGCCGGCATAGCCGCAGAAGAACGCCACAGCCGCATTGCAGCGGCGCTTGATCTGGTGGGGCTGCAAGGGCTGGAAGCCCGCCGGCCGCAACAGCTTTCCGGCGGGCAGAAGCAGCGCGTCGCTCTCGCGCGCAGCCTGGTGATGCGCCCGCGTCTGCTGTTGCTGGATGAACCCATGGCAGCGCTGGATGCGGGCTTGCGTGAACGCACGGGGCTTGAACTCCGCGCCTTGCAACGCAAGACCGGGGCGGCCTTTATCATGGTGACACATGACCAGCAGGAAGCACTCGCGCTTGCGGATCGCATCGCCGTGCTGGAAGCCGGGCGCGTGGCGCAAATCGGCCCCCCGCAGGAAGTTTATGCACGCCCTGCGACACGTTTCGTCGCGCGGTTTCTGGGTGCGGCGAATGTGCTGGAAGGGCGCATGCAAGATGGTGTGTTTGAAAGCGCGGAAGCGGGTGCGGATATCGGTGCTGGTCTGCCGTTGGAAACAGTCGCGGTTGCCCTGCGCGCTGAGCATATTCGCCTGACCAATGCCGATGAAGCGCCCTGCATCACAGGCATTCTGGAAGATGCGGCGTTTCGTGGTGAGGATTGGCTTCTGATCATTCGCCTGCCGGGCGGTGCTTCTGTGCGCGTGGTGCATAAGGCACCGCCGCCAGCGCCGCGCAGCCTTGTTGGTTTGGCGTGGGGGGCGGGCGCGGTAGTGCCGCTTTTCGCGTAATGCGGCGCGCCATCCTGCTTGCCCCCTTATGGGCGTGGTTGCTGTTGTTGGTGGCCGCACCGGTATTGATTCTGGTGGTGATGGCCTTTGCGACACCCGCCGATGGTGTGCCGCCCTTCACGCTCGGGTTGCGCTTCGCCGCCTTCGCCATGTTGGTTGAGGATTTCTATTACGCCGAAAGCTTCCTCGCCGCCTTGCGCCTGGCGGCGACCACGGCGGGGCTTTGCCTGTTGATCGCCTATCCCATGGCGCTGGGCATGGCTGCCGTGCGGCCTGGCTGGCGCCTGCCATTGCTCGCGCTGCTGATGCTGCCCTTCTGGACTGGGTTTTTGCTCCGCATCGGCGCCTGGATTGGGTTGTTGCGCGATGAGGGGCTGGTCAATCATCTGCTGCGCGGCTTGGGGATCACGGATGCGCCCTTGGCGTTGCTGTACACTGAAGGCGCGATGCTGGCCGGCATGGTGCATGCCTATCTGCCCTTCGCGGTACTGCCGATTTTCACCGCGCTGATCCGGCTTGATCCCGCCTTGTTGGAAGCGGCGGCTGATCTTGGCGCGCGGCCGGCGCGGGTGTTTTTCAGCGTCACCTTGCCGCTGACCCTGCCGGCAGCCGCAGCGGGGTTTCTGCTGGTCTTCATCCCGGCGGCGGGGGAATTCGTCATTCCCGAATTGCTCGGCCCGCCCGAGGCGCAGGTGATTGGCCGAGTACTGTGGCAGGAATTTTTTCAGAACCGCGATTGGCCCTTGGCGGCCGCGCTGGCGCTGGCTTTGCTCGCGCTGCTGATCCTGCCCATGCGCTGGTTCCAGAAGCTGGGGGCGAGCACATGAAGCCGGGCGGGTTGATGAGCGCGGTGATGCTGGCGGGCTTCCTGTTCCTGTGGCTGCCCATCCTGCTGCTGGTGGGCTTTGCCTTCAGCGCGGATCGCATCCCCTTCCAATGGGGCGGGTTTTCGCTGCGCTGGTTTGGCGTGCTGGCGGCCAATGAAAGGCTGCTGGAAGCGGCGTTTCTGTCGCTTCGAATCGCCGCTGCTGCTGCGACGCTGGCCGTGCTGGTCGGCGGCGGCATAGGCTTTGCCCTGACGCGGTTTGGCCCCTTTCGCGGCCGGGCGCTGTTCGGCGCCCTGATCGGCGCGCCGCTGGTGCTGCCGGAAGTCGTGATCGGGCTTTCGCTGCTGCTGCTTTTTGTCGCCCTGGAAGGGCTGATCGGCTGGCCCGCCGGGCGCGGCGCCCTCACGATCCTGCTGGCCCATGCTGGCTTTGGCGCGGCCTTTGTCGCGGTAGTGGTGCAGGCGCGCCTGGCCGAGGCCGAAACTTCCCTGGAAGAAGCCGCGATGGATTTGGGCGCGACACCCCTTGTGGCGTTTTGGACCATCACGCTCCCCCTGATCGCGCCGGCCTTAGTCGCGGGCTGGTTGCTGGCCTTCACACTGTCGCTGGATGATGTGGTGATTGCGTCCTTCGTCTCGGGCCCGGCCGGCACCACGCTGCCGATTGCGCTGTTTTCCATGCTGCGCCTTGGCCTGACGCCAGAGGTGAATGCGCTCGGCGCCCTGGTGGTGCTGGTTGTGGGCAGCGCGCTGGCCCTGGCCATTTGGCTGCTGGGGCGGCGGCGAGCAGGAGGCAGCGCCATGATTCAGCCCTGACTTTTGGGGTATAAGGATTGGATGCGTGTGGTGCCCCTTGCCCTTGCCGTGCTGCTGACAGCCTGCGCCGAGCGCTGGGAAAAGCCTGGTGCGACGGAAGCCGATTCGGATGCGGCGCAAGCCGCCTGCACCGCTCAGGCGGCGGAACAGATCAAGCCCGCCATGGTCTGGATGCAGGTCCAGCCCGCCTATTGGGAACCAGGCGAGACCCGCTGCTGGACCAGCCCCAATGGCGTGACGAATTGCACCCGTCGCCCGCCGCGGCTCCGCCCGCCCATCTATGATTGGGTGGATGTGAATATCCCCATCCGGCAGGAAGCTCGTGCCAAATGCCTGAACGAACAGGGCTTCACGTATAAGGGCCTCAGGCCGCTCAGGCTTTTTTGACATCTGGGCCGTACCGACCGATTCCCTCTCTCGGTGGCAGTATATCCGGCCTGTGACCCGAATGCTTGCGCGAAGCCTTTGCATCTTGCGGCGCACAAATTTCGAGAAGGTCTCAGCCGGCAAGTCATGCCCTATTCTTGCGCGCAATTGCCTTGTTTTATCAGCGATCTTGCCTTTTTAAATAAGGCATCAGCGTCATCAATTTGCCAAGCATCCCGATCATGCTTCGGTCATGTGCAAACCCGCCTTATTTCTTCTTCTGTTCCTCGCAGCCTGTGCTGAACGCTGGGAAAAACCGGGCGTGACGGAAGCCGAGGCGGACGCTGCGCAAGCGGCCTGCACAAAATTTGCAGCGGCACAGATCATGCCGAACTTGGTCACAGAAATGACGCGACCGGCAGGGTACGATCCCGGCGAGACACGCTGCTGGAAGAGCAACGGCATTAAGCAGTGTGAAGTTGTGCGCCGTCCAGGTTGGCGCGCAGCCGAATACCGCACCTACGATGCGAATGCCCCTGCAAGGCGGGCAGTGCGCACAAATTGCCTGACCAATCGGGGTTTTACCTATGCAGGGCTCCGCCCTCTGCGGCTTTTTTAGCCTGGAGCATTTTCATGCCAAGAGGGCACGTTTGGCGGCTTGGAAAACATTACTAAACAACGGGTTAGAGCATCGCTGCCGCCTGATTGGGCCGCGGAGATGATCTAACCGGGTTGATGCAGCAGGGGCGCGGGATTAGGTTGCCCACCCTGCTGAAAAGGTTCCGTCCCACATGAAGCTCATCGCCGATCGTCTTGATCGCATTTCGCCCTCTCTCACCATTGCCATGACCGCCAAGGCGCGCGCGCTGAAGGCCGCGGGCAAGGACATCATTGGCCTGTCGTCAGGGGAGCCGGATTTCGACACGCCGCGCAACGTGAAGGACGCGGCGATTGCGGCGATTGAAAGGGGCGAGACGAAATACACCGATGTCGCCGGTACGGTGGAACTCCGCAAAGCGATCTGCACCAAGTTCAAGCGCGACTCGGGCATTGAGTATACGCCCGAGGAAATCCTGGTCGCGACCGGCGGCAAGCAGGTGATCTTTGATGCGTTGGTGGCCACCATCAATCCGGGTGACGAAGCCATTATCCCCGCGCCCTGCTGGGTTTCCTACCCGGATATCGTGGCGCTGGCGGAAGGCACGCCGGTGATCGTGCAATGCGGCCAGAATTCCGGCTTCAAGATGACTGGTGAGCAGTTGGAAGCCGCGATCACGCCGCGCACCAAATGGCTGATCCTGAACAACCCCTGCAACCCGACCGGTGCTGCCTATAACGCGGCCGAATTGAAGGCGCTGACGGATGTGCTGATGCGCCATCCGCATGTTTGGGTCTTCACCGATGATATCTACGAAAAGCTCGCTTATGATGGCTTCAAGCCGGCCACCGTTTTGGAAGTGGAACCGCGGCTCAAGGACCGCACGGTCACCATGAATGGCTGTTCGAAAGCCTATGCCATGACCGGCTGGCGCATCGGCTTTGCTGGCGCGCCGCTTTCGCTGATCAAGGCGATGGACAAGCTGCAAAGCCAGTCCACTTCCAACACGTCTTCCGTGTCTCAGGCGGCGGCGGTGGAAGCGCTGACCGGGCAACAGGACAGCATTGAGGATATGCGAAAGGTCTATGAACGCCGGCGCAATATGGTGGTGGATATGCTGAATGCGGCACCTGGCTTGCGCTGCCACAAGCCGGAAGGCGCCTTCTATGTTTTCCCGGATATGCGCGGCTGCATCGGCAAGACCACGGCGGGCGGCAAGAAGATTGAAACCGATGAGGATTTCACCATCGCGCTGCTCGAAGAAACCGGCGTTGCCACGGTGCATGGCGCGGCCTTCCTGAGCCCGGGGCATTTCCGCATTTCCTATGCGACGTCAGATGAAGCGCTGCGCGAAGCCTGCACGCGCATTCAGAAATTCTGCGCGGGAATGAAGTGACGCCTGACTTCCGCCTGCGCCCCGTTGCGGAGGCGGATTTCGAACCCCTGCTGACCCTGAGCATTCGCGTTTTGCGCGCGGATCTCGAACGGCTTGGCCGCTTCAGGCCGGAACTGCGGCGCGAGCGATTTCGTGCGGTTTTCCATCCCGCCACGCTTTCGGCGATTGAGGTCGCTGGGGAATGCGTTGGCTGTATCGGTGCTGAACCGCGCGCTGATCATCTGCACATCCATGGCTTTTACGTGCAGCCCGAATTTCAGGGACGCGGGCTTGGGGCGGCAGTGCTGGCGCAGGTAACAGGGCAATACCCCGGCCTGCCCACCAGGATCGAGGTGCTGAAGGGAAGCGCGGCTTTGGGCTTTTGGCAGCGGCAAGGTTTCGGGAAAACGGGCGAAGAGGATTTCGACCTTTTACTGGAAAGACCCGCGCCGCTTGGCGAAGCCGCAGGAGCGCCGTAATCTAACCCTTTCTCAAATAGGAATGCTTGTCGATGCCCGCCCTTGCCGAACGTCTGAACCGCGTTTCCATCTCCGCTTCCGTGATCATGACGATCAAGGCGCGGGAATTGGCCGCGCAGGGCATCAAGGTGATCAGCCTGGCCTCTGGCGAGCCCGACTTTCCCTCTCCGCCGCATGCGATTGAAGCGGCGCATCAGGCCGCGCTTGCGGGCGATACCAAATACCCGCCGCAGGATGGCACCAAGCGCCTCAAGGAAGCGGTGCAACGCAAATTCAAGCGCGACAATAACCTTGATTACGCGCTGGATGAGATCATGGTCACCAATGGTGGCAAGCAGAGCATCTTCAACGCCTTCATGGCGACGGTTGATCCGGGTGATGAGGTACTGATCCCCGCCCCCTATTGGGTATCATACGCCGAAATGGCGAAGGTTGCGGGCGGTGTGCCGGTGACCATCAACTGCCCGCAGAATAATGGCTTCAAGCTGCGGCCCGAGGATCTGGATGCCGCCATCACGCCCAAGACCAAATGGGTGATGCTGAATTTCCCGAATAATCCAACGGGTGCCGCCTGTTCACGCGCGGAAATGCAGGCGATTGCGGCGGTGCTGATGAAGCACCCGCATGTCTGGATCATGACCGATGATATGTATGAACACCTGATCTATGACGGGTTCGAATTCTGCACCATTGCCGATGTTGAACCGCGCCTGAAGGACCGTACCCTCACGGTGAATGGCGCGTCCAAGACCTATGCCATGACCGGCTGGCGCGTGGGCTTTTGTGGCGGACCCAAGGCGCTGATCAAGGGCATGATGAATATGCAGGGCCAGGCGACAGCGGGGGTTTCCACCATTTCGCAAGCTGCCGTCGCCGCCGCCTTGGATGGCCCGCAGGAACTGGTGCGCGAAAGGGCAGAGGAATATCGCCAGCGTCGCGATCTGGTGGTGGAGATGCTTAATGCCGCGCCGGGGATTTCCTGCCACAAGCCGGAAGGTGCCTTCTACGTTTTTCCGAATATCGCTGGCTGCATCGGCAAAATCAGTAAGGGCAGGCGCAAGATCGAAACCGATACGGATTTCGCCATGGCGCTGCTCGAAGAAAAATACGTCGCGACCGTGCAGGGCACGGCTTATGGCATGTCCCCCTATTTGCGGATTTCTTACGCAACCAATACGGAAAACCTGCGTGAGGCCTGCGGCCGCATTCAGGAATTCTGCCGCGAATTGAGCTGAACCTGCGATGCTGCGCGCCGGGCGCGATACGGATGCGGCGGGCTTCATTGCGCTGATCAGGGATTGCTGGGCGGAATACCCCGGCTGCGTCTTTGATCTGGATGGGGAGCTGCCGGAGCTTCGCGCGCTCGCCAGCTATTTCGCCGAACAGGATGGCGCGCTTTGGGTCGCGGAAGAAGGGGGCGCGGTGGTCGGCATGGCGGCTGTGCATCCTCTGCCTGATACGCAGGATTGGGAGATTTGCCGCGTCTATGTCGCGGCCAGCCAGCGCGGCACCGGCATTGCGGCGACGCTGATGGCAACGGCGGAAGCCCATGCCCGTGATGCGGGGGCCGAGGTGATCCGGCTTTGGTCCGACACACGCTTCACCCGCGCGCATAGCTTCTACGCGAAGCTTGGCTATGTCCGGCAGGGGCCGATCCGCATTTTGAATGATCTTTCCAATTCGCTCGAATTTCCCTTCATGAAGCCGGCGCGCAGTGTTGCGGTGCATCTGCTGGATGCCTCAGCCGCCGAACATGCCGAAAGGCCCTTGGCGGATATTCTGATGGCCTGTGTTGCCGCCGGCGCTTCGGTATCCTTCCTGCCGCCTTTGAGTGCTGAGGCAGCGCAGGGCTTCTGGCGCCGCAGCCTTGCCGATATCGCGCTGGATCGGAAAGCCATATGGGTTGCCTGGGCGGATGGCGCGCTGGTGGGCACCGTCACGCTTGATCTGGCCATGCCGCCCAATCAGCCGCATCGCGCGGAAGTCGCGAAGCTATTGGTGCACCCAGAAGCGCGGCGGCGCGGCGTGGGGCAAGCGCTGATGGCGGCCTTGGAAGCGGAAGCTGTGCAGCGCGGACGGCGCTTGCTGACGCTTGATACGCGCGCCGATGATGCCGGTGAGGCTTTGTATCGTCGCCTTGGCTGGCAGGAAGCCGGGCGGATTCCGGGCTTTGCGCTGAATGCGGATGGCAGTGCTGCGGCGACCGTGTTCTTCTACAAGCAGATAGGTGGCGCATGATCTCACCCGATTGGTGTCGCATGATGGCGGCCTATAATTCTGAGATGAATCGCCGGCTTTACGGCGCTGCGGATGGGCTGGATGCCAGCACGCGGCAGGCTGATGGCGGTGCCTTTTGGGGCAGCATTCAGGGTACGCTTTGCCATCTGCTCTGGGGCGATAGCACCTGGATGAGCCGCTTTGACGGCTGGGAGAAACCCGCTGCCGCCATGCAGCAAAGCCCTGTCATGATCACGGATTGGGCGGAGCTTAAATCCCGCCGTACGGCTGCCGATGCGAAGATTGAAGCCTGGGCCGCGCGCCTGACGCCCGAAGCCCTGGCCGCACCGCTAATCTGGTATTCCGGCATTGCGAAACGCGAAGTCAGAATGCCGCTTTGGATTACGGTCGGGCATTTCTTCAATCACCAGACGCATCACCGCGGCCAGGCGCATGCGTTGCTGACGCGCGCGGGCGCGGCAACAGGCGATACGGATTTGCCTTGGGTTTTGGATTTGCCGGCGCTTGGATTTAGTTGATTTTGGCGGCAGGCTTCGGTGCGCGTGCTGATAGCGCGGCGAGGAATGCACCAAGGCTGATCGCGATAGCGCCGAGAATTTCGAAGATGGTCGGCACTTCGCCCAGGATGAAGAAGGCCAACAGAAAACTTGCAACCGGCAGCAACGCGAGGCTCATGGCCGCGGCCGGCGCGCCAAGCAACATGGTTGAACGCCCGAGCGAGAAGATCGTCAGGGCGCCCATCAGGACACCCTGATAGAAGCCCTGAAACAGCAGGTCAGATACGGGGATTTGCGTGAGCTTCGACGATTCCCAAAAGAACAGCACGAAAAACGGCAAATAGATCAGCAGCGAATAGACGCTGAGCAAGGCCGCGCCTTGCATGGCGGAAAGCCCGGAACGGCGCATGCGGAGCAGATAGACCGAGCCCAACATGCCCGCGCAGACGAACAAAATATCGCCCTTCCAGTAATCCAGATGGATGCTGGCAACGCTAACCCCACCAATGGCAAGCGCACCAAGCGTGATCAGCGCGAGCCCGTATTTGCGCAGGCGTGAAATCGCCTCACCCAGGAAATAAAAACAGAGCAGGCTGGTGAAGAGCGGCATGAGGCCGGTGGAGAGCGTCAAATGCCCTGCAGGCGCAAGGGCAAGCCCTTGGGCTGTCAGCATCGCGAGCGGCGCGCCTTGCAGCAGCGCGAACCAAAGCCCCTCAAGCCAGGCATGGCGCGGCATGGTACCCGCAAGCCGCAGCAGCACCGGCAGCAGGATCAACCCGCCAATGCCATAGCGGAGCAGGACAATATCAGCGGGCGTGACGGATTCGGTGACGGCAAGTCGCGTGAAGGCCGGCCAGGCGGACCAGACAATGACAGTCAGCGCGGCCCATAGCGTGCCATGCAGTTTCGTACTCGTCATGACTTCGGCCGTGGCGCTTTGGGCATGGGCTGACATGCTTTGTTGACTCACGCAGGAGAGGTGAAGCTCGGCAATATCTTAGCCCTTCGGCACGCCGGCCAATTCCAACCCGCGCGCGTAATCATCGCGGTCTTCCTGCCGGGCGAGGGGGTAGCTCCCGATAAAGCGTGCAATGGTGAAATGTGGTTCCATTTGCAGGAGTTTCTGGATGTAAGGTGCTGCTTCCTCGCGACGCCCAAGATGGCCGAGGGCAGCGATGAGCGGTTTGTAGCCGTTGGAGAAGTCGGGGCAAGCGCGGGTGCCTCTTTTTCCAAAGCGGTAGGCCGCCTCATA
The DNA here is from genome assembly GCA_020250005.1 of Roseomonas sp. Classification (GTDB taxonomy): domain Bacteria; phylum Pseudomonadota; class Alphaproteobacteria; order Acetobacterales; family Acetobacteraceae; genus Neoroseomonas. The sequence continues at coordinate 21,190 of JADCES010000136.1, forward strand.
ATCTCTATTGAGAAAATGTGCAGTCGCATAAATATTTTCACCAAAATAGGCATTTGGATCAAAACTGGCGAGAGTCGAGTAGCGCTCAAGGTGACGTAGCGCTGAAACAGGATCACCTACGTAATTGTAAGTCGCGGCGCTCATCGCCCAGGTGAAGGCAATGTTTGGGTTGAGGCGCAGAGCAATGGTAAAATAATGCCGAGCGAGGTCAAAATCTTTCTCTAGAAATGAGCAGATATGGCCACAGATAGCAAAAGCCTCGCCGTTTTCAGGATCGTTCTTGATCGCGCGTAAAGCAAGCTCCTGAGCAAACTGCAGGCTATTCTTCGGATCAGCAGACCAACCTTGGCCAATATGGAATACGTGCCAGAAAGCCTTCCATGCGGCAGCTTTGGCGTTTTGGGGATCGTTGCGTAGCGCTTCATCCAGCAAATCGCCAGCCTGCTCGAACGGAGCACGCTGCATCATCAACATGAGCGGTAAGGCGCGAAGCACTAAGCCTGTTGCACCCGACTGCCGTTGAACCGATTGCTTGCCTTCAATGAACAGGATCGCCGGATCAATGCGCGCAACCACCGGCGCCACAACTCGGTCATGGAGTTGATCCATCATCGTGGTCGCAAGTTCAAAACGATCACTCCAGACCGGCCGAATATCCTGGCCGATGTCCAAAAGCCGGATGCTGATGCTGATCTTGTCCGCCCCGCTGATCAGATTGCCTTCCACCGCGTAATGCCAGCCCTTGGCGCGGAGAAAGCCTTCATCACATTGCGCCAGATGCAGCTGCGGCGTCAGCGCGGCGACCACATCAAACCAGCGAAACCGTGCGAGGGCAGAGGCGATTTCCTGGCTGAGTGAAAAGGCCAACTGGGCATTTTCCTCGGTCGTTGCCTGGAAGGGAATGACACCAATCCGTAGCCGCGACGCGGTGGGCGCCGAAACGGCGATGCTTGCGCGTGGTTCAGCATGCGCCTCTGACCCATGTCCATTCTCGATCTTCGGGCGCATTGGCGCCGAACGTAGCCTTTCGTAAAGCGCCCTGGTTTCGGCCGCGGGTTCAACCTCCAACCGGCTGCGCATCGCCATACGGCAGCGTTCAAATTCGCGGAGCGCCTGCGCCTTTTCCCCCATATCTGCCAGGGCGGTCATCAGGATGCGGCTGGCGCCTTCATGTGTCGGGTCACAGGTAATGATTCGCCGCGCAAGGCCAGCGCGCCTTTCGGCGGGAACATCGGCCTGGGCGATCTCATGAAGCTCCTCATCAAATACTGCGGTAACCTCAGTCGCGAAGCGCGCACGCTCCATCAGCAGCCATTCGTCAAAGGCTTCCGAGATGCCGTTCAAATCCTCCAGCAATTCGCCTTCACAAAGCGCCGCGAGGTCGGTCCTGAGCAGATTGGCGGGGTGGGGGCCGGCCAGGATGGCAGCGCTATCCACCCAGCATGCCCGCTGGTTCAGGCGGACCATTTCGGCATCGGTTTCCAGGACCTCATCCGCCAGGGGACCGAAGGCAAGCAGCAACTCCCGCAAGGATTGCCGCAGGCTGGCGCGGGCTTGTTGGTCCGGCACCCGATCCCAGAGCAGGGCCGCCAATTTCGCCCTTGGCACCCGCTGCCCGGCATGAAGGCAAAGATAACCGAGGATGGCGCGGGCCTTGCGGCCGCGGGGCACCAAATCCTCACCCAGATAGCTGATGGCCCTTAGCGCGCCGAGGAGGTGGATGCGAACAATCGCCTGCCGGGCGCCGACATCCAGCGCCACAAGGTTGTTCTGATGGGCATTTTGTTGCGCCAATGCCACCCCCTACGATTGTACTTAAGAAAAGCTACTCAACCAGCTTATAACCTATGGTTGTGATACACAAGCATTATTTCACGCCAAAATGCTTTTTTTTAACGCTGCGCTGATGCTCGCTTCACAGCCTCTTCACGCCGAGGCACCAAGCTACACCGTATCGACGCTCTACAACGTTTACGGTTCAACCTCTGGTAGTCTTCAGATCGTAACCCAACACAGGAGATGGTAAAATGAACAAGCAGCACATGCAACAACTTCCTTCCATGGCGCCGGTCTCCCTGGGTGGGGCCGCCACGGCCGATACTGGCAAGGTTCGCATGGGTGGTTATGCGCCGAGCCTGCCGCCGGTGCGCCTTTCCGCCGAAGCCGTGGCCGATGCGGGCAAGGTTCGCATGGGCGGCTTCGCGCCGAGCCTGCCGCCGGTGCGCCTTTCCGCCGAAGCCGTGGCCGATGCGGGCAAGGTTCGCATGGGCGGCTTCGCGCCGAGCTTGCCGCCGGTGCGCCTTTCCGCCGAAGCCGTGGCCGATGCGGGCAAGGTTCGCATGGGCGGCTTCGCGCCGAGCCTGCCGCCGGTGCGCGTTTCCGCCGAAGCAGTGGCCGATGCGGGCAAGGTTCGCCTGGGTGGTTATGCACCAAGCCTGCCGCCGGTGCGCGTTTCCGCCATGTCGGTGGCCGATTCCGGCAAAGTTCGCTTAGGCGGCTATGCGCCGAGCCTGCCGCGCTGAAGCCAAAATCAATGGCATCCGGGGCACCACGCGCCGGATGGCGGTTTGGGGGATTTCGAGGGAGAGTTTCACCTTCCAAAACCTCGAACCACAGGACAGGCTAAACCGTGACTGAAGCCCGCAAGGCGGAAACCCCGCTTGCCACCTTCTACCGCATGATCCCTTCGGCGCGCCTGCCTCAGCGCGCCGATCGTTCTGCCGCAGGCAGTATGCCAACCAGGGCTTTCCGGTTTTGTGAGGCGATGACCACCGCATCTTCCTTCGGGTGGTACATCTTTCCACCGATTGGCTTCAAGCTGATGTGGGATGGTTCAGATGTGATCTGGACCTATGATGGCGTGGAAGATTGGTTTCCCCTCACCACCGCGCAATTTCCGAACTTCGCGCCACATTTTGATGATGCTGCCCCCGATGACATCAAGGGCTATTCGCCGCCCTTCCTCAGCACCTTCATTGAACCAGGTTTGGTGCAGATCTGGAGTGGTCTTGCCATGCGCACCGCACCAGGTTGGGCGGCACTTATTCGCGCGCCAGCCAATTTCGTCCGCAATCGCGGCTATGAATGCTATGAAGGCATTGTGGAGACCAACAGTTGGTTCGGCCCGCTTTTCATCAATGTGCGCCTCACGCGCACGCATCACCCAATCGAATTCGATCCGAATTTTCCCTTCCTGCAAGTGCAACCCCTCCCACGGGAGGCTTATGGTGCGGCAGCGGAAAACTTCTCGATCATCGAGGATTTGTCCGGCTTTGGTGAGGCCGAATGGAATGATTTCCGCCAGACGGTCGTGCGCCCGAACAAGGACCCGCACCGCAAGCTTGGCGATTATGCCGTTTCACTGCGCAAGACACAGCGCGCCAGAGAACGGGACGATACCAATACGGCATAAAACCGAAGACCGCAGATGGGATATCAGGGCATCCTGCCACAAGGGGCGGCCTGCGCATGCGCGAAATATCGTTTAATCAGAAAATTCCCTTATGAAGGCTAAGAAATTTTGTAAAATTTTGTTGCCTTGTATCCGAATTTGCTTAAACTATCGGCACCAAGGGTGAAGGGAATTCCGCCATGCCACGCGATGGTGAAAACACGATTTCTGAAAATATCATTACGCCGGAGCTTGAATTGGCGGTCCTGCGGCTTTGGGCGGCGGCCATGCATATGGAACGCAGCTTCAGCCGCCAGGAAATCGAAGCCTTGCCCGAATTGTCCCGCACCATTTCGGCTGCGCACCTGCTTCCGAGGGCGATCGGCTGGGAAGATGTCTTGCCGGAACATCTTGCACAGTTTTGAAGCTACTCAAATTTTCGTGATCATCCGGGCGTTTGTTATCGCACGATCCTCACGGATTGTTCTTAATACGAAATAATATTTAGGCCCTGTCACTTTCTTCCTGCTGCGCAAGGCTTTGCACCAGGATAGTGATGGAACGGCGCACCTCGGGATCGCTGATCTGCGAAAAAGCCCGGCCGATACTGTAGGCATCCCGTACAGGCTCCGGCAATTCCCCCCCGGCAGGAGTGGCATTTGCCTGACGTGACGAAAAACCCTCCTCATCCAGCAGGAAAGTGATGGGAATGCCAAGCGCGTTCGCCACCATCAGCAACCTCCCGGCACCGATACGATTCTCCCCACGCTCATATTTTTGCAGCTGCTGGAAGGTGACACCCAGATGCTCCGCAAGCTTCTGCTGACTCATGCCGACCATGGAACGGTACAGCCGAATCCGTTCACCAACGAAACGGTCAACCTCATTGGTTTCTCGTCTTGCCGGCTTCCGCGGGGCATCAAGCCGGTTACCTTCAGGCCGCATGAAATCCGACATGGCATCTCTTTCAGCAAATCGCTGCCATCAGGGGCCGCGTGGTTGCACCGTCATTACGTCGTTGTCTTTAGAGCATCTTCACACATTCAGATGATTCCATCTGAACGTGATCTGCTCCAGGATCAGCATGGCAGGCATGAGTATGGGCGGCGTGATTTTCACGCATGATCCGCGTCAAATCTCAGGCTTTCTTGGGGAAAAAAAGTGAAACGCCGTCAACGTCGCGTGAAAGCCGTAAAAAAACGCTGCGGCGAATGGCAGAACGCAAGGCGGCAGCCGGACCGGAAGGCGCTGGTCCGGCCGCGCATTTTCAATCCGCCGTGGCACCAGAACTCCGCACCACTTCGGCCCAGATCTGCGCTTCCCGCCGCACGACATCCGCCGTCGCCGCGCCGGCAAGCCCAGGATCGGTCAGCGAAAGCGTGGCCAACCGCGCCTTCAATTCTGGGTCCGCCATGGCGCGCGGCACTTCGGTGGCAAGCCGTGCCAATGCCTCAGCCGATTGCCGCGCCGGGGCGAAAAGCCCGAACCAGGTGGAAGCGGCAAAGCCGGGAAAGCCCTGTTCGGCGACGGTCGGCACATCCGGCAGCTTCGGGTCACGCTCGGCCCCCGCGACCGCAATCGGGCGCACGCGGCCTTCACGGATCAGTGGCAGCGCGGGCGGCAGGCTGCTGCTGCCGATCGGCGCCTGATTGGCCAGCACCGCGGTTGCGGCCTGGGCGGGACCGAAGGCAACGGGGGTCGCTTCCACCTTCGCCAGGGTGCGGAACAGCAATTCCGCCCCAAGATGCGGCGTGGTGCCGGTGCCGGAATGGGCATAGGCCATACCGGGATTAGCCCGCATATGCGCCAATAGCTAAGTCAGGTTGCGCGCCGGCACGGATGGGTGGACGAACAAGGCATTGGGCGCGGTCGCCACCACGGCGATGGTTGTGAAATCATCCAAGGCATAGCCCGCCGTGCGATAGAGAGATGGGTTCACACAAAATGCCGTGCTGTGCATCAGCAGCGTATGGCCATCAGTCGCGCCCTTCACCGCCTGGGTGCCGATATTGCCCCCGGCGCCGCCGCGATTTTCCTCCGCCACGGATTGACCAATCAGCACTTCCAGCCGCGCTGCCACCGCGCGCCACCACATCGGTCGATCTGCCCGGCGGGAAGGCTACGATGATGCGGATCGGCCGTTCCGGCCAGGCGGCGCGGGCCAGGCGCGGCGCCGCTAGAAGCGCCCCGCCGGTGATCATGGCTGCGCGGCGGCGTCATAGTGTCTTGGTCATGTTTTCCCCCCTTTTTCCGCAGCATCACGCAGTTCGACCATGAAGGTAAAGGCCGAAACACCCGAATCACGCCCAATTGCCAGCTGGGGGCTATGCCGATCTTGCGCGTCCCTATAGCCTTGTTCCACTCTAAGTGCCTGAGGAAGAATGGCCCCCTGACCCGGGGTGTCAGAGCAAGGCAAGGACGACAGGAACGCTCATGACGGATACTCGATATTTGGCGCCGCAGACGCTTGATGAAGCGGTCAGCGCCTTCGCCGCGGCCCAGGGTGCGGCGCGGATTCTGGCGGGCGGGACGGATCTGCTGGTGCAGATGCGTGCCGGTATCGCAAGCCCGGGCTTGATCGTGGATATCAAGAAAATCGGCGAAATGAACCGCATTACGGAAAATGCCGATGGCAGTTTCACGATTGGTGCGGCGGTCTCCGCTGCCGCGCTCGCGGATCATCCGCGTTTTGGCAAGGTCTGGCCGGGCGTGCTGGAAGCGGTGAACCTGATCGGCTCGAAGCAGGTGCAGGGCCGCGCCTCACCGGGTGGGAATCTCTGCAATGGTTCACCCGCCGGCGATAGCGTGCCGGCGATGGTCGCGGCCGGTGCGGTGGTGTCGGTGCAGGGCCCGAATGGCCGCCGGCAAATGCCGGTGGAAGCCTTCCCCGCCGGTCCAGGCAAGACCAACCTCGCCCCCGGTGAAATCCTGGTGAGCTTCACCCTGCCCGCGCGCCCCGCCGGTTCGGGCGATGCGTATCTCCGCATGATTCCGCGCACGGAAATGGATATCGCAGTGGTGGGCTGCGGTGTCAGCCTGACCATGAAGGATGGCGTTTGCACCGCCGCGCGTGTTGGGCTTGGCGCCGTGGCGCCGACCGTGATGCTGGTGGAAGACGCTGCCAAGGCGCTGATCGGCAGCCGGCTGGAACCCGCAGCGGTGGAAGCCGCGGCCGCTGCCTGCCGCGCCGCTTGCCGCCCCATCAATGACAAGCGCGGCACCATTGCCTATCGCACCAAGGTTGCGGGCGTGCTGTTGAAGCGCGCCGTCGCCATTGCCGCTGAACGCGCGAGCCGGAGCTGATCCCATGTCCAAAATGCATGTTTCTACGACCATCAATGGGGAACCGATGGAGTTCCTGTGCGACGCGCATGACAGCATGCTGGATGCGCTGCGTGGCCCGCTTGGCCTGACCGGCGCCAAGGAAGGCTGCGGCACGGGCGATTGCGGCGCCTGCTCCATCACGGTTGATGGCCGCCTGGTTTGCGCCTGCCTGATGCTGGCGGTGGAATCCGAAGGCAAATCACTCGGCACCATTGAAGGCATGTCGCAGGGTGGCGATCTGCACCCGCTGCAGCGCAAATTCCTGGAAATGGCCGCGCTGCAATGCGGCATCTGCACGCCGGGCGTGTTGATTGCCGCGAAATCGCTGCTCGAGAAAAACCCGAACCCGACCGAAACCGAAGTGCGTTTCGGCCTGGCGGGCAACCTGTGCCGCTGCACGGGTTACGACAAGATTGTTCGCGCCGTGCTTGAAACCGCCGCTGAAATGAGGGGGGCCGCCTGATGAACGATATGTCCAACAAATGGATCGGCAAGAATACGATCCGTCCGGATGGTGCGGAAAAGGTCACGGGCCGCGCTGCCTATGCCGCCGATACCAATATGCCCGGCATGATCTGGGGCAAGGTGCTGCGCAGCCCGCACCCGCATGCGCGCATCATTTCCATCAATACCGCCAAGGCGGAAGCGCATCCCGGTGTGAAGGCCGTGGTGACGCATAAGGATGTTGTGGATTTCCCGCTCGACAAATCGGTCATGCTGGGGATCCAGGATATGCGCTGGATGTGCCGCAACATCATGGCGCGCGAAAAGGCGCTGTTCCATGGCCACCCGATTGCCGCCATTGCCGCGATTTCCGAAAAGGTGGCGGCCGAGGCGCTGAAGCTGATCGAAGTGGAATATGAGGTTCTGCCCTTCGTGATTGACGCGGAAGACGCGATCAAGCCCGATGCGCCGATCCTGCATGATTTCATCAAGTTTGATGGCAAGCCTTCGAACATCGCGGGCAAGCTGGAACATAAGCTTGGCGATGTGGATGCCGGTTTTGCGGAAGCCGAAGTGGTGGTGGAACGCAGCTTCCGCACCGCGCCCGTGCATCAGGGCTATATCGAAACCCATGCCTGCCTGGTCAGTGTTGCCGATGGCAAGGCGACAGTCTGGAGCTCTAGCCAGGGCCAATTCATGGTCCGTGCGATGTGTTCCTACCTCACGGGCCTGCCGCAAAGTGATATCCGCGCCATTCCGGCGGAAATCGGCGGCGGCTTTGGTGGCAAGACGATTGTCTATCTGGAACCGGTGGCGCTGCTGCTCGCCAAGAAATCCGGTCGCCCGGTAAAGATGGTGATGACGCGCGAAGAAGTGATGCGCGCCACAGGCCCGACTTCGGGTTCCTTCAGCACCGTCAAGATTGGCGCGAAGAAGGATGGCACCATCGTCGCGGCACAGGGCACTTTCTATTTGCAAGCAGGTGCCTTGCCCGGTTCGCCCATTCGCGGTGCGGCGGGTTGCGCCTTCGCGCCCTATAACATCCCGAATGTGCATTCGCAGGGCTTTGATGTGGTGTCCAACCGCTCCAAGGTTGCGGCCTATCGCGCGCCGGGTGCGCCGATTGGCGCTTATGGTGTGGAATGCGTGCTGGATGAATTGGCCGAAAAGATCGGTATGGACCCGCTGGCGCTCCGCCTGAAAAACGCGGCGCAGGAAGGCACCAAGGCCGCGCATGGTCCGGTCTATCCACGCATCGGCTTCAAGGAAACCATTGAAGCCGCCATGGCGCATCCGCATTACGGCGCGCCGCTTGGCCCCAATCAGGGCCGTGGGGTTGCCAGCGGCTTCTGGTTCAATGCGGGTGGTGAAAGCTCCGCGCAGGTGAACATCACGGAAGATGGCAATGTTGTCGTCACCACGGGCCATCCTGATATCGGTGGTTCGCGTGCGTCCATCGCCAATATCACGGCGGAATTGCTTGGCATTGATTACAAGCGCGTGTCCGTGCTGATCGGCGATACCGCGACGATTGGCTATTCCAACCTGACCGGTGGCAGCCGCGTGTTGTTCGCTTCCGCGATGGTGGTGACGCAATCATCCGAAAAGGTCATCACGCAGCTCAAGGAACGCGCGGCGAAGATCTGGAAGATCGATCCCGAAGCGGTGATTTGGGACAATGGCGAAGCGCGTCCCGCGGGCGCCAATGCGGGTCAATTCCCGCCGCTGAGCCTGAAGGAAATCGCTGCCAAGGCAACGGAAACCGGCGGGCCGATTGGTGCTGGCGTACAGTTGAACACAACCGGCGCCGAAGGCGGGTTCGCGACGCATATCTGCGATGTGGAAGTGGACCCGGAACTCGGAACCGTGAAGGTGCTGC
>JADCES010000137.1 GCA_020250005.1 Roseomonas sp.
CAAAGCGCAGCACCGCCGCACTCACCAGGGGCTTGCCGAGCAAATGGCAGGCATCGCCCAGCAGAAAGCGTGTGTCGAAATTATCCGTCCCGTCGCAGATCACGTCATAATGCGGGATCAGATCGCGCGCCGCCGCCGCATCCATCCGCCGCGCATGGATATCCACCGCGACTTCCGGATTCAGCGCCTTGAGTGTTTCCGCGACACTTGCCGCCTTATTCTCCCCAATCCGCGCGGTGGTATGCGCGACTTGGCGCTGCAGATTGGAAAGCTCCAGCGCGTCATGATCCACAAGGCCGAGCGTACCAATCCCCGCCGCGGCCAGATAAAGCGCGAGCGGCGATCCCAAGCCCCCCGCGCCCACGATCAGCACGCGCGCGGCGCGGAGCTTGGCCTGGCCGATCGCGCCCACTTCGCGGAGCAGGATATGGCGGGAATAGCGCTGCAATTCCGCGCGAGAGAAGGAAAGCGACATTCGCGACATATGGCCGCGATGCCCCGGCGCGCGCAAGCTTTCTGCTTGCGATAGCGCAGCGCTTGGCGCCTTATGGCGCGATGGGCACCGAGGAGCTGATCCATCGCCTGGCCGCCGCGCTTGCCATTGGTTTGCTGGTGGGCACGGAACGGCATTGGCGCGAACGCCAGGAAGCGCCCGGCAGGCGTACTGCTGGCGTGCGAACCTTTGCGCTGACCGGGCTTTTCGGTGGTGTCATGGCGGTTTTGGCCTCGGCGCTCGGTCAGAATGGCGGCGCGCTGCTGCTGGGCTTTGGGCTCGCGGCTTTGCTTGCCGCGCAATTGCCCTTCGCGCTGCGCGAAGCGGAGGCTGAGAACAAGGTCTCCGCCACCAGCCTGGTCGCCGCGCTTGGCACCTATGGCCTGGGTGCGCTCGCGGTGCTGGGTGATATGGCGGTGGCTGGCGCCGCTGCCGTGGCCATGACCGCCATCCTGGCCTCGCGTGAGAGCCTGCATGGGCTGATGAAGCGCATCACCTGGGCCGAGTTGCGCTCCGCGCTTATGCTGCTGTCCATGACCTTGCTGGTCATGCCGCTGGTGCCGGATGAGCCGATTGCCCTGCTGGGCGGGCTGAACCCGGCCAAGATTTGGCGCTTTGCCATTCTGCTCGCGGCGATTTCCTACCTTGGCTACCTCGCGGTCAGGCTGATGGGGCCAGAACGCGGCTTGCTGTTCAGCGGCGCGGCGGGGGGCTTGGTGTCGTCCACGGCTGTGACGCTCGCCAATGCGCGCGCGGCGGCGGCTGGCGGCGCCGCTTTGGCGCTGGCCGCTGGGGCGCTCATGGCGGGGGCGGTTTCCTGCCTGCGCACCATTGGGATTGTCGCCTTCATCGCGCCTGCCGTTGCGGCGCATCTTCTGGCGCCGCTTGGTGTCGCGGCGCTTGGCATGGCCCTGGCCGGTTTTGTCCTGGCGCGCCGCGCGGGGGCGGATGGCGCCGTGGTCAGCATGCCTGACAACCCCTTCGAACTCAGTGCGGTGTTGAAAATCGCCCTGCTGCTCGCCGCCGTGGTGCTGATTTCCAAATTGGCCGCCGAGCGGTTGGGGCCAGAGGCGGTGCTGGCGGTCGCGGCCATCACCGGGCTTGCTGATGTGGATGCGGTGGCGCTTTCCGTGCCGCTGCTGGCGCCGGGGACTATCAGCCTGGAGTTTGCCGCCCAGGCGGTACTGATGGCGGTTGCGGTCAATATCTGCGCCAAGGCTGGCTATGCCCTGGCCTTGGGTGGCGGGCGCTATGGCATGGCCTATGCCGGGCTTTCCCTGGCGGCCGGCGCTGTGGGGGCGCTGCTCGTTTTATTTGGCTGAACAACCCCTTGCCGCCCGCGCCCGCTGGCGCCACCCTGCGAGCGATTTCAGGAGGAAGACGCGATGCCCGCCGAAGGCGGCCCTTTGAGTGCCGTAAAAACTACCGCCGATTTTGCCGCGCTGGAGCATTTTCAAGCCAAGTGGACTCACTTGGCGACTCGGAAAATGCGACCAAACAAAACCCCAGAGCATGGGTGCTGAGCCAATGCGAAGCACACATGCTCTAGATGCCATGATCCGCCCGCGTTCCGTTGCCGTGATTGGCGCATCCGATGACGCCACGCGCATTGGCGGGCGCCCCATTGCCTATATGCAAAGCCAGGGCTTCCAGGGCCGGCTTTTGCCCGTGAACCCGAATCGCCCGACCGTGCAGGGCCTGCCGGCCTTTGCTTCCGTGGCCGCTTTGCCCGAAGTGCCGGACGCTGCGATTATCGCCGTGCCGGGTGAAGCCGCGATTCAAGCCATGGATGATCTGGGTGCGCGCGGCTGCAAATCCGCCATTGTCTTCACCGCGGGCTTTGCCGAAGTGGATGAAGCCGGCGCCGCCATGCAGGAAAGGCTTGTTGCTGCCGCACGCCGCCATGGCATGCGCGTGCTGGGGCCGAATTGCCTTGGGCTGTTCAATGCAGCGATCGGTTTTTATCCGATCTTCTCGCTTTCCTTCGAACAGGGCTGGCCCATTCGCGGCAATATCGGCATCGCGTCCCAATCCGGCGCCTATGGCACGCATGTGTTTGCCGTGGCGCGGCAACGCGGGCTTGGCACAACGATCTGCGTGACCACCGGCAGTGAGGCGGATGTCTCATTGGGTGAGGCCATCGGCTGGATGGCGCAGGCGCCGGAAGTGGAAGTCATTTGCGCCTATGCGGAGGGCATTCGCGAAAGTGCCGGTTTTGTCGCCGCCCTTGATCTCGCGCGGCGCAACCGCAAGCCCGTGATCATGATGAAGGTCGGCGCCAGCGCTTTGGGTGGTGCTGCGGCAAAATCCCACACCGCTTCCATCGCGGGTGATGATGCGGTGACACAAGCCGTGCTGGATGAATTCGGCGTCTTGCGCGCACGCACCACGGAAGAAATGCTCGATATCGCCTATGCGGCATCGCGGCGCATTTATCCCGCCAATAATTCGCTTGGCGTGCTGACCGTGAGTGGCGGTGCTGGCGTGCTGATTTCCGATGCATCGGAGGCCGTCGGCCTGCCCATGCCCGAAATGCCGCAGGCATCGCAGGATAAGCTGCGCGGCCTGATCAGCTTTTGCGCGCCGCGCAACCCGGTTGATTGCACTGCGCAGGCGGTGAACCAGACCGAGCTGTTTGGCGATTTCCTGGAAGCGACCGCAGGCGATGGTGGCTATCCTTCCGTTCTGGTGTTCTTGACGCAAACGGGCGGCTCCACCTCCATGGCGCCGAAGCTCAGGCCCTTCATGCGGGATGCCATCGCCAAACGGCGGGATCGGCTTTGGGTTCTTTCGGCGATTTGTTCGCGCGAGAAGGTGCGCGAATATGAAGAAGACGGCTTCCTTGTTTTTGAGGACCCAACGCGCGCGGTGAATGCCATTGCCGCCATGGGGCGCTTCGGTGCCTATTTCGCGCGGCAGGAAGCGGGTGCTGTGGGCGCGCTGCCAAGTGTTTCACTACCTGCACAAACTCCAACAGAAGCCGAAGCCAAGCGCCTTTTGGCCGAAGCCGGCGTGCCTGCGGTGCCAGAACAGGCGTGTGCTAATGTTGAAGATGCGGTGCGCGCGGCGGATGCCATAGGCTATCCGGTGGTGGCAAAAATCCTCTCGCCCGATATCCTGCACAAGAGCGAAATCGGTGGCGTGATTTTGAACCTGGGCGATGCCGCTGCGGTGCGTGAAGCGCATGCGACCTTGCTGGCCCGCGCCGCACAGCACGCGCCCAAGGCACGCATTGAAGGTGTGCTGATTGCCAAGCAAATCACCGGCGGCGTTGAAATGGCGCTTGGCGTGCTGCGAGACCCGGTCTTTGGCCCTGTTGCCATGGTGGGGCTTGGCGGTGTGTTCATCGAAATCCTGAAGGATGTCGCCTTCCGCCGCTGCCCCTTCAATGCGACCGAAGCCGAAGCCATGATCCGTTCGCTGAAGGGCTTTCCTTTGCTGGATGGCGCGCGTGGCAAACCCAAGGCCGATGTGAAGGCGCTGGCGGAAGCACTTGCCTCGCTATCGCGTTTCGCCGTGGCGGCCGGGCCGCGTTTGGCATCGGTTGACGTGAACCCCATGCTGGTGCTGCCGGCAGGGCAGGGCGCCTTTGCCGCGGATGCGGTGATTGAAATTGAGGAAGGGCATTGACATGCCAATCATCTACGAAAAGCTGCTGAACTACCCCATCCCGGAAATGCGCCAGCATCTGCGCTGGCAGGATGTGGCGATGTATAATTTCTCTGTTGGGCTCGGCCAGGACCCGATGGATGAACAGCAGCTCGATTTCCTCTATGAACCGCGCCTGAAAGTCATGCCGTCCATGCCCGTGGTGCTGGGTGCGCCGGGCTTTTGGTCACGCAATCCTGATACCGGTATGGATTGGGTGAAGATTGTCCATGGCGAACAGGGCTTGATCCTCCACAAGCCGCTGCCGACAGAAGGCGAGATCATTGGCCGTTCGCGCGTGACCGGCCTCGTGGATCGCGGTGAGGGCAAAGGCGCGCTCATGTATTCCGAACGCCAGGTGATTGATGCGAAGACGGGCGATTTGCTGGCCACACTCACCAGCACATCCTTTCTGCGCGCTGATGGCGGCTTTGGCGGGCCGAGTGGGCCTGTGAAGCAGCCGCATGCCGAACCGGACCGCGCGCCTGATGTCTCGCTTGATCTCGCAACGCGGCCGGAACAGGCGCTTATCTATCGGCTCAATACGGATTTGAACCCGCTGCATATAGACCCGAAAATAGCAGCGGCCGCCGGCTTTCCGCGCCCCATCCTGCATGGGCTTTGCACCTTTGGCACGGTCTGCCATGCGCTGCTGAAGACGCTCTGCGATTACGACACGGCGCGCTTCGGCAAGATGGATTTGCGCTTCTCCTCCCCGGTCTATCCTGGCGAGACAATCCGTACCGAGATTTGGCATGAGGCAGTTGGTGCTGCCTTCCGCGCGCGTGTTGTGGAGCGTGACAAGGTGGTGGTCAGCAATGGCCTGTTCCGCTTCGCCTGAATGATGATGGGAAAATACGTATGATCAACAAGATCGTTCAATCCATGGCGGATGCCATGGCCGGTATCAAGGATGGATCAACCGTGCTGATCGGCGGTTTCGGTGCTGTCGGCCAGCCTGACCAATTGATTGAAGGGCTGATCGAACAGGGCGCGACCGACCTGACCTGTGTTGCCAATAACGCCGGCACCGGGCGCGTGGGCCTCGCGCGGCTCATGGAATTGGGCCGTGTGCGCAAGATTATTTGCTCCTTCCCGCGTTCCGCCGGTTCTGTGGTGTTTGAAGAGCTTTACCGCCAAGGCAAGATCGAGCTTGAGATTGTGCCGCAAGGCACGATGGCAGAACGCATGCGCGCTGCCGGCGCTGGTGTGCCGGCGTTTTTCACCGCGACATCGGTTGGCACCATCCTGGCCAATGGCAAGGAACAGCGTGAATTCAACGGGCGCAATTACGTCATGGAACATGCGCTGAAGGCTGATGTGGCGCTGGTGGAAGCCTGGGAAGGGGATCGTTGGGGTAACCTCACCTATCGTTCCAGCGGGCGGAATTTCAACCCAGTGATGGCCATGGCGGCCGATATGACCATCGCGCAGGTCAGCCACATCCGCGAATTGGGTGAGATTGTGCCGGAAAATGTGCATACGCCCGGCATTTTCGTGAAGCGCGTGTTGCATATTGACCGCGGCCCGGCATGGGCATGAGCAGGCAGGAAAGAAGGGGGATCAGACCATGAATGGCTTTGACCGTAAGCAAATGGCCGCCCGTGTCGCGGAAGACATTCCGGAGGGCTGGTTCGTCAATCTCGGCATCGGCATTCCGACCATGATCGCGAATTACGTGCCGCTGGAACGCGAAGTGATTCTGCATTCGGAAAACGGCATTCTGGGCATGGGGCCCGCGCCCGCACCCGATAAGGTGGACCCCTGGCTGGTGAATGCCGGCAAGCAGGCCGTCACGCTGCGCCCCGGTGGTTCTTATTTCCACCACGCCGATAGCTTCGCCATGATCCGCGGCGGGCATATTGATCTTTGCGTGTTGGGGGCTTTTGAAGTCGCGGCCAATGGCGATATCGCCAATTGGGCGACCAGCGAAAATGACTCAGCGCCTGCGGTGGGTGGTGCCATGGATCTTGGCGCCGGCGCCAAGCGCCTTTGGGTGGTGATGGAACACACCACCAAGGATGGCGGGCACAAGATTGTGGAACGCTGCACCTATCCGCTGACCACACCTGGCGCGGTCAGCCGCGTCTATACCAATCTTGGTGTACTGGATGTGGTGAAGGGCAAGGGTTTTGTGGTGCGTGATCTGGCGCCCGGTGTCACCTTTGACCAAATCCAGGCCGCCAGCGGCGCCAAGCTGCATACGAATTAAAAGGGTGCCCCTGCGGGCAATGAGGAAACGGGCATGAGTGAGGTTTTGGAAGAACGCGCGGAATCGATTCGCATGATCCGCGATAGCGCGGGTGCGGTGGCGCCGCGTGGCGGGGATAGCAAGCGCGTACGCGGCCTGCGGTTCGCTGCGCCGGGTTTTGACAAGCGCGTTTTTGCCCAGATGGGCGAGTTTGGTTGGATTGGACTTGCGGTAGCAGAGGCCGCCGGCGGTGCCGGGCTTGGCATGAGTGAGGCGATTGCGCTCAACGAAGAACTCGCGGGCGGCCTGGCGCCTGAACCGCTGATCCCGGCGATGCTTTCGGCGTGTTTGCTGGCGGCGGCAGATGATCAATCACTGCTGGCGCCGTTGCTGGCGGGCCAGCAAGTGGTGCTGACGGCGTGGCAGGAACGTGCTGATACCTTGGCGGCGCCCGGCAATGCCGATGCGCCGCGCGTCTTCATCCCGCAAGCTGGTGGCGCTGATGTGTTTTTGGTGCCGGTGCGGGAAGGCGCTGGCTTGGCGCTTTACGCCGTGCCGGCGGCGGGCGCTGATCTCGCTTTGGAAAAAACCATGGATGGCGGGTATTTCGGCACGCTGCGCGCTGACCCGGCACGCGGCAATCGCATCGCCGCTGATATTGGCGCTGTCTTGGATGCCGCACTTGATGAAGCCGCTTTGATGACAGCCGGCGCCATGGTCGGGCTGATGGAGCGCGCCTTTGACATGACGCTTGCCTATCTCAAAACCCGCCAGCAATTCGGCCGTATCATCGGCACCTTCCAATCGTTGCAGCATCGCGCCGCGGATTTGAAAATCCATCTCGCGCTCACACGCGCAGCGGTGGAAGCGGCAGCAGCGGCCTTGGATGGCGGTGCGGCAGGGGATGCGCGCAAGGCCGCGGTTTCCAAGGCCAAGGCGCGCGCGGGTGAAAGCGGGTTGATGGTGCTCCGCCAATGCATCCAGCTCCATGGCGGCATTGGCTATACGGATGAATATGATGTCGGGCTTTATCTCCGCCGCGGTATGGTGATCGCCAATCAATTCGGCTCCGCCGCACTGCATCGCCGCCGCTTCATGGCGCTGGCGCCGGAGGATGCGGAATGAGCGCGCCTGCCGAACCACTACGCCAGCGCATTCTGGAAGCACGCGATGGCGCGGTGCTGATCGTCACCATTGATTGCCCATCGCGCAAGAATGCCATCGCGCCCGTGCTCCGCACCGCGATGGAGGAGGTAATGGAACGCGCCCATGGCGATGATACGATCCGCGCCATTGTCGTGACGGGGGCCGAGGGCACTTTCTGCGCCGGTGGCGATATCTCCTCCATGGATATCGACAGCACGCTGGCGGGGCGGGAGAGGATGCGCCGCACCCATAAGCTCGTGCGCCTCATGGCCAAGGGCGGCAAGCCCGTGGTGGCAGCGGTGGAAGGCTGGGCAGCCGGTGCCGGCATGGCGGTTGCCTGTGCCTGTGATGTGATTGTGGCCGCCGAAGATGCGCGTTTCACCGCGGGTTTTCACAAGATTGGCCTGATGTCCGATATGGGCCTGCCGCATTTCCTGCCCGCGCGTGTCGGCATTGGCCGCGCGCGGCGCATCCTGTTTTTCCATGAAGTGATCGCCGCATCGGAAGCCGAACGCATCGGCCTGGTGGATTACATCGCGCCACCCGGCAAGGCTTTGGAAATGGCTTTGGAAAAAGCGCACTTCCTGGCCGCCGAAGCGCCTGGCCCCATTGCCTTCACCAAGCAAATCTTTGCCGATGGCCTGGATGAGGCTTTGGCACAGGAACAAACCTATCAGGCCGCGCTATTTACGACCGCGGATTTCAAGGAAGGCCGCGCTGCCTTCTTCGCCAAGCGCAAGCCGAATTTTACGGGAGGCTGAGGAAATGATTGACCCACGCGAAACCCAGGATCTGAACCTGCTGGAAGATGAAGCCTTCCGCCTGCATGTGCGCCAATGGATTGAGGCGGAATATCCTGCCGAATTGCGCAATCCGCCAAAGCGCCTGCATTGGGATGAAAACAAGCCCTGGTATTACAAGTTGGCGGAAAAGGGGTGGCTTTGCCCCGGCTGGCCGCGCGAATTTGGCGGGCTTGGGCTGTCCCCGGCGAAGCAGATTATCTTCACCGAGGAAATCGAACGCCATGGCTGCGCGCGCACCAATGACCATGGCATTGTCATGGTGGGGCCGCTGCTGATCAATCACGGCACGCGCGAACAGCAGCAATTCTTTCTGCCGAAGATCCTCTCCGGTGAGCATATCTGGTGCCAGGGCTATTCCGAACCCAATGCGGGATCGGATTTGGCAGCGCTCCGTACCGAAGCGGTGCTGGATGGCGATCATTACGTGGTGAATGGTCAGAAGATCTGGACCACACTCGCCATGGATGCCAATTGGTGCTTTCTGCTGGTGCGTACAGACAAGAATGCGAAGAAGCAGGAAGGTATTTCCTTCCTGCTCGTGGATATGACCAGCCCCGGCATCACGGTAAAGCCGATCATCAATCTGGAATATCACGACGAATTCTGTGAGGTATTCTTCGATAATGTGCGCGTGCCGGCGGCCAATCTGGTCGGCACGCCCAATCGCGGCTGGGATATGGCGAAGGCTTTGCTTTCCTTTGAACGCATTTATCTCGGCTCCCCACGGCTTTCGGCCTATGCGTTTTCGCGCCTGAAGCAACTCGCGGAACGGATGGGGGTTTGGGAAGATGCGGTGTTCCAGGATACCTACGCCAAGCTGCGGCTTGATCTGGAAGATCTGAAATCGCTCTATGGCGTCTTCGTGGATAAGGTGCGACGCGGTGAGACCCTCGGCCCCGATGTATCCATGCTCAAGGTGTTTCAGACAGAACTCTTTCAACGCATCACCGATACCATGCTGGAAATCTGTGGCGAAAACGCGGGCTTGCTGGACCCCATGGAAGGCAATCGCAACCTGAACCCGACCGGGCTCTATATTCAGGCACGGCCTTCAACCATTTATGGCGGTTCGAATGAAATCCAGCGCAATATCATCAGCAAGAACGTCCTCGCGCTGCCGGGCTAAGGCCGCGCATAAAAGAAGGAAGTGACCATGGGCGATTTATGGCGGCTCAGCGCAAGCGATTTGGCTGCGCGCATTCGGTCCAGACAGGTCTCCGCCACGGAAGCCGCGAAGGACGCGCTGGCGCGGCTTGATGCGGTGAACCCCAAGATCAATGCCGTGGTGGATCACCGCCCGGCGGAGACGCTCGCGGAAGCTGCGCGCATTGATGCCATGATCGCGCGGGGTGAGGATGCCGGGCCGTTGGCCGGTGTGCCCATCACCATCAAGGTGAATGCGGACCAACAAGGCTATGCAACAACGAATGGGCTGCGTCTGCAAAAGGATCTGATCGCCAAGCAGGATAGCCCGGTGGTTGCCAATCTGCGCAAGGCGGGCGCGGTGATTGTTGGGCGGACCAATACGCCGGCATTCTCGTTGCGCTGGTTCACGCGCAATTCGTTGCATGGCCATACAAAAAACCCGCGCGACCCCAGCATTACGCCTGGTGGTTCCTCGGGCGGTGCGGGTGCCGCCACCATGGCCGGCATTGGTGCGATTGGTCATGGGACGGATATTGGCGGTTCCATCCGCTACCCTGCCTATGCCTGCGGCATTCACGGGCTGCGCCCAACGCTTGGGCGTATTCCGGCCTGGAATGCTTCAGGCGCGGAACGCCATGTTGGTGGGCAGCTGATGGCCGTGAGTGGCCCGCTGGCGCGAACCATCGCCGATGTGAAACTCGCTTTCGGCGCCATGTGTGCGCGCGATATTCGCGACCCCTGGTGGGTGGAAGCTGCGATGGAAGGCCCGCCCGCACCGAAACGCGCCGCGCTCTGCCTTTCGCCGGATGGCATGAAACTGCAACCCGAAGTGCAAGCCGCTTTGCGTGATGCCGCGAAGCGCCTGCAAGCCGCCGGCTGGACGATTGAGGAAACGGATACTCCCCCCCTGCGAGAACCTGCGCAATTGCAGGCCATGCTCTGGCTCGCGGAAAGCCGCCGCGGTCTCAATAGCGCTTTGCATCAGGAAGGTGATCCGGATGCCAGCTTCATCTTCGCGCAGATGGAAGAACTTTGCCCAACGCCTGATCTGAACAGCTTCATGGATGCGCTGCAAAAGCGGTCCTATTTCGTGCGGCTTTGGATGGAATTCTTCGAACGCTTCCCGGTGGCGATCACGCCCGTTTCCGGCGAATTGCCCTTCCGCGATCAGGAAGATGTCGAAAGCCCGGCCGCCTTCCGCCGCATCATGGAAGCGCAGCTCACGCAAGTGGGTCTACCGCTCATGGGGCTGCCTGGCCTTACCGTTACAACTGGCACGGTTGGGCGCGTGCCGGTTGGCGTGCAACTGCTCGCCGGCCGCTATCGGGAAGATTTGCTGCTGCAAGCGGGCGCCCTGATTGAAGCCGCGGGCGCGCCGATTACGCCGATTGATCCGGTCGGGTGATCACACCCGACCGGCGCAGTATCAATCAGACAATGAAAGCCTTGGCCTTGGCGTCGTAATCGCCATAGCCAAGCGTGTCACGCAATTCCGCCGAAGGCATGGCGCTGGCGGCTTCCGAAAGCCCGGCTTGCAGCGCGGCCAGGCCCGCCTTCATGCCGGCTGCGGCTGGTGAGAGCATCCCGGTCGGGAAGGTGCCGATCTTGAAGCCAAGCGCTTTGGCTTCCGCCTGCGTCGGCGTGGCGCGCGCCCCGCCGGGGGACAGCACCACGAAGGAAGGCCGCCCCTTGGCGGCTGCAACCGCGCGATGGATTTCCGCATTATCGGCGGGGCTGTCCAAGAACAGGATATCCGCGCCTTCTTCGACAAACATTTCAATCCGCGCAACCGCCTCATCAATGCCGGCGGTCGGGCGGCAATCCGTGCGCGCCAGAATCAGAATGCCGGATTCCTTGGCAGCTTCAACAGCCGCGCGGATTTTCATGCGTGCTTCTTCGCGCGGCAGGCAGGGCTTACCGGCGGCGGTCAGGGCGCGCGGCGTGATCTTGTCTTCAATCAGAATGGCGGCGGCCCCGGCGCGGCCATAAGCGCGCACGGTACGCTGCACATTCATGGCATTGCCATAGCCATGATCACCATCGGCCAGGACCAGCGTATTCGGCGCGGCACCACGCACCATGTTGAAGCTATCGAACATTTCGGCGAAGGAAATCAAATCGAGATCCGGCCCGCCCAGGCGGCTTGCCGCCACGCAGGAACCGGACAGAAAGGCGGTCTCGAACCCCGCGCCGGCGGCCATCTTGGCGGATAGCCCATCCCATACGGCGGGCATGACAACGAAATCAGGCTTGGCGAGTAGGGCGCGCATTCTCTCGGGCGGGGTCATGGTGTTTCCTCAATCACGGTGGGTATAGGCCAAGCTAGATCGGATTACGCTTGCCACCAAGGCCCGCGCCTTGCTGCGCAGGCTTCCCGCGCCTAGGCTTTTCTCAAAACACGCCCTGAGGATCCGCCATGCCGATCATTGACGCGCAAGTTCATGCCTATGAATGCAACCACCCCGGCCGGCCTTGGCATGCGGTGCTGCATGGCCCGGCAGAGATCACTGGCGCCGATATGGTGAAGGCCATGGATGCTGTGGGCGTGGATGGCGCGATTCTGGTTTCCGCCTTCACCATGTATCGTTTTGACGCGAGCTATGCGGTTTCCGTCCGCAATGCCTATCCGGATCGTTTCGCGCTGGTGAAGCCGGTTGATCCCAATGATCCCGCAGTCGCCGAGACCATCGCCGATTGGCAGGCGACGCCTGGCGCGGTTGGCATTCGCATCATGATGCGCGGCGATGTTTCCGCCGATCCCGCCGATCTCGGCATCAATCATGTGCTGGCAACGGCAGCGAAGCGTGACCTGCCGGTCAATCTGCTCTGCTGGGGCAGGCTTGATCAGGTGCATGAATTGGCGCGGCGCAATCCGAATACGCGGCTCGTGATTGATCACCTTGGGCTGCAACAGCCTTTTGAACCGCCGCGGATGGAAAACGGCTTTGCCGAATTACCGAAGCTGCTGGCGCTTGCTGCCTTTCCCAATATCGTTGTGAAAATCACCGGCGCCTGTACGCTATCGCGTGGTGAATATCCCTACGCCGATATCTGGGAACCGCTTGCGTGCATTTTCGATGCCTTTGGTTTGCAGCGCTGCCTTTGGGGCACGGATTGGACGCGTGCGGTGGAGTTGATGACCTATGCTGAGGGCGTGGATGCCTTCCTGAAATCGGATCGGCTTTCGGATAGTGATCGCGCCATGCTGATGGGGGAGGCCACAGCCCGCACCTATCGCTGGTCTCCCGGCAGGAAATAACCCCTGGCGCGGCGCCGGCAAAACTGTCAGCCTGCACCTAAACACGCCGAGGAAACCCAGAATGAGCCGACGCTATCATGATGCGTGACAGCCGCTTGGATGGCCGCGCTGCCTGGACACGCTTGGCGATTGCACTGCTGATCAGCATGATCGGCAGCGCGCCGATGTGGACCGTGGTGGTGGTGCTGCCCGCCGTGCAAGCGGAATTCGGCACGCTCCGCGCCGGTGCTGCGCTGCCTTACACCATGACCATGGTGGGCTTCGTGGTGGGTGGCGTGCTGATGGGCAAGCTCTCTGATCGCTTCGGCGTCATGGTGCCGGTCTTGATCGGTGCGACCTCCATTGGGCTTGGCGGCATCGCGACCTATTTCGCGCCGAGCCTTTTCACCTTCGGTCTTGCCTATGGCGTGCTGTTGAGTTGCTTTGGCGCGGCGGCGGTATTCAGCCCCCTCATTGCCGATGTCTCGCTTTGGTTTGAAAAGCGCCGCGGCATTGCCATGGCACTGGCCGCATCCGGGAATTACTTCGCCGGCACCTTCTGGCCGACGTTGCTGCAATGGGGCA
>JADCES010000138.1 GCA_020250005.1 Roseomonas sp.
ATTAAGGGCGCGCCCAATCGGTTTCTGTACGGCACCACCAAGGCCGCTGTTGTGGGCCTCACGAAATCCATCGCGACCGAATATGTCGCCCAGGGTATCCGCTGCAATTGTCTATGTCCCGGCACGGTGGATACACCATCCCTTCACGACCGAATCGCTGCCAATGCCGCCGCCGCCGGGTCGGTGGAGGCCGCCCGCGCTGCCTTTGTCGCGCGCCAGGCCATGGGCCGGCTCGCGACCGCTGAGGAAATGGCCGCTTTGGTGCTTTATCTGGCGTCCGATGAGGCCGCTTTCGTCACCGGTCAGGCCATTGTGATTGACGGCGGCTGGACATTGTAGGAAGCCCTACCCCGCTTTTCGAAGGAGAATGAAATGGCCAGTGAATTTGCCGTGCCCATGATGGGTGCCATGGGTGCCGTGGTGCTTGCCGGCATGAATGAGGATATGGCGATGCCCGCCTATATGATGCTGGGCTCCATTGCCATGCTGATCGCGCTGCTGCTTGCAGCGGGCGCGGTGACGCTGCCGCTCAACAGCATTCAGGCGCTGGCCTTTGGCGGCATTGGCCTCGCGCTTTTCGGGCATGTACGTGCCCGCCGTTCCAATTGAGGGAGGCTTATTAGATGAAGCTGCTGCGTTACGGCCCCGCGGGCCAGGAAAAGCCGGGCATTCTGGATGCCGCCGGCGCCATTCGTGATCTTTCCGCCATTGTGCCGGATATCACGGGTGATGTGCTCTCCCCCGCCGCACTCGCGAAGATTGCTGCGGTTGATGTGAATAGCCTGCCCAAGGTTGCCGGCAATCCGCGCCTTGGCCCGCCCGTCACCGGCATGAAGAACCTGATTTGCATCGGGCTGAACTACGCCGACCACGCGGCTGAAACAGGCGCGCCGATCCCGAAGGAACCGATTGTGTTCCTGAAATCGCTCAATGCGCTGCAAGGCCCCAATGATGACGTGGTTATCCCGCGCGGATCGGTGAAGACCGATTATGAGGTGGAGCTTTGCATCATCATCGGCACGCGCGCCAAATATGTCTCGGAAGATCAGGCGCTTGATCATGTCGCGGGCTATGCCGTTGGCAATGACGTGTCTGAACGTGAATGGCAGGCGGAACGCGGCGGCGCTTGGGATAAGGGCAAGGGGTTTGACACTTTCGGCCCGCTCGGCCCCTGGCTGGTGACCAAGGATGAAATCCCTGATCCGCAGAACCTTGCCATGTATTGCGATGTGGATGGCGTGCGCGAACAGAATGGTTCCACCAAGACCATGATCTTCGGCGTGAAGCAGATTGTGTCCTATGTCAGCCAATGCATCACGCTCAATCCGGGCGATGTGATCTTCACCGGCACGCCGCCAGGTGTGGGGCTGGGCAAGAAGCCAACGCCAATCTTCCTGAAGGCCGGCCAGACCATGAAGCTTGGCATTGCCGGGCTTGGCGAGCAGACGCAGAAACTTGTCGCTTCAGCCTGATAGCGCGACTTTGGTGATCTTCGACTTCCCCGCCAGGAAAGCTGGCGGGGAAGCGCAGGCTCGGGCGCTAGGCGCTTTGGCCGAAGACATCGCTGCCGAGCCTGATCTGCTCTGGAAAATCTGGACCGAGGATAAGGCAGCCGGGCGTTCCGGTGGCATTCATCTGTTCCGCAATCGCGCAGCTGCGGAAGCCTATCACGCCAAGCATGCCGCGCGGCTGACCGCAGCAGGCGTGACGGGGATTGAGGCTATCTATCGCAGCTACAATGCGGAACTCACCGCCATCACACGCGGGCCTGTCAGCAGCCCCTAACCAGCCGCGGCAAGGATGCGCAGTGTCGCTTCCTCCCGCCCCAGCGCCCAGAGCACGGCATCAATCGGCGGGCTGGTGGTGCTGCCGCTGAGTGCCGCGCGCAAGGGCTGCGCCACCTGGCCAAGCTTGATGCCCTTCACATCGCAGTAATCGCGCAGCCACTGGTCCAGATCCTGCTTTTCCCATGGTGCTGTCTGCAAAAATGCCGCCAGATCGGCAAGCCGCGCCTTGGCTTCTGGCGTCAGCAATGCCTCGGCCTTGGCTTCCATGATCGGTGGCCCATCCTGCACCGCGAAAGCCGCAGCGCCGGTCAATTCTTCAACCGTCTTGGCCCTTTCCTTTAGGAAGGTCATCAACATCCGCACGCGCTTGGCGCCATCCGGCCCGAACAATACGGTGCGTTTCGCCAGCCGTTCCAGCACGTCACGCGTCAGCACATCATCATCAGCCAGGCGCAGATATTGCCCATTCAAATGCGTGAGCTTGGCATAATCCATCCGCGCCGCTGCGCGCCCGACATCCCTGATGTCGAACAGGGTCACCGCGCGATCGCGCGGGATGAATTCCTCATCACCATGCCCCCAGCCAAGCCGCAGCAGATAATTGCAGACGGCATCGGGCAAGAAGCCTTGCTCACGAAAATCCAAGACGGATACCGCGCCATGGCGCTTGGAAAGCTTGGCACCATCCGCGCCATGGATCAGCGGCACATGGGCGAAATGCGGGCGAGTCCAGCCCATGGCGTCATAAACCATGCATTGACGGAAGGTATTGGTCAGGTGGTCATCGCCGCGGATCACATGGGTGATGCGCATATCGTGATCATCCACCACCACGGCATGCAGATAGGTCGGCGTGCCATCACTCCGCAGGATGATCATATCGTCCAATTCGCTATTGGCGACACGCACTTCGCCCTGCACCAAATCCGCGACCACGGTTTCACCTTCCAAAGGCGCCTTGATGCGGATGGCGAAGGGCTTGTCCGCCTGTTCCGGCCCGGGCTCACGCTCACGCCAGCGGCGGTCATAACGCGGCGGGCGGCCCTCGGCGGCGGCGCGTTCGCGCATTTCGGCCAGTTCTTCCGGCGTCGCCCAGCAGCGATAGGCCTTGCCCATGGCCAGCAGCGCTTCGGCGATTTCGCGATGCCGCGCTTCCCGCTGCGCC
>JADCES010000139.1 GCA_020250005.1 Roseomonas sp.
GAATCTGCACATCTGGGATAAGTGGATTTTCTGCCTGAGAGCGGCATGATGCCGTGAACAGGAGAGACCATGACAAGACGACCCCGCCGGAACCACAGCCCTGCCTTCAAGGCGAAGGTGGCGCTTGCCGCTGTGAAGGGCGAGAAGACGCTGGCAGAGCTTGCCGCCCAATTCGATGTCCACGCGAATATGATCAAGACGTTGCGAGATCAGCTTCTTGAAGGGGCTGCCGGGATTTTTGGCGAAGGCAAGCCGGAAGCGCCGCCACCGGTTGATGTGAAAGAACCGCACGCGAAGAAAGGGGAGCTGACGCTCACGAATGATTTTTCAGCAGGCGCGCTCACCAAGGTGGGATTGCTGAGCGCAAGACGATGATTGACCGTCAGCATTCCCTGCCTCAGGCGAAACAGAAAGGCTTTTCGGCTGGGCGTCTGCATGTGGCCACGCTGATGAAGCGCATGGCCGCGTCCTCGCCAGGGGCATACATCACCCGCAGATAGCGCAGCGGTTCCGCTCCGCCACACGATCTGTCAGTGCCGTAACCCGCCGACAAGCCAAAACCATCAACTTCCGATAGATCCACGGCTTCTAAAACCCGGGACGCAGGCATTCAGGATTGGGAGGCAAAAGCCCGCTGGCCTTCGAACGCCAAGCGGCCTAAATGAGCAATCCAAGCAGCATAAATATGCGATAAGTCCACCTCAGCCACCAGCCGCGCCCGCCCCCAGGGTCGATATCGCGTGGCGCGCGCTGGCAAGAATATGCGCGGCCTATTCAGGCTCAATGCCAAGCTCGCGCACCGCGACGCGCCAGCGCGCAACATCCGCCGCCGTCGTCGCCGCCAGTTCTTCCGCGTCGCCCATGCTCTGCTCAAAGCCCATGGGGGCAAGCCGCGCCCAGGTCGCTTCTTTTTGAAGCGCTTCGCGCGTTGCCTGACCGAGCCGGGCCACGATCCCTGCTGGCGCTGATGCGGGCAGATACATCCCAAACCATGTCTCGAAGGAGAAGCCCGGCACCAGGCTGTTAAGGCTAGGCAGCCCTGGCAGGTTTGCGCTTGGGCGATGGCTGCTGATCGCGAGCGCCCGCAGCTGCCCGTTGCGGATCGCGGCGATAGCAGCCGATAGGTCGATGAACATGAAGCCAAACCGACCCGCGATTAGGTCCGGCAGCGCCAAGGGTGGACTGCGATAGGTCACGACCTCGCCTTGCACGCCCAGGTGGCGCAGCAGGCTTGCCGCTGGCAGCAGATTGCCCGAGGAGCCGGAGCCGTAAAGAACGGGCTCTGTGGCGGTGCGTAACTGCCGCGCCAGGCCCGGCAGGTCCTGCGCCGGGTGTTCCGCACGCACGACCAACACTTGCGTGATGTGGCCAAGCCTAAGCACCGGTGTAAAATCCCGCACCGGGTCATAGGGCATGCTGCGCAGGAGGGAGGGCGCCGCGCCATGCGTTGTGCCAGAGCCAATCATCACGCTATAGCCATCTGGCGTCGCGCGTGCGACAGCAGTGCCTGCGATCGTGCCCTGGGCTCCTGGTCGGTTCTCAATCACCACCGGCTGGCCGAGCACAGGGCTGAGCGCATCTGCGATCACGCGCGCGAGGTTGTCGGTGGCAGTACCCGGCGCAAAACCCACGAAAAAGCGCAGCGGGCGGTCAGGCCAAGTGCCCTGCGCCAGCGCGGGGCCTAGTGCCGACACGGCGAGGCCTGTTGTGATGAAAGCCCGGCGCGTCGTGCGGCCTTGCCTTGGCATGGTCGGATCCGCTTTTGTCATCACAAGCCTCCCGTTCGCCGTCTGCGCGGCTCTGGATCATTTACCGGACTCCGCCCGTGCTTCAAAACCAGCTTTGCGATAGCTTGTCACGAACTGGACTTGCTGTGCCATTTTTGACACATTATGTATCGCGATACGGTACGACTAACGCTGTCCGGCACTGATGCATATCGCTCGGCTACCGACGATGCGTGCTTGGCTGTCGGGCATGATTGTGGAGCAACGCGCGTGGAACAAGCCCAGAAGACTGCCGACAAGAACCAAGTCCAGGTGATCGCGCGGGCCGCCGCTATCCTCCGCACGTTAGAGGACAATAAGCACGGCCTAAGCCTTGGCCAAATCGCATTACGCGTGGGGCTTGCGCGCTCCACCGTCCAGCGCATCGTGGGCGCGCTGGAAACGGAAAGGCTGGTCGTCGCCGCCTCCCCAACCGGCCGTGTGCGACTTGGGCCGGCACTACTGCGCCTTGCCGCATCCGTTGAGATCAACCCAGCCCGCATTGCGCGACCTTTCATCGCTGAACTTTCGTCTGCGCTGGGCGAGACAGTGGACCTCGCTGCAGTGCGGCGTGACCAGGTCGTATTCATCGATCAGGTCCTCGGATCACAAAGGCTGCGCACGGTTTCAGCGATTGGTGAATCCTTCCCGCTTTATTGCACGGCGAATGGGAAGGCTTATCTCGCGCAGCTGGACGTAGCCGAGGTCGAGCGGCTGGTTGGGCGGAGTTTCCCGCCACGCACGCCGCACACGCTGACCCGACTGGATGCGCTGCTGCGCGAACTTGAGGAAGTGCGCCATACCGGCTTCGCGCTGGACCGGGAGGAACACACGCTTGGCATCTCAGCCGCGGGCGTCGCGCTGGCCGATGCGCTTGGTAATCCCATCGCGATTTCGGTGCCGGTGCCGACGCAGCGCTTCACGGGGCGTGAAGGCGCTATCGTCGAGACGCTGCTGGCCACGCGGCGGGCACTGGCCGAGCGCTTTGCCGCCGAGATTGAATAACCCGCGCAGGTCGATGAACCGCAATTAAGGGCTTGCCTTCGCTGACCGCATGGTGATACATAAAAACCATAATGCAATACAATCCGAGCTAGTCGGATAACCGGGAGGGGGAAGAAATGCCAGTAACGATCCGTGGCATCGACTTCGAAGCGAACCGAGACAATGCGATGGGGCTCGAATTCTTTGACCTGTCGCACAGATTTGGCTTCCAGACCCCAAATTGGCCGTACTTCCAGGACGTACAGATTGAGCGGATCCACTATATGGCGAAGTCGGGTGTGCTTTCGCAGCGCATTACGACCACAATGCATAACGGTACGCATATTGACGCGCCGGCGCATGTAGTCAGCGGAACGCCATTCATCGATGAGATGCCGCTGCCGCACTTCTTCGGCTCGGGCGTTGTGCTGGATTTGCCGAAGAAGGCGTGGGAGCAAATCACCGGCGACGACCTGGAGCGTGTGGGCGGGAAGGTCGTACGGCCCGGCGATGTGGTTCTTATCAATACGGGCTGGCATCACAAATACGAGGATAATGAGGAGTATTTTGCCTATTGCCCGGGCTTGGTGCCTTCTGCCGCCCATTGGCTGGTGGAACGCAAGGTGAAAGTCGTGGGGCACGATACCCAGGCCAACGATCATCCGCTGGCAACCGCGATCGGGCCGCATCGCAACGGGCCATTGCTGCCGCACTTGGCCCAGGAATACCTCGCCTGGTCCGGCGGGCGGAGTTGGGACCTTGACTTCCCCGAATGGGAACCAGTGCACCGGATCCTGTTCAAGAATGGGATCATGGGCATCGAGAATGTAGGCGGCGAACTTGACGCCGTCACGGGTAAGCGCGTGACCTTCGCCTTCTTCCCATGGAAATGGGACCGCGGGGATGGCTGCATCGTGCGGCTCGTCGCCATGACGGATCCAAGCCAGAAGTACAGGATCGAGTCAGGGGCGACATTCTGATGTTGGTCCGCGCTTTCGCCGACGCGCCGGCCTACAAGGCCCCAAACCACCGGGGTGTGACGTCGGTGAGGCTGCAGGGCTTCGAAGTGGCAGGCGGCCCCATAAACCAATGGGTCGGCCTCTCGCGCTTTGCGCCCGGCGGCGGGGCAGGGCCGGATTCGACACCTTTCGAAAAGGTTTATGTCGTCCTTTCCGGCGAGATGACCGTGATCGTTGATGGGCGTGAGACGGTTCTCTCCAAGTTCGATTCCTGCACGATCGCGCCCGACGAAGTCCGGGAGATCGTTAATCGGGGCGCGGAGGTGTGCGAGATGATCGTTGTTGTCCCCTATCCGCCGATCATAGCCTGACGCCGCATCCGCACATGAAATCACAGCCTTAAGAAGGTCTGCTGAGAATGGACAATGCCCTGAAGGATCCGCTCTCACTCTTTGATGTCAAGGGTAAGGTTGCCGTCATTACCGGCGCGTCCGGCGCATTCGGCGCTGTCGCGGCAGAGGCGCTTGCAAGTGCTGGCGCGAAGCTGCTGCTCACTGCCGGCAAAGCGGCCGAGCTTGAAGCCATCGTGGCGGAATGCGGCGGCGCGCCGAATGTCATGGCCTTGAATATCCGCCCAGATGCCGAGGCGAAATGCGATCGGATCATCCAGACGGCAGTCGCTGCATTTGGTGGCATTGATATTCTTGTCGTCGCTTCCGGCAAGAACCAGGTAGCCAAGATTACCGAAATGGAGTCCAGCCAATTTCTGGACGTGATGGACGCCAATGTCACGCAGTCCTGGATGATGGCGCGGGCCGCCACGCGGCAGATGCTGGCGCAGGGCCGCGGCGGCAAGATCATTTTCATGTCGTCGGCCCGCGGATTGCTCGGGCACCCCGCAGGCTATACCGCTTACTGCGCCTCTAAGGCGGCGGTAGATGGCATCACCAAGGCGCTGGGCTGCGAACTTGGCCCGACCGGAATAACTGTCAATGCGATTGCGCCAACGGTTTTCCGCTCACCGCTGACCGCCTGGATGTTCGAGGATAGCGAAAAGGCGAATGAGGTCCGGAAGGGGTTCCTGGCCCGCGTGCCGAAGGGCCGCCTCGGGGAGCCTGCGGACCTCGCCGGACCGCTGCTGTTCCTCGCCTCGCGTGCCTCTGATTTTTACACGGGCCACGTCCTCTACGCGGACGGCGGCTACACGGCGGGCTGACCATGGCAGACAAGATGTCAGTCGCGGTCATCGGTGCAGGTCTTATGGGCCATGGCATCGCGCAGGTCTTCGCCGTGGCGGGCCATCCCGTCACCATCTACGACCCTTCGGCGGCAGCGCTGGACAAGGTTGTTGGTCGTATCGCCGCCAACCTCGAGGTACTGGGCGAGGATATGGCCGCCGCGCATCGCGTGGCGCCGAGGGCCACAATCAAGGACGCAGTCAAGGGTGCATCCTTCATTGTGGAGGCCGCGCCGGAGGATCTGGCGATAAAGCAGGCTGTCTTTGCCGAAATCGAGGCCGATGCAGCACCCGATGCCACGCTCGCCTCCAACACCTCGGTCATCCCCATCACGGCGATCATGGGCAAGCTGAAGCACCGCGAACGCGCCCTCGGTACCCATTGGTGGAATCCGCCTTATCTCGTTCCACTCGTTGAGGTCATCGGTACCGCATGGACCTCATCGGCGGTGATCGAGCGGACGATCGAGCTGCACCGGTCCGTCGGCAAGACCCCGGTTCATGTCCGGAAGGATGTGACGGGCTTTATCGGCAACCGTCTGCAACATGCGCTTTGGCGGGAGGCCATTTCGCTGGTTGAGAACGGCGTCTGTGATGCGGAGACTGTGGATATCGTCGTGAAGGCAAGCTTCGGTCGCAGGCTTGCGGTGCTGGGACCCATTGAGAACGCCGATCTTGTTGGCACGGATCTGACGCTTGCGATCCACAAAACGGTCCTGCCTGATATCGATCGGCGCAGCGGGCCATCACCCTATCTCGAAAAACTCGTGTCAGAAGGGCGGCTTGGTTTCAAGTCGGGTGAGGGTTTCAGGACCTGGACCGCCAAACAGCAATCGGACCTGCTGGCGCAGGTGACGGAGCATCTCAAAAAACAACGCTGATCATCAACTTCAAAAACGCACCACAACAAGGAGGTAACGACACCATGACACAGAAGAACAGCGGCCTGAGCCGCCGACAGGTCTTTAAGGGTGGCGCTGCTGCGGGTATCGCCCTGCCGGCCTTGCTGCACGTGATCCCTGTGAATGCCCAGAGCCGCGTGATCAAAATCGGCCATGTCTCACCAAGGACAGGCCCACTCGCGGGCTTCGCGGAGGCCGATCCCTTCGTGCTGGAAGGGCTACAGAGGATCGTCGCTGGCGGTTTGCGGGTGAGCGGCCGCACCTATCCGGTGCAGATCATTTCCAAGGATTCCCAATCGAACGGCGCCCGCGCGGCGGAGGTCGCATCCGAATTGATCCTGCGTGACAGGGTCGATCTGATCGTCGGTGCCTCGACCCCCGACACGACCAATCCAGTAGCTGATCAGGCCGAGGCCAACGAGGTGCCCTGCATCACGACCGATTGTCCCTGGCAGCCCTTTTTCTTCGGCCGCAAGGGCGATCCCACCAAGGGCTTTACCTGGACCTACCACTTCTTCTGGGGGCTGGAGGATATCATCGGCGCCTTCACCGCCATGTGGAATTCCGCGCCGACGAACAAGATCGTTGGTGGGCTTTTCCCCAATGATGCCGATGGCAATGCTTGGGGCGACCGCGAACGCGGACTGCCCGGCCCGCTTGCCGCCGCGGGCCTGAGGCTCATCGATCCTGGTCGTTATCAGCCGCTGAGCAATGACTTCACGGCGCAGATCACCGCATTCAAGGCGGCTAATGTGGAGATCGTGACCGGCGTGATGATCCCGCCTGATTTCGCCACCTTCTGGTCGCAGGCGGCACAGCAAGGTTTTCGACCCAAGATTGTGACCATCGGCAAAGCGTTGTTGTTCCCTTCTGTAGCCAGATCGCTCGGCGCACGCGCCAATGGCCTTTCGACGGAAATCTGGTGGTCCCCTTCGCATCCCTTCAAGTCGAGCCTTACCGACCAAACGGCGAAGGAGCTCTGCGATGCTTACACAGCGGCCACAAACCGCCCCTGGACACAGCCGATTGGCTTCAAGCACGCGCTTTTTGAGGTGGCCTTTGACGTTATGAAGCGCAGCAGGGCGCTGGAGCCAAAGGCGATCCTTGAAGCAATCACGGCGACCAATCTCAACACGATCGTTGGACCGGTGGGTTGGGGCAGAGGGCCAGTGAGGAATGTGAGCAAGACGCCCTTGGTCGCTGGGCAATGGAAGCTTGGTCCGCGTGGACCTGATCTGGTGATTACCACCAACGCGACCGCGCCCAATATTCCGACAGGTGGGCAACTCGAATTGCTGAGCTGACGCCGGGCGGGAGAAAAGCTGGGCCTGCCGGTCCAAAAGGGAGGAACATCCTGACCAAACTGACACGCGGTGGTGGGTTTGCAGGCATCAGCGCCGCTGGCGTCATCGCTGCCTTGCGGACCCACGGCCAGGAGTTTTCAGCCAGGGCAATCCGAATCATGGTGCCGACGGCGCCGGATATGCCGCCTGATGGCATCAGCCCAATGATTGCGGCAAGGTTCGGCGCCGCCGAGTGCCGGGCCGTTTCTGTCGAAAATAGCCGAGATGCCCGCAAGACGCTGATCGGTCACCGATTGCGACAGATAGGCGTCCGACCGTGCTGGGTATTCGATCTGGCTGATCAGCCTGCCAGCCGCGGCGACTCTGGCGCCGCTGGCTCAGCCGCCTCTCAACCCGCGGCGGCACGTCAATCCAGTCGTGCAGGCCGCGCAATTCTGCAACCTGCTTATCATTCAACCTTTGGTGACGGCGAATCTGGATGGCACGCGCAGCGACATCGTCATCACCGGCAAGTGATGAGCGGTCAATGAACGGCGCAAACATCCTAACGCTCTCCTCCGTGTCGAAGCGTTTCGGTGCGATCATTGTCGCGGATGCGCTGGATATCACTGTTGCGGCGGGAGAGGCGCTTGGGATCATCGGGCCGAATGGCGCGGGCAAGACTACGCTCTTTGGCATGGTCTCGGGGGCTGTGAGGCCTGATGCCGGACAGATCGAATTCAATGGCGCTGACGTGACGCGGCTGCCGCCTGAGAAGCGCTGCCGCATGGGCCTCGCGCGGAGTTTCCAGATTCCGCAGCCTTTCACGGGCCTCACTGTCTTCGAGAATCTTCTCGTTGCAGCCGCCTTCGGTTCCGGGCGCGGCGAGCGCGAAGTCTATGCGGATTGCGCCGATGTGCTTGAGCGCTGTGGCCTTGCTGCAAAAGCCAACCTGCCGGCTGGCTCGCTTGCGCTGCTCGACCGCAAGCGGCTTGAGATGGCGCGCGCCTTGGCAAGCCGGCCACGCCTGCTGCTGCTGGACGAGGTAGCGGGCGGCCTCACGGACGCCGAATGTGCAAGCCTGGTCGCCTTGATTCGTGAGATTAATGCCGAAGGTGTCACGGTTATCTGGATCGAGCATGTTGTCCATGCGCTTACGGCTGCCGTTGACAGGTTAGCTGTCCTCTATGGCGGCAAGATCATCGCGGACGGCCGACCCGCTGACGTCATCGCCGACAGGGCCGTGGCCGAGGTTTATCTTGGGATGCCGCAGTGATGGGCGCCCCGCTGCTGCAGATTGAGGGCCTCTCGGTCGGCTATGGAGATTTTCAAGCGCTCTGGGACATCTCGCTCAGCCTGAACGCGGCGGAGGTTGTCGCCATCATCGGTGCAAACGGGGCGGGCAAGAGTACGCTTCTCAAGAGCATCGCTGGCCTTGTGCGCCCCCGCGCCGGCCGCATCATCCTTGAGGGTCGGGGCATCGAGGCCTGTCGGCCGGCGGAACCCGTCAGGCTCGGTGTGGCATTGGTTCCCGAGGGGCGGCGGCTCTTTCCATCGCTGACCGTCGAGGAGAACCTCCTGATTGGTGGCCAATGCGGGCGCAAGGGCCCATGGTCGCTCGCCCGTGTGCTGGAGCTGTTTCCGGTGCTTGCCGAAAGGCTCCAACACCGCAGCACGGATCTATCCGGCGGGCAGCAGCAAATGGTGGCCATCGGCCGCGCGCTCATGTCGAACCCGATCCTGCTGCTATGTGACGAGATCAGTCTCGGTCTCGCGCCCATCATAGTCAAGGATATCTACAACAGCATTCCCTCAATCGCCGCAGATGGCACGGCGATCGTCGTCGTCGAACAAAACATCGATCAGGCGCTTGCCGCGACGAAATATGCGTATTGCCTGAGCAAGGGACGCATTGTGCTCGAGGGAGCTTCGGCCGCGCTATCGAAGGATGAGATCGCGGTCGCCTATTTTGGAGGCGGCTGACATGGATTGGCTGAACACAATTGTGCAGGGTATCCTGCTGGGCGGACTCTACGCGATTTTCGCGGCGGGCCTGTCGCTCATTTTCGGTGTGATGCGCCTTGTGAATATCGCGCATGGCGACTTCATCGTGCTTGCTTCTTATATCGCCTATGTGACCGTCGCCGGCTTAGGGCTGCATCCGATCGCATCGCTTTTGATCGTCGTGCCGGCGATGGCATGCCTCGGCTATGCAGTTCAGAAAGGCCTGCTGAATCGGGCGTTGGGCGCTGATCCTTTGCCGCCCTTGCTTGTCACGTTCGGACTGGCCGTCATCATCCAGAATGCGCTGCTCCTGGGCTTTACGGCTGACAGCCGCAAGCTTGATGCAGGCGTGATCGAGACCGCGAGCATCCGTCTGGCCGAAGGACTCGCGATCGGCGTCCTGCCGTTGCTGCAGCTTGCCGTGGCGATCGTCATCATCGCCGGTCTGAACATGGTCTTTTATCGTACGGCGACGGGGCGCGCCTTCCGCGCTGCATCGGACGATCCCGAAATCGTCAGTCTCATGGGTATCGACAGCCGAGAGGTCTTTGCCAAGGCGACGTCGCTGGCGCTCGCCATCGTGGGTATCGCCGGCGTCTTTCTCGCGATCCGGGCCAATTTCGATCCGGCGGCTGGCCCTGCCAGGCTGATCTTCGGGTTCGAGGCTGTGATCATCGGCGGGCTTGGCAGCTTGTGGGGCACCCTGGCGGGCGGGATTATCCTGGGCGTGGCGCAGGCCATAGGCTCGCGGATCGATCCGGGCTGGCAGTTGCTTGCAGGCCATCTTGCCTTCTTGCTGGTGCTGGCGCTGCGTCCTTCCGGCCTCTTTCCAAAGGTGCGGTGATGCAGGCCGTTGTTCAACACAGCACAACCTCCAGCCGCGTAGGTGTGGCTTTATCCATCCTGACGCTCACCATCTTGGCCTTTGCGCCACTCTTTACGGGCCGGGCGGAGCTTCGGCTGCTCTCTGAAGTGTTTGCCTATGTGGCGCTTGCCAGTCTCTGGAATCTGCTGGCGGGGTATGCCGGACTTATGTCTGTTGGGCAGCAAGCCTATGTCGGGCTCGGCGCCTATGTCACGTTCTGGCTTTCGATCGTTTTTGGTGTGCCGCCGTTTCTCGCCGCGCTCCTTTCTGCAGTCGCAGCCGCCATCGTATCGCTGCCGGTGGCCTGGCTCATCTTCCGGCTGCGTGGGCATTACTTCGCCATTGGCACTTGGGTGATCGCCGAAGTCTTCCGCCTGGTCGCCGCACAGACATCCAGCCTCGGCGGCGGTTCGGGCATCAGCTTGCCTGTCACCGTCATACAAGCGCTTGCGCCCACCCGGACGATGCGCGAACTCTTGTTCTACTTCTTGTCGCTCGGCGTTATGACTGCGGTTCTCCTGGCAATCATCCTTCTGCTGCGCTCGCGCCATGGGCTGGCACTGGCCGCTATCCGCGACAACGAGACCGCAGCGCGGACATCGGGCGTCGACGTGAACAAGCTGAAACTCTCAATCTATATTGGCGTCGCCTTCGGCACGGCGCTCGTTGGTGCACTGATCTTCCTGCAGAAGCTTCGCATCTCACCCGAGACCGCCTTCAGCGTGAATGACTGGGCAGCCTTCATCATTTTTATCGTGACTATCGGCGGCATCGGTCGCGTTGAAGGGCCGATCATTGGAACGATCGTTTTCTTTCTCTTGCGGGAATTCCTCGCCGATCTCGGCACCACCTATCTGATCGTACTGGGTATCATGGCGATCGCGGTGATGATCATCGCACCGCAGGGATTGTGGGGCTTTGTCGCCAATCGCTTCGGCTGGCAAGCCTTTCCGCTGGCGCGGCGCCTTACGATGAGGCCCTGATGGACTTGAAAAACTTCCTGGACCTGTCACGGTTTGGACTTGTCGCGTATTTTTGCCGTTCTGATTGCTCATTTAGGCTGCTTGGCGTTCGAAGGCCAATGGCTTTTGCCTCCCCATGCTGAATGCCTGCGGCGCGGGTTATAGAAGCCGTTGATGTATTGAAAGATGGTGGTTTCTGCTTGGTGACGGGTTTCCTACTTCCTGCGCCAGATCAGCTCGGCCTAATACCAATTCCCACAGTTTAGTACCCACGCACCCATTTGCGCAGCGCGATAGACATGATGCGCCATGGCTGGCTGATGAGCCTGTTCCACGCGCGACAGCAGTGATCAACGAAATCATCGTGATTGCGAAACACGCGATTGGATATCGGTCAGGATGGGCCTGGGGCCTGGGGCCTGAGGCTTTGAGGTCAAGCAGGCCTTCCGGCCCTTCGGTGTTGAACCTCATCACCCGTCAAACCTTTACGTGTGACCGAACAATCTGCAATGTGACATTGCCAAGACGCGCTGCATCCGTACGCTTACCGCCATCATGGATCGCCGCCAGCGCCAGCAGGCGGCACGCTTGGGGCGCATCCTTGCTCAGCCGCACCAGCCGGCGAAGGTGCGAAGCGGTGAAGTCAGAAAGTAAGGTAATCGCCCGTGGCACGGTAAGCCTCCTAAGCTCACCATGTTGCATCACATCTCCACCGCGTTGGGGAATCCGATAATTGCTTCACCACGCGCAGGATTTTGTATGATAAAGACTCTCAGTGATGGATTCGCTGCGATAAACGGCGGCGATGCTTTCCTCGCCGCGGAGCCCTTCCAGGACAATGCGGGTCTTGTCCTCGGCGGAATGGTGCTTACGCGTGGCGCGGCGAATATCGCGGACCGGCTTGTCGGCTGGCACCCGCGTGAGTGGGGCGGGGGTTTTCTGGCTCATCTTCACTCCCCTTGGGGTTACGATGAGCCAGAAATCCTCCGTTATTCAAATCGCCAAATTGGTCCCATAGGCGCTGACGCCGGACAGGCGCAAATCCATGCCAGACTGCGTGATTGCGGGCTACTCACCCCCAAGAGTGACGGCAATGCGCAGCCAGTGGCTGCCAAAAAAATTCAGAAAAACTCCGCAATGTCTCATCGCTGAAGAAATGTATTTGACTTGAATGAATATATACTTAACATCAAAACGCTCAGTCCGTGAATTTGTAAGGGGTCAAGCCTGCCATGAAACTCGCGGCCTTATGAGGTGGTCGGCCATACCTGCTGGGCGCTGGGCATGGTTGGCTGCTTCCGTCGTTGCCCTGTTGTCGCACAGCCGCCGTACCAATCACGGATGGTCCTATGCGCTCCAGCCCAAGCCTGTTTCTGAGGAGAGAGGCCTTGGGCCATTGCGCGCAAGCGCCTTGAACTGCCTGGCATGGGTGCCGCTTGGAAGCCTTACCCTGGCTCGGTGCGGCATTTTCCGCATCTCCCTGTCTTTTGAGTTTCGCTGAGAGGAGCCGCCGCCATGTCTGAGATTCTTGGTACATCTGGCAATGACACGATTACGCCGGGCTTTGTCTCAGATGGTGTGATTGGGCGGCCACCGACATCGGACACAGAGATCATTGATGGCTTTGCCGGCAATGATTCCATCTTCGGCGATTTGGGCAGTGACCAGGTTTTTGGCGGAGATGGGAATGACACGCTGGTCGCGGGCGGGGGCGACTATCAGCTCCTCAATGGCGGCGAAGATGCCGACAGCCTGGTAGGCGGAGCGGGATTTGCCCAGACCCTGGAAGGCGAAAATGGTGCTGATACGCTGGTCGCGGGGGTCGGCTACGATCAGCGCCTTAATGGCGGTGACGGTGCCGATAGCCTGCAGGGCGGGAACGGCCAAGTCCAGTACTTCTTTGGCGATGCCGGGAATGATACGCTGGTTGGGGGTGGGGAAATCTATCAGGAGTTCAATGGCGGCAACGATGCCGATAGCCTGCAGGGCGGGAATGGCTCTAATCAGTTCCTTAATGGCGATGCCGGGAATGACACGCTGGTCGCGGGCGGGGGCAATTATCAGGAGCTCTATGGCGGCGCCGATGCCGATAGCCTGCAGGGCGGGAATGGCTCTTTTCAGCTCCTCAATGGCGATGCCGGGAATGATACGCTTGTCGCGGTTGGGGGCAACTATCAGGCGCTCTATGGCGGCGACGATGCCGATAGCCTGCAGGGCGGGATCGGCCAAGTCCAGTACTTCTTTGGCGATGCCGGGAATGACACGCTGGTCGCGGGCGGGGGTGCGTTTCAAGTCCTTGAGGGCGGCGAAGACGATGATAGCCTGATCGGTTCTTCCGCAGATGAGTCATTGGACGGCGGCGCAGGCAATGACACGCTGGTTGGTGGTGACGGCAATGATTGGGTCTCCTACGCCAATACGAATAGTCCGGTTACCATTGATCTGGCCAATGGCACCGCTAGCGAATTTTATGGCCAGGATATCCTATCCGGCTTCGAGGCCGCCGAAGGTGGCTCCTTTAATGACAGCATTCTGGGCGATAGCCTGACCAATACGCTCATCGGCGGGTTTGGCGATGACGTGCTGGATGGCGGTGCTGGCAATGATTGGGTCAGCTATGGCGGTGCAGTTAATGACGTTACGGTGGATCTTGAGAATGGTTCCAGTAGCGGCCGGTATGGCGAAGATGTTCTGAGCGGGTTTGAAGCTGCCGAAGGCGGCGATGGTAATGATAGCCTGCTTGGTGATGCCGGCGACAATACTTTGGCTGGCGGTTGGGGCTTAAATACGCTGGAAGGCGGTGCGGGGAATGATTGGGCCAGCTACGCTGGTGATTTCGATTTCGTCATTGTTGATCTCACGGCAAGCACAGCCGGAGGGTTTAACCGCGAAGATACCCTGATCGGCATTGAAAACATTCTGGGCGGGGCAGGCAATGATTACATTTTGGGTGACAGCCTCAATAACGCGCTGAATGGCGGGGGCGGTGACGATACGCTCGACGGCGGTGATGGTAATAATAATCTCGACGGCGGCAACGGCAATGATTGGGTAAGCTATTTCAGCGCGATCGGGCCCGTCTCAGTAAATCTAGCGCAAGCGAGTGGCTTCGAAACGGTCGGCGCGAGATCTGACTCGCTCTACGACATTGAGGCCGCTGAGGGCAGCAACTTTGATGACGTCCTGATTGGCGATGACGGTGCGAATACCCTGGCCGGCGGCGCCGGCAATGACACGCTGAATGGTGGCGTTGGTGATGATTGGGCAAGCTATGCTGATGCCAGTCTGG
The DNA here is from genome assembly GCA_020250005.1 of Roseomonas sp. Taxonomy (GTDB): domain Bacteria; phylum Pseudomonadota; class Alphaproteobacteria; order Acetobacterales; family Acetobacteraceae; genus Neoroseomonas. The sequence continues at coordinate 14,252 of JADCES010000139.1, forward strand.
CGGTCACTGTTGATCTGGAGGGTTTCTCCGCCAGCCGTGCGGATGGAGATGATTATCTGGAATCGATTGAAGGCGTCATCGGTGGCGGCGGTGACGATAGTCTTCTTGGCGATTCCGGCAACAACTCCCTGGCGGGCGGCCTTGGCAATGACACGCTGGATGGCAATGGTGGCCTTGATTGGGCGATCTATGCGGGCGCTGCCGGTGCAGTCACGGTTGATCTGGAGAATGGCTCCAGCAGCGGTGCGGATGGTGAAGACGGGCTGTTCCAAATCTCGGGCGTTCAGGGCAGTTCATTCGATGACAGCCTGCTGGGTGGCGCGAGCGCTTTCCAGACCGGCTATGGTGAAGGCGGCGCCGATACCCTAGTCGCGGGTACTGGCGAGTATCACGAACTTAATGGCGGCGCTGATGCCGATAGCCTGCAGGGCGGCGAGGGCTGGTACCAAACCCTGAATGGCGATGCCGGCAATGACACGCTGATGCTGGGCGCTGGTGATGCCCAAGCCGCCTATGGCGGCAATGATGCGGATAGCCTGATGGCTGGCGTGGCCGTCGACCAGACGATTTGGGGCGAGCTTGGCAATGATACGCTGGTGCTGGGCTTGGGCGCTCAACGCGCTTTTGGCGGCGCTGGTGATGACAGCCTGCAGGTCGGCTCGAGCATGTTCCAAACCCTAAATGGCGATGACGGCAATGACACGCTGATCGCGGACAACGTCGCTGTGCGCCTCCTTTCTGGCGGCGCTGATGCCGATAGCCTGCAGGGCGGCGAGGGCCCTTACCAAACCCTGTTGGGCGATGCCGGCAATGACACGCTGATCGCGGGCGCGGGCTTGGATCAGCGCATTTTTGGCGGCGATGATGATGATAGCCTGCTTGGTTCCGAAACAGCAGACCAGCTTTCCGGCGATGAAGGTAATGACACGCTGGCGGGTGGGCTTGGCGATGACACGCTGATCGGATGGCTTGGCGATGACAATCTTGATGGCGGCGCTGGTGATGACTGGGTGATTTATGGCGGCACAGGTGCCGTCACGGTCGATCTTGGCGCCGGCACCAGCAGCGGGGATCAGGGCAATGATGTTCTGACCAGCATCGAAGCTGTTCTGGGCGGCAGAGGCGCTGACATTCTGCGTGGCAACAGTGGCGATAACTCTCTGGCCGGCGGCGTAGGCGCTGACACGCTTATTGGTAATGGCAGCGCTTATATCGATTGGGCGATCTACGCGAGCGCCAATGGTGCGGTCACCGTTGACTTGGCGAATGGATCCAGCAGCGGTGCGGATGGCGTAGACAGGCTGGTCGGCATTTGGGGTGTTCAGGGTGGGTCAGGCGCTGACAGTCTGCAGGGTGGTTCAGGCACAGACCAGGAGCTGCGGGGTGAGGGTGGCGCCGATACGCTGGTCTCGAGTGGGGGCAGAAATCGGTTTCTTCATGGCGGTGACGATCGGGATAGCCTATTGGGTGGGGTGGGCAACTGGCAGTACCTTTATGGCGATGCTGGTGCCGATACGCTGGTCGCGCTTGGGGGCGATCATCAGCAGCTTTCTGGCGACGATGGTGCCGATAGCCTGGTAGGTGGGCCGGGCAACAACATTTCTATCTTTGGTGGAGACGGCGCTGATACGCTTGTTGCCGGCGACGGCGCAGACCTGATTGTATTTGGCAATGAAGGTGATGATAGCCTCAGAGGCGGGGCCGGCAACGACGCATTGCTTTTTGCTGCGGAGGGCGCCGATACGCTTGTCGCAGGTCGGGGCGACAACCAGACGCTACGTGGTGGCAGCGATAGCGATAGCCTGCTTGGCGGTGTCGGCTCCTCAAATCGGCTTGCGGGTGAATCCGGCGCCGATACGCTTGTTGCCGGCGGGGGCGAGAGCCAGATTCTCCTTGGCGGTAACGATGGCGATAGCCTGTTCGGTTCTTCCAATAGCGAAACATTGGTTGGTGGCGCTGGTAATGACACGCTGGCGGGTGGGCTTGGTGATGACAATCTGGATGGCGGTATCGGCAGCAATGACTGGGTGAGCTATGCCGGCGCAGGGGCCGTCACTGTCAACCTTGACGCCGTTACAGGCGGCGGCGCTCAGGGCGATGATGTGCTGACCGGGATCGAAAACATCCTGGGCGGCGATGGTGCTGACAGCCTGGTTGGGGACAGCCTTGCGAATATCCTCGCGGGCGGCGCGGGCGATGACACGCTGGTTGGTGGCGGCGGCCAGGACACCTTCCTCGGCGGTGCCGGCAATGACAGCCTGTTTGCCGGTGGCAGCGGCGGTGATAACTGGCTTTCCTATGCCTATCTTGATGGCACCAGAGGTGTCACCATTGACCTTGCCGCCGGCACGGTGGATGGCGGCAGTACGGACAGGGTTGGCGGCATCCTGAACGCAGCGGGCTCCAATCAAAACGACATCATTTCTGGTGATGATTCCGCCAATGCCCTGTCCGGCCTTGGCGGCGATGATTCCATCCGCGGCCTTGGTGGGGATGACACTCTGGAAGGCGGCGCGGGCAATGACACGCTGGATGGCGGGGCCGACAATGATCTTGTCACCTACGCCAATGCCGGCGGTAGTGTCACGGTTGATCTTGATGCGGGCACCAGTTTCGGCGCTGATGGTCAAGATAATCTGAGCAATTTTGAAGGTGTTTTTGGTGGCAATAGCGATGACCTGATCATCGGTAACACCGGCTCTAATTCGCTTTATGGCCTTGGCGGAGATGATTCCATCCGCGGCCTTGCCGGCAATGACACGCTGGAAGGTGGGCTTGGCAATGATACGCTGGATGGCGGGACCGTCAATGATCTTGTCACCTACGCCAATGCCGGCGGTAGTGTTACGGTTGATCTCGATGCGGGCACCAGCTCGGGCGCCGATGGTCAAGATCAGCTGAGCAATTTTGAAGGTGTTTTTGGTGGCAATAGCGATGACCTGATCATTGGCTCCACGAGCTTCAACCTGCTTTATGGCCTCGGCGGGAATGACACGCTGCAAGGCCGTGCTGGCCCTGACACTTTGCTCGGCGGTGCCGGCAATGACTTCGCGAGCTATGCGACTGCAAGCGATACGGTTCGCGCCACCCTTGGTGAGGGAACCAGTTTTGGTGTCGCCGAAGGTGGCGACGGGGCCGACCTGCTTATTAGCATCGAGATCGGA
>JADCES010000014.1 GCA_020250005.1 Roseomonas sp.
CATGCCGACTGAAACCCTGATGGAGGCCGCGGGCAGGGCGGTGGCACGGGCCATCCACGCCCGGTTCCGCCCCTGCCGCACCCTGGTGCTGGCTGTAGCGGGCCAAAACCTCGCGGACAAATTGCCAAAAGGTTCTGCACCCCTGTCCGCAAATAAAAAAGCGGCATAAAAAAGCCCCCTAATAATTCACGGAAATCCACTCCAGCGCCTGGTCACAGACAGGTGCATGATAACGGTAACCTTGCGCGGTTAGCCGCCTTGGGCACGCCGGTTGCCCAACCACGACACTGGTGCCGCGCATGGCGCCACCAAAGCCAAAACGCCAAGCCGAACCGTCCCAAAGAGCCCATAGGCAGTCGCCGCTGTGGCCTGGCCGCCTAAGCCAATGCGCCGTGCCTGCTGGTGTTTCAGCAGGCGGGACGCATTTGAAGTATTCATTCATCGCCGCGCCTCATGAGCATCAGCAGCCGCTGTTGTGGCCAGGGTAGTGCCGCGCGGCACCAGGCGCACGGGCCGCCCCAAGCGTGCCACGACCATGCCGAGGGACGCATGCTGCGCGGCGGCGCAGGGCCAGCCGATAGCCTGGGCCTCAGCGTCATCCACCGCGTAGCCAAGCTCAATCTCCGCGCCCTCAGGCGCCTTTGCCGCCAGCGCCAGGGCCTCATCAGCCGATCGCCGCTGGAACGCGTGTAGCGCGCGGAGTTCCGCCATCACGCCTGCCGGGACAGGGTTGCGGCCCGCACACCACGATTTAACTGTGTCCAACCGCACGTCGTGCAGCGCAGCGGCGTCGGCCTGGGATAGGCCGACGCGGAACAGCAAAAGGCGGTAGGGGGTCCTCCGTTACTCCTCAAAGGCTCCTACCGCGATGGCCTCGTTCATCACGAAGCCGGTCAGATAAGGCAGGCCCGCGGGGATGCCCGTCTCGCGGCTGGTGCGGCGCGTGATGCGCCAGCCCATCCATTCGGCGGTGGTCTTGGCGATGGCATCCTGAAGGCTCGCGCCGTGATGCATCTGGCAATTCACCCCATCCGCGAAGTGGCGCCCGTAGCGGCTATCCAGGAAGGCGCGCACCGCGTGCGGGTCGGTATCGGTGGCTTCGCGAATAGCCCTGGATGCGATTGGCCAGGCGGCGGCGGCGTGTTCCGCCATGGTGCCCCAGAAGCCCCAGTCTTGGTTATCGGTGGCGGGGATGGTGGTGTCGGTCATCTCAAGCCCCCTCATCTTCAGCCGCTTCCGCCGCAATCTCCGCCAGCAAGGCGTCAAACTGCGCCTCGGTCATCACATCGAAGTTGTCGCTCCACTCAGCGGTCACAACTTCCAGCAGGATGGCGGTGCGGTCATACCCAGCGAACCGCGTCGCCACCATCGCCTTACCTCCAAGAGTGCTGTTCCGCGAGTATGGGCTGCGCCAGATTTCCCAGAATTTTTCATCGCCAACTGCATATTCGGGATTTTCGCGCCATTCCCAATCATGGCCGTCGTAAGACAGGCACTCGTCAGCGGCGTCTTCCAGGCTCAGGCCACGCTTGGCCAGTGCCAGGTCGCCGCGACAAATTGTATAGGTGGTGGTGTCGGTCATCTGGGCTATCCCCCACTTGCGGCGGACTATTCCGCTGCGATGCGCATTCTATACACGCCGGGTGTATCGCGCGTCAACAGAAAAAGTGGCGCCGCGCCAAAAAATCGGAACGGCGCCACCTATCGCCTACCTACCCGTGTTGGATATCAGCAGCTCTCGCACCTTCTGTGCTTCCTTGCCGGTGTGGAACGCCACCGAATACTTGGTCTCCACCACCTCCATCGCGAAGCCCTTGAAGCAGGCCCGCACGCCGGGGTGGTCATTCAGGGACAAGATGAACCGCCCCGTAATCCCCCTCAGCAGCTCAGCCAGCCGGGTGAATTCATCGCGGCTGAAAAGCTCCTGCCCATACACGCCTTCGCAGCCCCAATAAGGCGGGTCCAGGTAGAACAGCGTCTCAGGCCGGTCATAACGCGGGATCAGTTCCTGATAAGGCAGGTTTTCAATCACCACCCCGGCCAGGCGTTCGTGAACCTCCTCCAGCACCGTCACCAGCCTCGGCAGGTTGAATTTGCCGGGGTTGGAAAGGCTGACCTGGAAGGTCCGGCCCGTCACCTTGCCGCCCCAGGAAATCCTTTGCAGGTAAATGAAGCGCGCGGCGCGCTCCAAATCCGTCAGGCTGGTCGGGTCCAGCGCCAACAGCCGGTGGAATTCCTCCCGGCTGGTCAGGCGCCAGCGCAGCATATCCAAAAACGGCTCAAAGTGCCTTTGCAGCACCCGGAACAGGTTCGCCACATCGCCACTCAGGTCATTGATAGCCTCAGCCTTCGCCCGGAAAGGCCGGCGCAGGAACACGCCACCCATCCCGATGAAAGGCTCCACATAACAAGTGTGGGGAATCACCGCGATGCGTTCGATAATCCGCTTCGCGAGTAGTTTCTTACCCCCCATCCATGCGGCCACAGGGACCGCGGGGCGGGCAGGTGTCAGTTCAGCACTTAACATTCAGTTAACCTCTATCGCGTACGCCCCCCGTTGCCGGCCCGGCGCGGGCGGGGCGGGTTTCACCCGTGAGAGGTCGTCACTCTCGGTTCCAGGCCGTGACAGCGGCCAGGACCCCCGCCTAGCCAGGCAGGGATGCCATCACTGTAAAGCTGCTTTGATCCACCGCGGCGCGCGGCGTGGTGCAGCTTGCCTTCACGGTCCAAACGCCGGCCTGGTCCGCCACCACATAGCCAACCCATTGATCGGCCACCGCAGGGTCCGCCTGCGCCGTCACGCTCAGCAGGCTCTTATCCGGCTTTTGCACCCGGAAGGCCACGCCGCCGGCGGCCAGCGGCGCCCCATCAACGCCCAGGAAAATCACCCTCAATTCCACGGACTGCCCCTGCCAATACTGCATGCCGGTCATGGCCTACCCAACCCTTTCGTTGAAATCCGCCCCTTTGGCGCGGCGGCCAGTACCTGCACCGCCAGCACCGCCTTATCGGACCCCTGCCGCGCCAAGGCCGCATGCCGATGCAGCGCGCGCGCAAAGGCCGCGACATCCGATGTCTGCAGCACGAAATCCACATCCTGCCCCGCAAGGCTAAAAACCCCGGCTTCGGCCAGCAGCCGCCGCGCCAGCAGCAGCGCCACATCCTGCCCGGCCAGCGCGAATGCCCCGGCCTCTGCTTCCAGCCGCCGCGCCAGCAGCAGCGCGGCATCCTGCCCGGCAAGGCTGAAAACCCCAGCTTCCGCCACCAGCACGAAGCCCGCGCTGCCGAGCCGTAAATCCACATCCTGCCCGGCAAGCGCGAAAACGCCGGGCTCCGCCACCAGCCGCCGCGCCAGCAGCAGCGCCGCATCCTGCCCCGCAAGGCTGAAAACCCCCGGCTCCGCCACCAGCCGGCGCGCCAGCAGCAGCGCCGCATCCTGCCCCGCAAGCGTGAAAACTCCGGCCTCCGCCACCAGCACGAAGCCGGCGCTCGCGCCGATTTGCAGGCGCAGCGCGCCATCGCGCGCGAATTGCAGCACCGTGCCGGTGATCGGCGCCGCCAGCCGCGCGCCGGATAGCCGCGCGCCACGCGCGCGCAGGCCCTGCACTGGGGCGGGCACGCCCAGCGCGCGGCGCAGGCGCAGATAGCCGCCGCCTGCGCGCAACGCCATTTTAGGCCACCGTGATTTCGGCGATCAGGTCCACACCCGAAGGCAGGCTGCCTGTCGGCACAAAGCGCCGCTTGGTGCCGATGACATCACTGCCAAGGCCCGCCACCCAGGCCGATCCATTCCAGACCTGGAAATTGCCATTGCTGGTGCCCGTGCTCGCCTGCGTCAGCACCAGCGCATTGGTGTCGGCGCGGTAGATATTGATGGTGTGAACCCCAAGCGCCGCGCCAAACAGGCTGCGCTGCACCCAGCCATAAGTCCCGTTTGTCTCGCTGCTGTCGCCGAAATTCCAATCATATTGGCTGGGCAGCGCATCCGCCGTCTCATAAAGCACCGCCAGCGAAAGGATGCGCGCGGGCAGCATGATCACCCCCGCCGTCCGGAACAACAGGCCGAATTGGATGCTGGCCGCGCTGGACACACCTGATAGATCACCATCGGCAGGCACATGCACCCAGGCGCCCGAGTTATCCGCGATGCCAGAAGTCCGCACCTGCACGCGATACGCATCGGGTGCCACGCCCATCGCCCAATCGCCGATATTCTGCGCGGCATTGACCAACACGCGATAAAACCGCGCCGCCGCCGCGCCCAGGCTGATCTGCGGCAGGATGACGCGGTTCGGCACATCAGCCTGAAAATCGTCATCGGCGGCCAGGGGATAGGCCGTCAGCGCGTTGACATTGGCCGTGGTGGATTGGCTGTAGATGAAGAACAGCCAGCCATCTTCCACCCACAGGAACGGCACATTGTTCCCTGGGTTATGGACGTAGATCGGCAAATCCGTATCGCGCAGCGCGGATGGCAGGTGGGGGGTCAGCGCGCCCGCGCGCCGGTCTATCTGCTGACCACCCGTATAATAATCCGTGACATAGATAATGCCTGAGTTCGAAGGCCCGGCGATGACCAGCTTATCGAGCGATCCGGCGATATCCATACCCACGAAGCTGGCCCCGGCGATCTGCGTATTCGTACCCCCCGGCACAACTTCCGCCATGCTGTCCGCGACAAAGTTGGTGCTGCCTGCCACCACATTCGCCAGCGGCACGCGCAGGATGCGGGTGGACGTAAACAGATAGATGCTCGGCACCCCCGAGCCTGGGCCATGCTGTAGCGTCCCAACACGGCCATTATTCGCCTGGGAAATCGTGCCGGTCACCGTCTGCGCGCCGGTGATAACAATATCCGTACCGGTCAGGGTGAAGGCGCCTGCCACCGGCGTTAAAGGCGCGCGAATATTGTACCGGTACAGCTGTAGCGATGAAGCCGCGCCTTCCGTGCAGAAAACATACTGCTCAGTCCAGGATGTGCGGTCCTGTAATGCACAGCCGCCGATCACGTCATTGGTGATCGTGGCGGCATCGCGGAGCCAATACGTCGCCTTGATTTTGTCCACGGTCGTCGCGGCGGGAATGGAAAGCGCCGGGTTCTGGAAATCTTCAAACCGCAACCCCTTCGTGACAAAAAGCCCGCCATTCGTGGCCGTGGCATTGGTCGTCGCCTGAACAATCATCAGGTCCTGAATGACAAAGGGCGTACCCGCCGCGATGGTGCCTGCCGCCGCGCCAAGCGTGATGGACGTGTCGCTGCCGATGGCGCTGATCGAGAACCACTGCGTAATCTGGTTCGGATCGGTGGACCCGAACCCGATGCGCGAACCCACACATTGGGCGGTGAACGCGGTGCCGACGCCGGTCACCGCCGTGCCTGCCACGCTTACCGTGCCGGTCGAATAATTCTCCAAAATCGCGCGGAAGCCGCGGACGGTATGGGCCGTCGCGGTTGGAAATGTGAGGGTTATCGCGCCAACAAATGTATAGGTGTTGGTGGATGGCACCCAGGTCCAAAGTTGCACACGCCGCGTGGCCGCCCCGCCTGCGCCATCTGAGCCGAAAACCCAGAACAGATCATCCGTGATCTTCACCGGATGCACCAAGGGCGATGGAATAGCCAGGCTGCTTTCGCCGAAATTCGCCACGCCCAGCGGCGCCGGGCCGACGAATTTATCCACCTGGCCCGGACCAAGATTGAATTGGCCAGTATGCTTCCCGCGATTGATCCGCGTCGCGTCATAAGCCGCGCCAATCGCCTGCTGCGTGAGGCTGCCATTGAAAACCTGCTCAACTGCCGCTTTCATGCGCTGGCCTCCACAATCACGGACGCCAGGAACGCGCCATAGCTGACATCAGGCGCATCCGCCCGCGCGCAGTCCACCAGCGCATCCAGCCTATAATCGCCGGTGTTCAGCACCACCAGGCCCGTGCGCGGTATCACATGGCCCTTCACCAGCCGCACGGTCAGCGCATCGCCACCACCCGCGGGCGCATCGGCCAAGGCCAGCACCGCCGCGCTGGTTTCTGGCGAAATAAGACCAGCCCCCACCAGCATCGCCAGTGCGGCTTCCATCCGCGCGGCGATCTGCGGATCATCCATGCGGATCAGCGTGGCCTGCCGCACCGTATCCCGCACGTTGATGCAAAGGCCGCGCAGATCGTCCGGCGCCGCCGCATTATCCGCCACCATCACAATCCTGGCCCATTCGCCGGTGGACATCAGGATTTCCTGCACATCCTTCACCGCGATCCGATTCCGCTGCGTCATTTCCCCACCCCCGGCGCGATCCGCGCCCAAACCCCAAGCCCCAGCCCAATCACCGCCGCCAATACCGCCACGATGAACAGCCGTTCGTGGTCGCCACCAATCGCCACCGCCAAAGCCGCGCCTGCCGCGACGAAAAGACTGTCCTGCACGCTATCCCGCGCGCCCGCCCAGCCCGGCGCGCGCAGGTAATCCGGCACTTCCTTCGTAGCCGCATAGCCCAGCGCGGCGGCCAGGAAGGCCCAGATGGCCGGCAGCAAGAACAGCATCGCGCCAGCAAGCACCGCGCCAATCATGGCATGCGCCATCTGCCCTGCGGCCCAGGCGAACCAATTGTCGCGCTGCGCGCCGGGCCGCGCCAATTCGGCCAGCACCAGGCGCAGCTTGGCGATAAGGGCATCCATTTCAGCTATCCTGCAGCGCGCCATTCACGGCGCTGAAATCAATCGTGAAGGGCTCACCCACGCCAGGCGTGATGGAAGACCCGTAATCCCACCAGCCGATCAGCGGATCAGCCGGGGAAGTCGGCGTGTCGTTATACAGCACCACGTAGCGGAACGGGCCGATCGGCCCCGTGGGCGTCAGCACAATGTCATCCACTTCCAACTTATAGACGCCACCGATTTGCCCGGAAGCCGTCACCACCACCGGCAAGCCACCGGCTGGGTAGCCGCCACCCGCCGCGATTTCGGTCAAATTCGCGCGCACGGTGTTGGACACGACCGGCGCCACATTGGTGAACATCACCTTGAGCGTGTGGCTGCCCAAGTTATGCACCCCGTTATTCCGCGCGGCCACGAAGCTGTGGAATTTATTGAAGGCAGGCATGGCTGATCCCTTTCCTCAGGCGATGGTGGCAGCGACGGCAAAGACGCCGTCAATCTGTTCATCGGTGGCGATATCCGCCGCCACCACCAGGGCAAACATCGGATCTGACCGCAGCATGCGCGTGATGCCGGCGAATTTCAGTTCCGCTGCCAGCTTGGCCTCAGCCGGTAGGCCCGCGATGGCCTGCGCAAAGGCAGGCGGCATGATGCGCTGGCGCACGGCGGTCAGGGCTTCCGCATGCGTGATGAAATTCAGCTTCCACGCGGCCATCATGAATTGCCAGAAGCTGACATCACGCGCGGGCAGGGGTGGTGGCGGCGGCGGTGGGTCGCAGGCTTCCAGCGCTTCACCATTCCAGCGCTGCCGCGCCGTATCTACCAGCCACGCGGCATAAACCGCCTCACTGATTTCAATCGCACCTTCGGGGATGGCATCGCCATGGATGTCCGGCGTGTAGAAGCCCCGCACGCGGCCATCATCGTCAAGATCAGCGAAAAATGTCATGTCTGTCTTCCTTTCTTAGTGACCAAGCGCGAACCACGGCACGGATATGGTCGCGCTTGGCGTACCGCCGATGGCCCCCTGCTGTAGCACCATGGACGACGCGGTTTTGCTGGTGATGCCAACAGGCGTTGAAGCCGGGATGTTTTCATAGTTCGCGAAAGCGGTGCGAAATGCTGTGGGGAAGGCAATTGGAAACGTCACCGTGACCGGGGTCAGCCCACTCAGTGTCACCGTGCCCCATTGAATGATCAGCCCACCCGGCAGCCGCAGATACCCGTTGGCCGACAGCAATCGCGCGCTGATGCCCAGCGCCGCCGGCGTCACCGCCACATTGGCGAGCGACCCGGCATCGGTTTCAGCGGCTGATGCAAAGCGGCTAATGCCGGCCACAGCGCTGGTCGCCGCGGGCATATCTGGCCGCAGCAGCACCCAGGCGCCCACGCCATCCGATACCAGCGTCACGCTGGCCCATTGGCCGGACAGCACCACAGAAGCCGCGCCTTCAATCGTATCCGTCCCCGCGCGCTGCACCGTGACGGCATTCGCGGTGCTGTCGGTCTTTTCAATCTGGTAGCGGATTGGCCTTCCGCCGAGCGCATTCGCCGCAGGCAGCGTGATGGTCCGCGCGCCGCCCGATGCATTCACCAGCACCAGGCCGGCATCATCCACGCTCAGCGTGGTGTTGGCCGAAAAACTGCCGAGGCCACCACCAAACAGCCGATCCAGCGATTTCCGCACCTGCGCCAAATCAGCATTGGAAGCGGTGATGCCACCGCGCAGGATCAGGCCAATCAATTCTTCCTGGACGCCATTGAACCACTCAAAGCCCGGCGTGGTCGCGGGCGTCCCGCCGCCCGGATTGCCCCCGGCAAAAAACCCCGGGGCGCTGGGGGAAACCGGCGGCGCCGGCATGGTGGCGACCGCTGAGGATCGAGTTACGCGCTGCATGGTTTTTTTCCTTTACGCATAGGTGAAGATCGGCACGGTATGCGCCGGGGCAAAGCGGCGGATCGCGCATTCATAAGCACCGGTGCGCCATTGGCTGAGCGGCGTTTCGCAGCCATCTTCGCAGGTGAATTCCACCACCAACTGCGCGCCACCCGCCACCTGGAAGGCATGCGCCCAAGGCTCATCCAACAGCGGCGCTTCGCAGGCGTCTTCGCAATCATGCGGGGTGAATTCCGTCAGCGTGACGGTATCGCCAAGGCGCGCCGCCAAGCCGATGATGGCCGCAGGCGTCGGTTCAAACCGTTCAATCAGCCGCGCCAGCACCCGCGCGCGGCGTTCCTGCGTGGTGGCGATGAAGCGGATATCGGCGGCGCGGGTGGTGGGGCCGATAGTGGCGGGCGCGGATGGCAGGATAAGGCTTGTCACCGACCCCTTTTCCAACTGAGGCAAACCAACCCGCAAGGTCACATCCACGGTCGCGCCAGCAAGCGGGAAAAGTTGAAGAGACAGATCCACCAAGCCCGTTGATGCATTAGCCACGGTTGCCGTCAAAATGCGGCGGCTGGCCAAGAATGTCCCGACATCAGAAGCAACATTCAAAAAAAACTGCGAGAGAAACGCTGCGCCGGTGGTGAATTCGCGCAGGAAAAGACCCGGCAGGTTAATGCCTGTCAGCGAACCGGCGATGCGCCTGATGTAAAAAGATGCGGTCCATTCTTCACCAACCGCTGCTGGCGCCGCGAACAACTGCGGCGTTATGCCTGACGGGTTCGTGCCGCTGCTGGTGCCACTGAACCGGACATCCATATACGGAATACCACTTTCCGTGCCGACGCCAGTGATACTCCAGTTCAGACCTTGGCCGTTGTTGTTCAGCGACCAGCCCAAAGGCACCGTGCCAGGCGTTCCCGGAACCGCGCCGACACAAGCGGGGTTGCTGATAAAATTCGTCGCCGCCCCTTCCACCAACACCGCTTCCGTGCGCTGCCCATTCGCATCAAACAGATAGCGCGGTTCATCCACCGCCGCTTCGCGCAGCACGCCCGCGCCATCGAAGTACCAGGCACGCGATGCTCGGCTGAAGCTCTCATTCGGGTAGCATTCATCCGGCAGGCCCAGCGCACGTTCCCAATCGGCCAGCATTTCCGCCGTGCGCGCCGGGTCGCTTTCCGCCAGCAGCGCTTCCACCCGGCCATCCACGCGCGCCAATTCCGCTGCCGGCACGGAAAGCAGCCGTTCCAGCTTTGACCCAGGCTCCCGCGCCAGCGCATCACCTGGCGGCAGCAGGGCCAGAAGTTGGGAAAGATAGGCGCTGCTATCCATGCGTCAGGCCCAGGTCACGGTGCCAAGCGTGGCGATGGTGCCCGCAGGCAGGGCGATATCGGCGGCAGGTGCCACCAGCAGATGCGCCACTTCGCCCAGCGCGCCGCTGATGGCGGCCGAGATGCGCGATACGCGGATGGTGCCGCCTGGTTCCGCTTCCCGCACAAAAAAGTCCGCAAGCTCCGCCAGCACTGCCGCGCGAATGGCAGCACTATCCACCGCCAGGTCAATCGTCAGCGCCACAGCCTGGGTGGCAGGCGCGAAGGCCGTCACCACAGCGGTCACAGGCCGGCGCAGGTTCAGCGCAGCTTGCACCGCCGCCACCAAGGGCGCGGCAGGAATGGCGCCACCGGTGGTGACAAAGGCCACGCCAACCGTGCCGGCGCCCAGCCAGGAAGGATACACCCAAACGCGCTCCACCCCGGCCACGGCCAGCGCCCAGGTCACGTAGTCATTGCTGGCGCCGCCTGCGGGCGGCGATTGAATGCGCTGCAACAGCCGCGCGCGCAGGCCTGCATCGCTTTCCGCATTCGCGCCAGCAGCAAGGCCACCCGCCGCCACGGTCGCGCTGGGCGCAATGCCCGCCACCGGCGCCACCAGCGCCAGGCTGATCCCGGCCTGGCTATTGCCAGCCGCGCCCGCCACCCGCGCGGCCACATTGCCCGTGCCGCTGCCGCCACCGCCAATCGTCACATCCGCCACCACCAGAAACCGCGCATCATCATTGCGCCGCAGTTCGGTATTCGCCGGCACCACCGCACCCGGCGTGCCAGTGAAGGTAACGCTGCCCAATGCCGCCGTGGCGGCTATGCGCGTGATGCCCCAAATGGCCGCGTGGCGCGCCAGCACTTCATCTTCCGCCGTATCGGGCAGGATTTGCAGCGCCGCCCATTCGATATGGCTGTGCAATTCGTGGGATGCGATGGCGAAGGCGCGCACCAGCACTTGTTCCATGCTGCGCCGCAGCCGCGCATCCGCACCGGGCAGCGCCACCGCAATTTCGGCGCCCATGCGATCACGAATTTCAGCGGGCGAAGGGCGGGCAAAGGGCATGATCAAAGCCTCATGGTAAATTGGCTGGTCTCAATGCCGCTTGGTGTGGCGATCCGCACCGCAAGGCCCAGCACGCCGCGCGCCACCCATTCCGCGGTCACCGAAACATCGGTGGCCAGCGCCGCATCCACCAACCAGGCCAGCGCTTCATTGGCGTAGTCTTCCGCGCGGCGGCGGGTTTCTTCCGTGTGCTTTTCGCGCTTCAGCAGCCATAGCCGCGACCCGTAGCGATCTTCCGGCGCAAAGGCATCGCCCAGCCAGCCGCGCCGATCACCCTCAGCACCATCATCAGGCCGCGCGCGCGCATCGGTGAAAAGCGAGAGCACCACGGCGGTTTGCAGCGCGTCATCCTTCGCCAGCGCGCCGGTGCTGGCCAGCGCCAAATCCGCCGCACCCGCTGCGGTATTCCATTCCAGCGCGATCATGGCGCCATCGCCGGGCTGGGCCCCGGGCTCCCGCCATGCACGTGTCCGTTATAATCGGCCCGCATGCCATTCATGGACATGCCACCGGAAGCCGCGTTGTCGCGGATATCGCCCATCACATCCAGGGCGCCGGTCACTTCCACCAAAGGCGCTTCCAAAGTGATCTTAGTGTCTGCCTTGATGGTGATTTCATCACCCTCAATTTCAATCTTGCGGTCCGCCTTCAGCAAAATGCGATGGCCCGTCTGATACGAATAGATGCAGACATCGCCGGGTTGCAGCCCAGTTGGGCGGTGGCGCCTGTCATCCACGCCAATGATCACCGGGTGGTCGCGATTACCGCCGACGCACACCACCACCACATCCGCGCCTGCCAGCGGCACGGCGGAAATGCCGTATTGCTGCAGGCGTTCAACATTGTCGCGCACTTCGCCGGCCAGCAGCTTCACCTGGCTGCGCTGCAAGCCATCAGCATCATCCACCGGCCCAAGCGTGCCGCGCCCAATCGCCAGCATCACGCGGCGTTGCAGGGGGGCGATGAAGCGCTTCATTTCATCCAGCGTCATTCGGCCACCCGCTTCCAGGCGTCACGATCATTCTCGCGGGTTTCGATCTTGGTCTCGAAAGGCCCGCTTTCGCCGCCGCCGCCCTTGCCGGGTTCAGGCAGCAGGGCATAGGCATCCACGGGCGCGACTTGCAATTCCGTGACGGTGCCTTGTTCCGTCAGGCTGAACGTCACGTTTGAGATCAGCAATTCGCGCTTCAATTCCAGGAAGGCGTCTTCCACCCACACCTTGGTATTGGGCAGCCACAGATTGCCCGAAGAACCACGCCAGCCCGGCACGGTATAGCGCACGCGCCGAGACTTTCCTGCCGCCACGCGCACTTCATGCGTCGCGCGGTCCTGGAAGGTGACACCCTCACCCTGCGCTTCCGCCAAAATCACCTTCGGGCGGTGGCGGATAATGTCTTCATCTTCGGCGCGCGCTTCGCCCTGGCTCGCTTCAGTCTCGCCCTGCGCCTGGCCGCGCACCACCACCACATCATGCCGTTCCGCCACGTCAAAGCTGCCATTGGCGCGCAGGATATTCCCATCCTTGCCACCCAAGCGCAGCGCGCCAGCCGCTTCACCACCTTCGCCCGCGCGCGTCAGGATCAGCGTGCCAAGCCCATCGCCGGTCGCGATCACCGCGCGTTCGCGTGCGGCCCGCGCAATGGCCTCCCACGCCGCTTCGCCGGGCTGGATCGAAAAGCGCGGGAAGGCTTTGCCAAGGTCAGCTTCCGCGCGCACTTCGATGCCATAGGGTTCGGCGATGCGCCGCGCGGCTTCTTCCAGGCCGATATTCGCCCATTCATAAGGGCCATCCACGGTCGCCGCGCAATCCACCAAATCCGCCGTCCGTTCGCGGCCACGCACGGTCAGCGTGTGGTTTGTGGCGTCATAGGCGACTTCCAGCGCATCCAGGAAGCCTTCCACCACGGCTTCGCCTTCCAGCGTCAGCAGGAATGCCGCACCTGGCCGGATGCTGCGCGCGATCTGCGCGGCGTCTTCCGCGCCGGCCCAGCGTTCCGCCATCTCGATGCTGATCTCCGCCGCCGCAGCATCCAGGCCAAGGCTGCATTTCATGGAACGCCAGCCGCGATAGGTCAGGCCATCCACGGTCAATTCCACGGTGGCGGCAATCGCGGCGCTCATGCCAGCACCTCAATCGGCTGAGCGGCAGGCACGAAGCCCGGATGGCGCACGCGGTTGCGCGCGGAAAGCGCAGCACCACGGCCAAAGACATCGGAAAGACTATCCCCATCCAGCCGATACGCGATCAGCGTGGCGGGCATCACGCTGGGCAGTGCCAGCCGCTTGATGCGCGGCAGCGGTGCGGCGCGCTCAGCCAGGTCAGCCGCACTGGCTGCGCGCAGTGCCACCAGGCGCTGCCACACCGCATCCCAGCCTGCCGCCGCCACGCGGTCTGCCGCCGCCGCCAGCGCATCGGAAACCTTGTCCCGCGCGGCCATGGCTTCATCGCGCGATGCCCATTGCACAGCAGCTGCGGCGCGCGCGAATTCGCCGGCGAATATCGCCGCCGCCAGCACGGCCAGGCCTTCATTCGCCGCCGCCAATTGCTGGCGCGCGGGCGTGGTGGCGCCGCCGATCGGCGCCTTGACCAATTCCTGGGCATTCAGTGCATCCAGCGCGGCAAAGGCGCCCTGCGGCGCAGCATCCGCGCCCCGCGTCAGTGCCGCGCGGCCACCCGCCAGGGCGGAGACATCCCGCGCCGCGCTGGCCAGCGCCAGTGGCACGGCGGTGTCAGACACAATCGCCGCATCATTCATGGAAGCGAGCGCCGAAACACTGCCCGCCGCACCGCCCACCTGGCCCGCATTGGAAAGCGCGCCTTCAATGGCGCCCGCAATGCCCATCACGCTGGCCTTGAAGCTTTGGATGATGAAATCCGCCGCCGCGCGCATGAAGCGATATTCGGCATAGGCGGATTGCGCGGCGGTCAGCAGCCGGTCCGCCCCATCCAGCACGCCGCCCAGGCTATCAAGGCCCAGCACCGGCGCGGGCTTGGTCCCGGCCTTTTCGACGCGCAGCGAAACCCGCGCCACGCGCGCCTGGTTCACATCATCCGTGATGCGGCAATCCAGCACCACAACGCGCATCGCCCCGAGCCAGGGGTGCAGCAGCGTCGCGGGTTCAGGGTCTGCCGCGGCGCGGGCAAAGGCGCGGCGTTGCAGCACCACATCCGGCCCCACCAACAGGCCTTCGATGGTGAAGCTGCGCGTCTTCGCGCCAAGGTCTTCATGCCAGGGTTCATCCCGGCCCGGGAATTCATGCGTCACCCAGCGACGGGTGGCATTTTCTTCCGAAGACTGGACGTAGAACAGCAGGCCGCGCAAAGCGCCGGGGCGCAGATTGGCACCCACCCAGGGCAGGGCAGAGGCAAGGCCGGCGATGCTGGTCAGTGCCTCGCTCATGGTGTGGCCAGCATCCCGCGCCGCACATTCAGCGCCATGCCATCATCCGCGCCGCGCTGCGTGACGGAAACACCGAAGCCTTCCGGCGCGCGGATTTGCACATCAAGGCCCGCTTGCACCCGCACGTCATTGGCCGGGGGCATCACGCCGCCGCCCGCGCCATCCGGCAGGGCATTGTCGCCATAGATGGATTGGCGCCGCAAACCATTGCCCCGGCCCGCATCGCGCGGCGTGGGCGCGGCGGGGGCGCTGCCGCCACCGCTGAAACCCAGGCGGTCCGTCACCCAACTCAGCGCATCCCGCACGGGCTGGAAGTAGCCCAGGACATCGGCAAACACCTTTTGAATGGTGCCGCCGATATTGGTGAAAACTTGGCCTACGCCATTCCAGGCCTCGATGATGAAATCAGCCAAGCCACCAAAGATGCGCTGTGCTTCCTGCATCTGTTCGGAATTGAGGAAGTTACGGAAGGCGTCGCCGAGCCTGGACCAAAGCGCCTCAACCTTGTCCCAGTTCTGATACAGCGCGACACCCAGCCCAGCGAAGAACGCCGTTGCCGCGATGAACCAGCCAGCCGGGGTCAGCAGCAACGCCACCGAAAGGGTTGTCATCGCCGCAGCAAGGGAAGCCAGGTTTGCCAATACGCTGCCTCCGAGCACCAGCGCCACGCCAGCAAGGAAGGTTTCAAGACCGCCGAAGCGATCCACCACCGGCGCCAGAACCCGCGAAACACGCTCAAAGACATTCGAAAGCCGATCAATGACCCCCGGCGTTTCTTCTGTGCCGACCACGAATTGGCGAATGGCTTCAAAGGCGCGCGTGATGCCTGCGCCAATATCCCGCGCCCATTGGTCCAGGCGCCCTTCGGTCTTCATCCTCTCAATCCAGGCCAAGACGTCTCTCAATTGGTCCTGAAGAAATTGGAATGGTCCTGACGTAGCGACGGCGCGCGTGAAGTTGGACCAGGCATCCGCCAAGTTGGAAAGCATGCCATCCCAGGTCTGCGCGCGGCGGCGCATGCCATCGGGTGCCACGCCAGCCATGGCCATCGCGGTAATCCGCGCAACCTCTGAACGGCTGTTTTTGTCAGCAGATGCGCGCATCTGGCGGCCATTCTCGATCCAGCTAAGCATCACCGCACGGCCTTCGGTGCGCGCCTGGATGCCATAGCGTTCGATGGGATCATTCTCGCCGCGTAGCACGGCATTCATGGCATTGATGGCCTGATCCAAGCCGCCGCCAAAAACCGAAGCCGCGTCGCCCGCCGCCTTCAGCGACATCTCGGCAGCTTCGCCACGAATACCAAGCGTCTGTAGTGAAACGCCCGCTCTCACGACCTCACCCACATTGAAAGGGGTTTGATTGGCAAACTCGGTCAATTGTTGAAGCCGTTCCTGGGCCGCTTCCGCGCTACCCATCACGGTTTCCAGCGTCACCTGATAATTCTGAAAATCCGCCGCGCCGCGCACGAATTGCTGATTAAACAGATACGCGCCACCCGCCGCGCCGATCGCCAGCTTGGCACTCAGCCCCGCCACCGCCCCCGCCGCATCCCGCGCGCGCCCGGCCACATTGCCCAGCGCACCGGCCAGCACACTGGCGCCACTCACATTGGATAACCGCTGCGCCGCCTGCCCCACCGCCAGCATGCCTGCCGCAATGCCACCAAGCCGCGCCTGCAACGCCGCCAAGGGCTGCGATGCGCGGTCAATCGCTTCGATCAAGATGGATAGTCGGAGGGAACCCGACATTTATATGACTACCTCGCGGCCATGCGGCGGTTCCATTCCACCGCGCGTTGCGTCAGGAACCGAAGCTCGGCGGCACTCCAGCGCTGCCATCCGGCAGCGAGCCCGAAGGTGCCCCAGACAATTTCGCAGCATTCTGGCCAGTCTCCTGGCCACGCTGCAAAAAACTGGTCGCGACCTCGGAGATCGCGAAGAAATCATCAATCGAAAGATTATCCACCTGCGCCCGCGTCAGGCCGGAACAGCTCGCGGTCAGCGCCAGGATCATGCTGCCCGTGCCACCCGCACCGCCCGCATCCATCGCCGCCGCCATATCGCCCGCCCGCGGTTCGCGGAAGTCAATCTCCGAAATGCGATGCACTTCCTCGCCGGTTTGAGCGCTGCGCAGCACAATCGGTTCCTTGAGCGTAATCTTGATGGTGGCGCGCATCACAGCACTTCCTCCGCCGCAGGCCCGGCGAATTTCAGGGTGATGTTCCCGCCTTCGCCATCCTTCATCGTCGGCGTATCCGTCAGGAAGGCGTCGTTGATCACATAGCGCTGGCCGGTGTCGCACTCGAAAATCAGCGTCACGCCGGCCATGTTGCGGAAGGTCTCCAACGACATGCCGCTGCGCAGGCTGGTTTCGCATTCGCACATGGCGGGCATGGTCTCTTCTGCCCAGCCAACCACGCGGCCCACGGTGACGGCGTTGCGCTTGGTGCCACCCACATCCAGCGAAGCACCTTTGGCGCTTTCGATCACCTGCCCATTGACGCGAATGGTCGCGCGGCCAAGGAATTGCGGCATCTGCCTTTCTCCTCAAATTACAGCAGGAATTCGATTTGCGCGGCAAGCACGCGGAATTGGTTCACCAGGTCGGGCGGCAGCAAGGCATCCACGCGGTTCGGGTCGCTCTGGCTGCGCACGACGATGATGTCCCGCTTGAATTGATCCACGCCTTCCACCAGGCCCGCTTCTTCCCATTGCTTGAAGCGCGCGACGATCTCCGCGCGCAGCGTCCCCGGCGTCACCACATTCTGCCCGCGGGCAAAGGCCGTGCCGTCATTCGCCAGTTTGTGGCGCGGGAAGCGCAGCGCGATCATGGTGCGCAGATCGTAGCGGATATAAGACAGGGTCTTCACCGTCTCGATATCCAAATAGCTGATGTCCTCCGCGCCGGAAGGCGAGGTCTGATAGGTGGTGA
>JADCES010000140.1 GCA_020250005.1 Roseomonas sp.
AAAATGCTTGATCTGGTCGCATTTTCCGAGTCGCCAAGTGAAGACACTTGGCTTGAAAATGCTTGATCTGGTCGCATTTTCCGAGTCGCCAAGTGAAGACACTTGGCTTGAAAATGCTCCTAACTGGCTTTCGCCGCCGAGCGCATCAATTCATAAGCACCGCGCTCACCCGTGCTAGGCACCAACCGCGTGGTGAGGCCGAGCACAGTTTCCGCACCACCCAGATAGACATAACCATCCGGCTGCAATTGATTGGCGATGTTGGCGAGCACCTGGGTCTTGGTCGCCGCATCGAAATAGATCAGCACATTGCGGCAGAAGATGATGTCAAACCGCCCCAGGATGGCGGGGCTTTCCAGCAGGTTGAAGCATTGCCAGCGCACCATGCTGCGCAGCCCATCGGAAATGCGCCACTTTCCTGCATCCGGCTTGAAATACTTCACCAGCAATTGCACCGGCAGGCCGCGCTGCACTTCGAATTGCGAAAACACCCCTTCCTGTGCGCGCGCCAGCACATCGCGCGACAAATCCGTGCCCAGGATTTCGACACGCCGCCCACCCAATGCCGGCCCCAATTCATTGACGATCATCGCCACCGAATAGGCTTCCTGCCCCGTGGAAGCCGCCGCTGACCAAACGCGCAAAGCCTGCCCCGCGGGGCGGGAAACTGCCAGCTTGGGCAGCACTTGGCGCAAATGCTCAAAGGGCCGGCCATCACGAAAGAAGGAGCTTTCATTGGTGGTGAGCGCTTCCACAACCTCGGTCGCGAGCGGCAGGGAAGGCGCATTGCGCAGCCGGCCCGCAAGCGCATCCAGGGACACCAGCCTTTCGCGCTTCAGGATGGGCGCAAGCCGCGTATCCAGCATATAGGCCTTGTCCGTATTCAGCACGATGCCAGAGCGTGCCTTCACAAGGCCTGTCAGGAATTGAAAGGATTCAGGGGTCATTGTTTTGTACCTGGCAATTTGAAGATTTCGAGAACCCGTTCCGCCAGAACTTCCGGCGGTGATTGGAGGCTGGCGATGCCGGCGCGTGAAACCGCCCCCGGCATGCCCCAGACCACAGAGCTTGCTTCATCCTGCGCGAAAACCGCGCCACCCTTGGCGACCAGGCCGCGACAGCCTTCCAGCCCATCCTGCCCCATGCCAGTGAGGATCACGACCAATACGCGACCGGAACAAATGCGCGCAGCACTTTGCACCATGGGGTCCACCGCAGGCCGGCAGTAATTCACCGGCGGCCCGGTATCGAGCCGCGCGATGAGCGTATCGCCCGCGCCGCCTTCAACGATCAGATGATGATCGCCAGGGGCAAGATAAATGCGTCCAGGCTGCATCACTTCGCCATTCTTGGCTTCGGCACAGGGCATGATGCCAAGCTTGTCCAAATGATCGGCGAGCATGGTGGTGAAGCCCGCCGGCATATGCTGCACAATCGCGACAGGAATCGGCAGCGGGCGGAGATGCTTGAAGAAGGCCGCCAAGGCTTGTGGCCCGCCGGTGGAACTGCCCACCGCAAGCAAGCGCGGCGGCAGCATGGGCTTGCCGATGGGGCGTGAGATCGGCCGCGCGCTGATCGGTGCGGGTGGCGGCGGGCGCAGCCTTTGCGCCGGATTGCGCCGCATGCGCGCCCAGCCTTGCACCTTGGCAATCAATTCATCCCGGAATACGGGACTTGCCGCGCCCCCCAACGACCCTTGCGGCTTTGGCACGTAATCCACCGCCCCCGCGCGCAAGGCCGCCATCGCCGCCGCAGCACCGCGCTGTGTCAATGCACTCGCGACGATAATCGCGGTGCCAGGTGCCTGCTTCAGGATCAGCGGTATCGCTGTCATGCCATCCATCACTGGCATTTCCAGATCCAGGAGCACCACTTGCGGCTTCGTCACTGCCAGCGCGGACAGCGCGGCCTGACCATCACCGGCGCGATGGACAATCTTGATGCCGGGATCGGTTTCCAGAATGCGCGCCATGATGCCGCGCTGTACGGCGCTGTCGTCGCACAGCATCACACGCACTGGTTCCGTCGTGGTGGCGGGTGCCGGAAAACTCACGCCGCATCCGAAAGCAGGCCGGCCTGGACGAATTTATCGTGCAGGATGCCGGCATCGAAGGGCTTCATGATGTATTCCTGCGCGCCGGCGGCGAGCGCTTCAACAATGCGGTCAATGCCCGCTTCCGTGGTGCACAGCACCACAATCGGCTGGGATGGCCCATGTTCCGCGCGACAATGCTTGAGGAATTCCAGCCCATCCATGACCGGCATGTTCCAATCCAGCAATACGGCTTCCGGCATGGCAGTCCGGCAGGAAACCAGCGCCTCGGCGCCATCCTTGGCTTCACGCACGGTGAAGCCGAAGCCTTCCACAATACGCCGTGCGGCGCGCCTGACCACTGGGCTATCGTCCACAATCAGGCAAGAGCGATTCTGCATGGTTTCAATCATCCGATATTGAGAAGACGTTCGACATCAAGCATGACAATCAGCCGGTCTTCTTCGCGATAAACACTGATGGATACATCACGCCACAGCGCATCAAGCGTTGGCGGATTGGGGCAGATGCCAGCGGATGGCAGGGGAATAACCTCACCAACCTGGTCAACGATCAGGCTGTATAATTCACCACCCTGTTCGACCACCACGCTCATGGCCTTGACGGCATTGTCAGCGGTGGGCAAGCCAAGGCGCTTGCGCAAATCAATCGCTGTCACGATGCGCCCGCGCAAATTGAGCCCGCCCGCAACTTCCGGCGGCGCCAGCGGAATGGGTGTGATGGCCTGCGGCCCCAATACATCGCGCACCAGCAGCACCGGAATGCTGCAGGTCTGCCCGGCGACCGTCAGGGTCAGAAAGACGTCATCTTCCCGTTCCGCCAGGGCAAGCGCGGCAATGGCAGGGCTGGAACGCTGGGTTTCGCTGATGCTTTGCAATTTCCCCTCCTCAGGCGGCAATCGGTGAGCTCAGGCATTCGCGCAATGAAGACAGCAGCGCATCCCGATCATATTTCGCGACGTAATCGGTAAAGCCCGCTTCCCGCCCGCGCGAGACATCTTCAGGTTCCGCGCGCGAAGAAAGCGCCACCAGCGGCAAGCGCATCCAGGCCCCCGATGCGCGGACATTGCGCGCAAAACTCAGCCCATCCATTTCCGGCATTTCGATATCAGAAATCAGCGCTTCGAATTCCACACCCGCGTCACGCAGGCGCAGCGCTTCTGCCGGGCTTTCCACCGCGGTCACATCAAAGCCGGCAGCGGAAAGTGCTGGCACCACCAGATGGCGGAAGAAGGGGCTGTCATCAATCAGCAAAAGGCGCGGCTTTTGCGCGGAAGAAGATGATTTCCGATCACCGCGGAACCAATCGCCCCCCGCATGGGAAAGCCAATAGACCGTGTCAATTACATCCGTGACACGCCCGGCAATCACCGCGCTGCCCAGATAGCCAAGCCGATCCGAACCAGGCTGGATGATCAATGGTTCTTCGACCACATCAAGGATTTCATCCACCATCAGCCCCATGCTGCGCTGACCTTCGGTGAAGACCAGCACCGCCTGACGGCCGGATTCGGGCGCTTCCCAATGCCCGGCAATCGGCACCATCGGCATCAATTGGCCGCGATACTGCACCACGGGTGTGCCGCCCGACATTTCGATGCGTTCAACCGGAATATCCTCAAGCCGCGCAACCAGGCCAAGCGGCACGGCCTTCGGCGTCTGATCCCCGGCGCGGAACAGCAGCAGCGATGTGCTGGAATCCGAACGGATGCCGCCAGTGGCAGTGACGGTCTGCTGATCCTCAGCACGCCCTTCGGCGGTAATGCCCGCGCCGCGCGCCACGCCATTCGGATCCAAGATCATGATGACGCTGCCATCGCCCAGAATGGTATTGCCGCTGAACATGGTGATGTGGCGCAGGATGGGCGCCACCGGCTTCACCACGATTTCTTCCGTATCAAACACGCGGTCCACCACAATGCCAAAGACATTGGCGCCGACCTGCATCACAACCACATAACCCTTGAGATCACCCACCGGCGCATCACGCAGCCGCAACAGGGAAGACAGCGACACCAAAGGCAGCAAGCGATCACGCAGGCGCAGCACCGGCGCATCCTTGATCATTTCAATGCGCGTGCTGCCTTCATGTTCATCACCCACACGCACCAGCTCCACCACGCCGATTTGCGGAATGGCGAAGCGTTCACCGCCTGCCTGCACAATGAGCGCTGAGACAATGGCCAGCGTCAGTGGGATCTTGATGGTGAAGGTGGTGCCGCGCCCTTCCTTTGACCGCAATTCGATGGTGCCGCCGATGCGTTCGATATTCGTCTTCACCACATCCATCCCAACCCCGCGGCCGGAGACAGAGGTGATTTGCTGCGCTGTCGAAAAGCCCGGGCGGAAGATGAAGCGCAGCACGTCATGTTCGTTCATCTGCGCCAATTCGGCTTCGGTCGCGAGGCCCTGGGCCAGCACCTTGGCGCGAATCTTCTCAACCGGCAGGCCGCGACCATCATCGCCGATTTCAATGATGATATGCCCACCCTGATGATAGGCATTCAGCAGAATGCGCCCCGTTTCGGGCTTGCCCGCCGCGCGACGATCAGCGGGTTTTTCCAAGCCATGATCGCCGCTATTGCGCACCATATGCGTCAGCGGATCCTTGATCAGTTCCAGCACCTGGCGGTCCAATTCGGTCTCCGCCCCGCGCATCTCAAGATCAATTTTCTTGTCCAACTCATTGGCCAGATCGCGCACCAGGCGCGGCAGCTTCGCCCAGGCATTGCCGATAGGCTGCATGCGCGTCTTCATCACGCCTTCCTGCAATTCGGAAGTGATGTGCGAAAGCCGCTGCAGGGGCACCGAAATCTGGCTATCGGATGAAACGCGCGCCAATTGCATGAGCTGATTGCGCGTCAGCACCAATTCACTGACGAGCGTCATCAGATCTTCCAGCACCTCGACCGAAACGCGAATCGTCTGCTGCGCCGTGGCCGATTCGGCCTGCACGGCTTCGGCCGGCGCTTCGGGGGCGCGTGGCGGGGGCGCGGCGATCGGCGCGGCTTCAACCGATGCTTCAGCCTTCACTTCCGGCCTTGGGGCCGGCATGGCGGATTCGCCGCGCGCTGTCGCATCCAGGGCCGCGATGACGGCGCTGTCATCGCCTTCCGGTTCCTGACCATGCTGTTCCAGTTCCAGCACGATATGCCGAATGGCATCCACCGCGGCGAAAATCAGCGTAATGCCCTGGGGTGTGACCTTCAGGCTGCCATCGCGGTAAAGCCCCAGAATGGTTTCCGCCGAATGCGCCACTTTCTCCAACCGCGTCAGGCCAAGAAAGCCGCAAGTTCCCTTGATGGTATGCACCTGCCGGAAAATCTCAGCGAGTGTCGGCGCATCATCCGGCGCGCGTTCCAGTCGCAGCAGCGCCTCATCTACCGCGCTAAGGCCTTCATGGGTTTCGGTGAGAAAATCAGCGAGCAAATCGTCCATAACCATCCCCGGGGATTGTCGTGTCCGGGGATTATGACGGAGCGCTTGCGAATAAAGCGTAAAGCCCAGGGGCGATTCAGGCTGGCAATGTCATGATCAAGGCGGCTGCGGCCTGACCAGGCGGCAGGGCAAGGTTCAGTGAAACGCCAGCGGCACCCGCGCTGACGCAAAGCCAAAGCGCGAGCGAGTCGCGGCTGGAAATCTCGGCCGGCAGCGCGGCGCCGGCAACATGGCGGACCACAACAGGGCTCCAGGCCGCAGCAGCACCGATGGGCAGAACCATGATCTCGCGCTGCAAATCGCCCGAAAGCCGCACCACGCCGCCACGCGGCAAGGCCTCACCGGCCACCAAAAGACCGCTCAGCAATAGGGGCACCATGGTTTCGGAAAGCGGGGTTTCTTCCGGCAAATCGCCGATTTCAAGATGCGCCCGCCCGCCGGCAATCTGGCCCTTCAGCAGGCCAAGCACGGCGCCCAAGGTGCGCGCTTCACCACTGCCCAGGACGGAACGCCACAGCAGCAGGCGCCGGCGCAGCATATCCGCGGCCTCTCCCGCCAGATCCGCCGCTTCCGCGCCGGCATCATTCAGCATTTCCAGCGCATTGCCGATGGTGCCCGCCAAGCCGCCCAAATCATGGCAAAGCCTGAGCCCGATCAATCGGGTGAGGCGCAGATGAAGATCGGCGCCTTCGGCGCTATCAGGCTCAGGGTTCACTTGCGACATGGGGTGGGACAATATCCTCTTAAGCCTAGCGAGTGATTAAGAACGAAAGTGGATGGTGATGGCCTTGATAGAACCTGGCATGCGTGTGCGCCACCCGACCGAGGCGGATTGGGGCCTGGGCCAGGTCCAATCCGTGGCGGGGGATCGCGTCACCGTCAATTTCGAGCATGCCGGCAAGGTATTGATCAATGCCCGGCTGGTTGACCTGATTATTGAGGCCCCGCCCGCAAGATGACCGAACTGATCAATGCTGCCCTGCCGGTGCTGACCGATTGGCGCCTGCTGGCCGCTGCCCTTGCCACCGCCATTGCCGGCCTGATGCGCGGCTATGCCGGCTTTGGCACGGCGGTGATCCTGGCGCCGATCTATTCCGTGCTCTGGGGCCCCAAGGCGGGGGTGCCGGTCATGCTGCTGATGGAATTGATCGTTTCCATCCAATTGCTGCCCAGCGCCTTCAAGGATGCCGATAGGCGCGTGATCCTGCCCATTGGCGGCACGGCCGCGCTCATGACCCCCCTTGGCGCCTATATCCTGATCACCGCGGATGGAGAGGTGCTCCGCCGCGCCATTGGTGCCTTTGTGCTGGTTTTTGGCGGGCTGCTGATGTCGGGCTGGCGCTATAATGGGTCCCGCCCCTTGCCGTTGAATATGGCCGTTGGGGCGGTTTCCGGCTTGCTCAAGGGTTCCACGGGCATGTCCGGGCCGCCGGTGATTCTTTACCTGCTGGCGGGGAAGGAAGCGGCCAAGACGCATCGGGCCAATCTGATCCTGTTCTTTTCGGTGATTTCGGTGATTTCGGTCTTCCCGCCCCTTTTTCTGGGGCTGATTGACCTGTCCGTGCTGATCCGCACTGCGGTATTGCTGCCGGTTATGGTGCTTTGCGTGCCCATTGGGGCCAAGCTTTTCCATGTGGTGCCGCAAAACTGGTATCGGCCCTTTGCCCTGATTGTGCTGATCGGGGCAGGGTCCATCGCGCTTTTGGTCTGAACCAAGGGGGGCTTGCACCTGACCCCGCTTCGCCCCCAAATCTCCCCCCATGAACGTCCAAACCCCGCAACCCGCGCCCTTGGTGGATCCCTTCGGGCGCCATGTGTCCTATTTGCGCGTTTCCGTGACGGATCGCTGCGATCTGCGATGCGTCTATTGCATGGCGGAAGACATGACCTTCCTGCCCAAGGCAGAGATTCTGACGCTTGAGGAATTGGAACGCCTTTCCGCCGCCTTCATTTCAGCCGGCGTCAATAAGATCAGGCTGACGGGTGGCGAACCCCTGGTGCGCAAGAATGTGATGTCGCTGATCAGGGGCTTGGGCCAGCGGATTGGCCCTGGTGGCTTGCGTGAACTCACGCTCACCACCAATGGCACGCAGCTTGTGCGCTATGCGGATGAGCTTTTCGCGGCAGGTGTCAGGCGCATCAATGTCTCGCTCGATACGCTGGATGCGGATGCCTTCGCTGCCGTCACGCGCTGGGGCAAGATTGAACAGACCCTGGATGGCATTTTCGCCGCCAAGGCCGCCGGGCTCGCCATCAAGATCAATGCTGTCGCGCTGAAGGGCGTGAATGAGCATGAATATGACCGCATGATCGCCTGGTGCGGTGAGCATGGCTTTGATCTTTGCCTGATTGAGACCATGCCGATGGGCGATATCACCGGCGATCGCACGGATCAGTATTTGCCGCTGTCGCTGGTGCGATCCCGCCTCAAGCAAAACTGGACCTTGGAAGATACGGATTACTCAACGGGCGGCCCCGCGCGCTATATGCGCGTGAAGGAAACCGGCCAGCGTATCGGCTTCATCACGCCCATGACGCATAATTTCTGCGAAAGCTGCAATCGCGTGCGGCTGACCTGCACGGGCACGCTGTACATGTGCCTGGGTCAGGATGATGCGGCGGAATTCCGCGCCCTTTTGCGCGACCCCAGCGTGGATGACGCCGCACTTTTGCAGGCCATCCATGACGCCATTGCCCGCAAGCCCAAGGGCCATGATTTCGTGATCGACCGGCGGCGCAATCGCCCCGCCGTCGCCCGGCACATGAGCGTGACCGGTGGCTGAGGCGCTGCAAGCCCTTATTGCCGCCCTTACCTTTCCAGGACTGCCGGGCTGGACCGGGTTGATCCTGGCACTGCTGCTGGGGCTGCTGGTGCTCGCCTTTCTTGGCATGCCCTTCGCGGTTTATGGCGTTAAATCCCGGCTGGAAGCGCTGGAAGTGCAATTGGCCGAGCTGCGCGCCGAATTGCGCCGCACCGGGCCTGCCGCCGCCCCGCGCGCCGAGGTGGAGCAGGATTGGGAAGAACCCGCGGGCTTCACCCGGCGAGAGGTTGAGGCCGACCCGCGCCTCAGCGCACCTGTGCCACCACCGCCCGCCTATAGCGCGCCGCCCCTGCGGGAACGCCGCGCCGAACCGAAGCTGGATTGGCGCCCGCCGCGCGGCTGATCACGCGCCCCCTTGCGGTCCGGCCCCCTCCCCGGCTTGATGGGGGTCTTACAAAGCGGGAGTAGGCGGATGCGCGTCAGCGTGATCCAGATGAACCAGGGCAGCAACAAGGCCGCGAATCTTGCGCAGGCCGAGGCGCTGATCGAAGCCGCGGTCGCTGCCGACCGGCCAGGGCTGGTGAGCCTGCCCGAGACCTGGACCAATCTGGGCGGTGGGCGCGATGCCCGCATGGCGGCGGCTGAAGTGCTGCCCGCACCTGGCGCAGAGGGTGGCCCGGCCTATGAGCTGCTGCGCGGCCTCGCGCGCCGGCATGGCATTACCGTGCATGGTGGCTCGATCATCGAAAATGGTGGCGAGAAGCTGTTCAATACCACGCTGGTCTTCGGCCCGGATGGGGTTGAGATTGGGCGCTACCGCAAGATCCATCTGTTCGACATCACCGCGCCCGATGGTACCGGCTACCAGGAAAGCGCGCTTTATGGCGGCGGGCGCGATCTTGCGCTGTTTGATGCGGGCGGCATCCGCTTTGCCTGCACCATCTGCTACGATATTCGCTTTCCGGAATTATACTTGGCGCTCCGGCAAATGGGGGCGGAGGCGATACTGGTGCCATCCAACTTCACGCTGCAAACCGGCAAGGATCATTGGGAAGCGCTGTTGCGCGCACGCGCGATTGACACGCAATGCTGGATTATCGCCGCCGCTTCCTTCGGCCAATATGAGGAACGCGGTGCGCAGCGGAGCGTCTATGGCCATTCATTGATTGCTGATCCCTGGGGCCATGTGGTGGCGAAGGCGAGTGATGGCAAAGGCCATGCCACAGGCCGCATTGACCAGGCGCTGACAGCACGCGTGCGGCGCGATATGCCGTTATTGGAACATCGCGCCGCGGCCCAGGGTTGGCAGCGCGCATGAACGCCTTCGCGCCGCGCCGCGTTGCCATCCTGGCCGGCCAAAGTGCCGAGGCGCAAAAGGCCCGCGCTGCGCTGGTCGCGCGCTATGGCAGCGCTACCGAAGACGATGCCGAGGTAGTGGTGGCGCTGGGCGGTGATGGCTTCATGCTGGAAACGCTGCATCGCTTTCTGCGGCGCGGCCTGCCCGTTTATGGCATGAACAGGGGCAGTGTCGGCTTTCTGATGAATGATTATCGGGAAGATGATCTGCCCGCACGGCTGGCCGCCGCACAAACCGCCATTGTGCACCCGCTGCGCATGGTGGCGCTGCGCGACAATGCGCCAGCAGTGGAAGCGCTGGCGATCAATGAGGTTTCCCTGCTGCGTGAAAGCCGCCAGGCGGCCAAGATACGTATTCTGGTGGATGGCAAGGCGCGGCTGCAGGAACTGATTTGCGATGGTATTTTGGTGAGCACACCGGCGGGCAGCACCGCCTATAATCTTTCCGCCCATGGGCCGATTGTGCCCCTGAGTGCGAATCTGCTGCCGCTGACGCCGATTTCCGCCTTTCGGCCCAGGCGCTGGCGCGGCGCGCTACTGCCATCGGACGCGACAGTGGTGTTTGAGATTTTGGATCCCGAAAAACGCCCTGTCGCGGCGGTCGCGGATTACACCGAAGTGCGCGATGTGACGCGGGTTGAGGTGCGTGAGGCACGCGATGTCTCGCTGACCCTGATGTTCGACCCCGATCACGGGCTTTCCGAGCGCATCATTGCTGAGCAATTCACCGTGTGAGTGACGCGCCGCGCATTGCGCCCCGGCTATTGTTCTGGGGCACCGCGATTACGCAGCTTGTCGGCTGGGGCTGCCTGTTCACCCCCTTCCAATTGATGGTCGCGCCGATGGAAGCGGAGCTTGGCTGGTCCCGCGTGCTGATCTCGGGCGCTTTTACCTGCGGTTTGTTGATTTCCGGATTGGTCGCAGTGCCGGCGGGGCGTTGGCAGGATCGCCATGGGCCGCGCGGCATGATGACGGGTGGCGCGTTATTGGGTGCGGCCTTGCTGGTGTGGTGGAGTTTTGTCTCTCATCCCATCCTATTCATCGTGATCTGGATTTTGCTCGGTATCGCCCATGCCACCTGCCTGTGGGGGCCGGCCATGGCGGTGGTGGTGGCGGAAGCGCGGGATGTGACGCGCAGCATTACGGCGATTACGCTGATCACGGGTTTCACCGGCACCATTTTTATTCCGCTGGTGGAAGTGCTGATCAATCTTCTCGGCTGGCGCGATGCGCTGCTGGTGTTGGCGGTGATCCAAACCGCTTCGGCGGCACTAACCGGCTATATGCTGCGCCATGCCGGGCCGCCGAAGCGCGTGGCGGAGAGCCCGCCGCCAGTGTCCTTGATGCGTCGCTTGCGCGACCCGGTGTTTCTGGGTCTCGCCTTCTGCTTTGCAGCACACGCTTTCATCGGCACGGGGCTTGGCGCGCATCTGGTGCTGCTGCTGCGTGAACGCGGCTGGCCTGAAGCGACCGTGTTGCTGCTGGCCGCCGCGCATGGGCCGGGCCAGGTGGCGGCGCGGTTGGTGTTGTTCACCCTCGGGCGCGGGGTCGCCATGCGCCATGTGGGGCGCTTTGCCTTGCTGCTGCTGCCGATTGGCATGGCGCTATTCGCACTTGCGCCAAATAGCCTGGCGCTGACCATTGCCTTCATCATCGCCTGGGCGGTGGCGGATGGTTTGCTGACCATTTTGCGCGCGGCGGGTGTGGCAGAAATCATGGGCCGCGATGGCTTTGGCGCGACATCTGGCGCGCTTTCCGCCTTTGCCGTGCTGCCGCGCACCGCAGCGCCCTTGGCGCTGGCTTTGGTGTGGGATGCAGCCGGCGGCTATGGCCCCGTGCCCTGGCTGCTGCTGGCGATTGCACTTTTCGCGATGGCAAGTTTTTACGCGGCGTCGCGCCCGCGCGGCGGTAGCGCTGACTTAGTTTGACAGGCGATTACCGCCCGCGCCGCCACCAACATAACCACCGCGCGTGCCACTGCCCTCACAAGCAGCAAGCCCAATCAGCAGCAGCGCGGCGATCAGGAAGCGCATCATCATTGATCATTCAAATGGCAGGCGCTACGCTGGCCGGGCGCGATCTCGCGCAGCTTCGGCACTTCCACCCGGCAGCGTTCCATCGCCAGCGGACAGCGTGGGTGGAAATGGCAGCCCGGGGGCGGGTTAAGCGGCGACGGGATTTCCCCCTTCACCACGGAGAACGCCCGCTTGCGGTTTTCGATCCGCGGCACGGAATCAAGCAAGGACCGCGTATAGGGGTGATTGGGTCGGCGGAAGACGGTTTCCGTATCCGCTTCTTCCACCACGCGCCCGAGATACATGATCACCACGCGATCCGACAAATGCTCCACCACGCCAAGATCATGGCTGATGAAAAGATAGGTGAGATCGAGTTCACGCCTCAGCCGCATGAACAGGTTCAGGATTTGCGCCTGAATCGAAACATCCAGCGCCGCCACGGCTTCATCGCACACAATGAAATCGGGCTTTACGGCCAGCGCGCGCGCAATCCCGATACGCTGGCGCTGCCCGCCCGAGAATTGATGCGGATAGCGCCGCTTGAAGGCCGGGTCCAAACCCGCGCGGCGCATTTGTTCATCCACATAATCATCAAAAGCGGCACCTTCCAAAAGCCCATGCACGCTTGGCGCTTCGCCGACAATATCCTGCACGCGCATGCGGGGATTGAGCGAGGCATAGGGGTCCTGGAAAATCATCTGGGTGCGGAGCTTCATCTGCCGCGCTTCCGCCCCTGTCAGCGCCTTGATGTCGCGCCCATCACGCAGAATGGTGCCTTCCGTTGGCGGCAATATGCCGGCCACCATGCGCCCCAAAGTGGATTTGCCGCAGCCCGATTCACCGACCAGCCCCACAACCTCACCCTTACGGATGGTAAGATCCACGCGATCCACCGCATGCACCACTTCTTCGCGCACCGGCGCACCCAGGCGCTGCGCGATACGGCCCGCGAAATCCAACTTCTTTTCAAAACGGCGCGTGATGTCGCGCAGTTCCAGCATCGGTGCGGCGTTCATGCGGCCTCAGAAGCTTCAAGATGGGGGTGAATGCAGCGCACCTCGCGCCCGGGCAGAATCTCCGCCATGACAGGTTCCGCAAGGCAGGCCTCAGAAGCGCGCGGGCAACGTGCGCGAAAGGCGCATCCCGGCGGCAGGTTGAGAAGCGAAGGCGTCATGCCGGGAATTTGCCTGAGCGCCTCACCGCGCTTGTTGCGGCTGGGGACGGAACCGATCAGCCCATGCGTGTAAGGATGCAAGGGCTTGTCCAGCACTTCACCCACCGCGCCCTTTTCCACAATGCGCCCGGCATACATCACCGCAATATCATCCGCGAGGCCGGCGACCACCGAAAGATCATGCGTAATCCAGATCATGGAAGTGCCGGTATTGGCGCAAAGCTTCTGCACCTCGGCCAAAATCTGGCCCTGGATTGTGACATCAAGTGCCGTGGTCGGTTCATCGGCAATGATCAATTGCGGTTCATGCAATAGCGCAATCGCAATAGCCACACGCTGGCGCATGCCACCCGAAAATTGATGCGGATAGGCCTTCAGCCTTTCATCCGGTGATGGAATGCCCACCATACCCAGCGTATCGCGCGCGCG
Source organism: Roseomonas sp. (assembly GCA_020250005.1). GTDB lineage: Bacteria > Pseudomonadota > Alphaproteobacteria > Acetobacterales > Acetobacteraceae > Neoroseomonas. The sequence continues at coordinate 13,230 of JADCES010000140.1, forward strand.
CTGGCGTGCTTCCTCGGTCGAGACCTTTTTGTGCGCCAAAACCGTTTCGATCATCTGCGTATCAATGCGCAGCACCGGGTTCAGCGTCATCATCGGGTCCTGGAAGATCATGGCGATGCGGTTGCCCCGCAAATCGCGCATTTCTTCTTCCGAAAGCTTCGCCAGATCGCGACCCTGAAACAGGATGGACCCGCCCGCGATGCGTCCCGGTGGATCAACGAGGCCAATGATGGAAAAGCCCGTGACGGATTTGCCGGAACCGGATTCACCGACCAGCCCCATCACCTTGCCGCGGCCGACCGAAAAGGAAACGCCATCCACAGCCTTCACCACGCCAGCGCGGGTGAAGAAATGCGTCTGCAGATCGCGCACTTCGAGTGTAGGTGCCGTCATGCGCTTATTTCCGAAGCCGTGGGTTCAGCACATCACGCAATTGATCGCCCACCAGGTTGATGGCGACAATCGTGATCAGCAGCGCAATGCCGGGATAGAAGGAAATCCAGTATTTGCCAGACAGCATATATTCATAGCCATTGGCAATCAGCAGGCCGAGCGATGGTTCCGTGATCGGCACGCCAAGACCCAGGAAGGAAAGTGTGGCTTCCAGCGCAATGGCGCGCGCCACCTGCATGGTGCCGACCACAATCAAGGGCGGCAGGCAATTGGGCAGCAAATGGCGGAATAAGACGCGATGTGTGGGCAAGGCAAGGCACTGCGCCGCCTCAATATATTCACGCCGCCTTTCGACCAGCGCCGTGCCGCGTACCGTGCGCGCATAATAGGCCCATTCCACCAGCACGAGCGCGATCACCACATTCATGATGCCCTTGCCGAGAAAGGCCAGGATCATCAGCGCCGCCAGGATGGTCGGGAAGGACAGCTGCAAATCCACCAGCCGCATGATCACGCTATCGGTCCGCCCACCAGCGTAGGCCGCGAGCAAACCAAGGGAAGCGCCAATCAGGCAGGCGATCAGCGCCGAACCCGCACCAACGGTCAGTGAAATCCGCAAGCCATAGATGATGCCAGAGAGCATATCGCGCCCCTGATCATCCGTGCCGAGCCAATAGGTGAAACCCGCACCACCCACCGTGCCGGGCTCCATCCGCCCATCCATGATGTCAAGCTCAGCCAAATCATAGGGGTTCTGCGGCGTGATCCAGGGCGCGAAAATGGCAAGCAAGGCGATGATGATGAAGACCACCAGCGCCCCAAGGGCGACCTTGCTTTCGGCAAATTCGGACACGAAGCGCCGGAAAGGCGTTTCCACCTTATCGGCGATTTTGGCGGGGATGACAGCGTCACTCATGAGCCTTTGCTCTCCAGCCGGACGCGCGGGTCAAGCATTGAATAGGTCAGATCAACGATCAGGTTGATCGCAATGAACATCAGCACGATCATCATCAGGTAAGCCACGATCACCGGCCGATCCAGCACATTGATCGAATCAATGATCAGCTTGCCCATGCCGGGCCAGGCGAAGACGCTTTCCGTCACCACCGAAAAGGCGATGGTGCTGCCCAGTTCCAGCCCCACCACGGTGACAACCGGGATCAGGATATTCTTGAACACATGCACAAAGGTCACGCGCGCCGGAGAAAGCCCCTTGGCGCGGGCGAATTTCACGTAATCCATCAGCATCGTCTCACGCACGCCAGCGCGCGTCAGGCGAATGACCAGGCTGATCTTGAACAGCGATAGATTGATCGCGGGCATCGCCATATGGCGCAGGCCATCCCAGGTCAGGAAGGACCATTGCAGCCCAAGCAGCGTGCCGGTTTCTCCCCGCCCGGTGGATGGCAACCATCCGAGATAGACCGCAAACACCATGATCAGCATCAGCCCCACCCAGAAGGTAGGCAGCGAAAAGCCCAGAATGGAGCTTGCCATGATCACGCGGCTGAAGCGGCTATCAGGCCGGAGCCCCGCATAAAGCCCAAGCGGCAGGCCAATGATCAGCGCGATGATCGTCGCACCAAAAGCCAGTTCCAGCGTCGCTGGCATGCGCTGCAAGATCAGCTTCAGCGCGGGTTCATTGTAAACGAATGACCGCCCCAAATCGCCCTGCAAAGCCTTGGTCAGAAACACCGCATATTGCTGCCAGAGCGGCAGATCGAGCCCAAGCGCCTGCACGGCACGTTCACGCTCAATCTGGTCCGCATCGGGGCTGATCAGGATTTCCACCGGATCGCCAATGGCGAAGACGCCGATGAAGACAATCAGCGACATCGCCAGCACAACAAGCAGTGCCTGCAAGACGCGCCGGACAAGGTAGACGGTCATCTGGTCCTATCCGGTTCAGCGCGCCGCCGGGCGCACATCCTGCGCGCGCGTCAGCTCATCATTGCGGGCATCATGCGCCAGGTGGCGGCGCATGGCCCAGATATTGGTTTGAATATGCAGCGGGATCACCGCCACATCTTCCGCCGCGATGCGCTGCGCTTCAATCACCAGCTGCACCCGCTTGGCCCCATCAAGCTCCACCAGGGATTGATCCAGCAGCCCATCCACCCGCGGGTTGGAATAGCGCCCACGATTGGAAGACCCCCAGCCCCTTTCGCGCGTTTGGGTCGCCAGGATATTGCGCAACGGATGCGAACCATCGGGGTTCGACCCCCAGCCAATCAAATGCGCCGAAAAATCAGCGCGGCCAGCGCGGCCAACGAAAGTGGTCCAGGGCTGCGCTTCCACCGTGGTGCGTACGCCAATACGCGTCCACATCTGGCCAATCGCCTGAATGATGCGCGCATCATTCACATAGCGGTCATTCGGGCCATTCAATTGAATGCGGAAACCCTGCGGATAACCCGCTTCCGCCAGCAGGCGGCGCGCGCCATCGGGATCGAAAGGCGGCGGCGTCACGCCGGGCACATGCGTATAGACACCTTCAGGCAGGAATTGCCCCGCCGGCACCGCCGCCCCTTCCATCACGCGGTCCACAATCGCCTTTCGGTCAATGGCGATCGAAAGCGCACGCCGTACCCGCACATCCTGTAGCGGATTGCGCCCCAGCGGCCGGCCTTCATTATCCGTGATGAAGGGCGAGTTTTCATTCGCCTGGCGCAAATGATCCAGCCCCAGGAAAATCAGGCGCAGCCCAACAGTCTCCGACAGCGTGATCCGATTATCCTGCCGAAGCTTCGCCAAATCGGATGTCGGCACCTGGTCAATGAATTCCACATCGCCGGCCAACAGCGCCGCAGTGCGCGCCGCATCATTGGTGATCATGCGATAGATGACGCGCTGGAAGGGCGCGCGATCCCCCCAGTAATTGTCATTCCTTTCGAATTCGATCCGGTCACCGCTGCGATGCGACACCACGCGATAAGGCCCAGTGCCGATCGCCGCGCGCCCGGCATTGAATTCCTCGGTCGTCGCGTTCTGATGCGTCTCCCGATCCAGGATGCGGACATTGGTCATGTCGAGCGGCATCAGCGGATGCGGTGCGGCGGTGCGGAAGCGGATCGTCAGCGGGTCCACAATCTCCATGGCCTGGATGGGCCGCGAATAGGCCGCGAAAGATGATGGGCTATTGGGAACGTTCGGCAAACGCTGCAACGTGAAGGCCACATCCTCTGCCGTGAAGGGATTGCCATTATGAAAGCGCACATTGGGCCGCAGCTTGAATTCCCAGACATTGGGTTCAACCGCGCGCCAGCTCAACGCCAGGCCGGGCAGGTTGTTTGACTTCGCGTCCGTATTCACCAGCTTGTCGAAAATGGTATCCGCCACCGCATTATTGGGCGAAAGCTGGTGGTAATGCGGATCAAGAGATGTGACCGGCGCGGCCACCGCCATGGTGACACTCTGCGCCAGCGCGCCTTGCGCCAAAAGGCCAACGAAAGCCGTGCTGGCCGCTAAAGCCAGCTTGCGTAGTTTTCCCGTCATCCCAGACCCCCGATTGTTCTTGAGCGAATGCCTGAGGGTTTTAGCAGCGCGTGACCGGGGCGGCTAGAGCAGGCGACCCCGAGGCCCGGCACTCCAGCAGATAGGGTGAGCCACATCAGACAACCGGGCGCAGATCAGGGAGGGCTTTGCCCTCCCTGAAACCCACCCACCAAAGGCCCAAGGCCTTTGGAAACCATTAGTTGGGGTCTCAATCTCCTCAAGGCTGCTCAAACTCACGCGCTACGGGAACACGCCTCAACCGTTCTCGTATCGAAATATAAATGGCGCAGGCAATCAGGATCGCCACACCAATAAACGTCCAGCGATCGGGCATTTCGCCAAAGAACCAAAAGCCGGCCAAGGTCGCCATGATCATTTCCGTATAGGCCAACGGCGCCAGCAATGATGCCTCGGCCATCGTATAGGCACGCGCAATCAGGAAATGGCCGGCCACCGCAATCGCGGCCAGCAGCAGCAACAAGCCCCATTCAACGGTATCGGGCGGCTGCCACAAAAACGGCAGCGTCAGGCTCATCATCGCCGCACCCATCAGGCTGGTGTGGAAGGTTGTCATCAGCGGGTCTTCATCCCGCGCCAGCCGCCGCGTGATCAGCATGTAAAGCGCCATGCAGGTGCCAGATGCAAAGGCCAGCGCCATGCCGGGGTTGAATTCCTGAAACCCGGGCCGAATGATGATCAGCGTGCCGCAAAAACCAATCGCGACCGCCGCCCAGCGGCGCGGGCCGACATGTTCCTTCAACAAAAGCGGCGAAAGCGCCGTAATCAGCAAGGGCTGCACAAAGAAAATGGCAAGGCTATCGGCAATCGGCATGAAACTGATGGCGCCGAAGAAAAAGCCCGTTGATCCCACCAGGAACGCCGCACGCGCCGTATGGAAGCCAAGCCTATCGGGCAGCAGCCCGCGCGGCCCCACTGCGCGCCAGGCAAAGGGCAGGATGAAAACCGCGCCCAAGAACATGCGCGCCCAAACGATTTGTAAAATGGGAATGCCGCCTTGCCCGAGGAATTTCGCGCATACATCCAAAAGCGGCAGCACCCCCATGGCCACCACCATCAGCGCAATCCCCTGCCCTGTTCTGTTCTTCTCCAACGCCGCGCCCCAGATCCAAACCCGTGAAAAAGACGATCCCGCCCCCCTTGGCAAGCGCGCCAAACGCGCGTGGCTTGAAGCGGTGCCGATTAGGCCTGATACTCCCCGAAAAGGCCCATGAGGCCCAATAGCAAGGAGGTTCCATGTTCCGCCGGATTGCCCTGACCCTGATCGCCCTTTGCCTGCCTGGCCTCGCGCTCGCGCAGGGTTGGGTCCCTGAACGCCCGGTGCGCATCATCCTGCCCTTTCCGCCCGGTGGCTCCACGGACCTGGTCGGGCGCATCCTGGCTGATCGCGTCAGCCGCAGCGCGCCGCATCCCTGGGTGGTGGAAAATCGCTCGGGCGCCAATGGCAATATCGGCATGGATGCGGCGGCGAAAAGCGCACCGGATGGCTATACGCTTGGCGCCTGCACCATCGGCAATTGCGCGATCAATCCGGCGATTTACGCCCGCATGCCCTATGACATTGAACGAGACCTGATCCCGGTTTTCTGGTCCGGTAGCGTCATGAATGCGGTGGCGGTGAACAACGCCGTGCCTGCACAAAACCTGCAGGAGTTTATCGCCTGGGTGAAGGCCAATCCGGGCCGCGTGAATTACGGTTCCTCCGGCTTTGGGTCTTCCAACCATCTGATCCCGGAATTGCTGAATGGCCGGCTTGGCCTGACACTCGTGCATGTTCCCTTCCGCGGCGGCGCGCCCGCCTTGCAGGCGCTGCTGGCTGGCCAGGTGCAGGTGATGATGGAAAACATCCCAACCAAGGTGCAGGCCATTCGCGCCGGGCAAATCCGCGCGCTGGCCGTCACGGGGCGGGAACGTGATCCATCCTTGCCCGATGTGCCGACCTTCGCCGAAGCAGGCGTCCCGGATATTGTGGTGGAGCCCTGGTTCGGCTTCATGGCCCCGCGCGGCACGCCCGATGCGGTGATTGCGGGCCTCAGCCGCCTGTTGAATGAGGCAGTGGCCGATCCCGAAGTGCGCCGCAAATTCGCTGATCTTGGCGTGCGCCCGGAAGGCGGCCCGCCCGAGCGTTTCGCCGCCCATGTGCGGAGCGAAATCGCCCGCTGGCGCGAGGTAGTTGAAGTCAACAAGATCGAGAAGCTGAACTGATGCCCTATCGCATTGTCCTTGGCCGGCCCCTGCATCCTGCGGGTGCGGCGGTGCTCGCCGCACGTGCCGATGTTGAAACCATCGAAATGTTCGACCCGCCAGCGCCCGCTTTGCACGCGGCTTTGGCCAATGCCGATGGCCTGGTGGCCTGGCTGGAACGCGTGGACAAGGCAGCACTCGCCGCCGCGCCGCGCTTGCGTGCGGTCTCGCGCATCGGGGTTGGCTTCGACACGGTGGATATTCCCGCCTGCACGGAACGCGGCATTGCCGTGATGGTGGTGAATGGCACCAATGATCTTTCAGTCGCCGAACACGCCATGATGCTGATGTTGGGTGTGGCGCGTCGCGCGGTCGATTCGGATGCGCACATCAAGCAAGGTGGCTGGTGGCCCAAGGACGGGCCGCGCATGGTGGATTTGGCCGGCAAGACGGCGCTGGTGGTGGGCTATGGGCGGATTGGCTCTCGCGTTGCCGCCTATGCGCGGGCCTTTCACATGAAGGTCATGGTGCATGACCCGCTCTATCATCCGGCGCGCATCGCCTCTGACGGGCATATCCCGGCGCGGGATTTCAAAAAGGCGCTGGCGGAAGCGGATGTGGTGACGCTGCATTGCCCCCTGATGCCTGAAACGCGTCATTTGATGGATGAGGCAGCCTTCGCCGCACTCAAGCCCGGCGCCATTCTGGTGAATACGGCGCGCGGCCCGATTGTGAAGCAGGAAGCGGTGGTGGCCGCGCTGCAATCCGGCCACCTGATGGGTTTCGGCACGGATGTGCTGGAAATCGAGCCCGCCACGCCGGGCAATCCGTTGTTCAGCCTGCCCAATGTCATCATCAGCCCGCATTCGGCGGCAAGCACCGAGGAAGGCACGGCGCGCATGGCCGAAGCGGCGGCGCGCAATATCCTGGCTGCCCTGGATGGCGCGCCCGATCCCGCCATGATGGTCAATCCGGAAATCCTGCAACGGCGGTAAGATTGATATCCGGTTGCACCCAGCGCTGCGCCGGGCGATAGCGGGGCCAGATGACCCTGCTCGCTTTTCTGACCCATTTGGCGGTCGCTCTTGGCTTGGCGCTGATCTCGGCCTTGGTCGTGCGGCTGATGATCGCCTATCCGATCCTGGATCACCCCAATGCGCGGTCCAGCCATAGCCGCCCCACACCGCGCGGCGGCGGGCTTGGCATTGTGGTGGCCTTCACGCTCGGCATGGGGATTTTGTATTGGCAGGCGGAATATGCGCGCCTGCCGGGGCCGCAATTCCTGGGCGTGATTGGCGCTGCGCTGGCGATTGCTGCCGTTTCGCTTTGGGATGATGCGCGGGATTTGCGCTTTGCGCTCAAGCTTGCCGCGCAGGCGCTGGCCGCCTTGGTCGCGATAGGCAGCGGCTTGGAATTGCAGCGCCTGGCCTTGCCAGGCCTGGGGCCGGTGGAGCTTGGCGCGCTTGGGCCGCTGCTGACGCTGTTCTGGATTCTGGGTTGCACCAATGCGGTGAATTTCATGGATGGGCTGGATGGGCTGGTGGGCGGGACCATCTTCCTTGCGCTGCTGATCCTTTGCGCTATTGCCGAAAGCCAGGGTGGGTGGTTTGTCTATCTGGCATCCATGATGCTTGCGGCCGGCTTGCTCGGTTTTCTGCCCTTCAATCTGCATCCGGCGCGGATTTTCATGGGCGATGTCGGCAGCCAGTTCCTGGGTTTCATGGTGGCGATTCTGGCCGTGGCCGCAGCGCGGTTTGATGCGGTGGAGGTGTCCTTCATGCTGGTGCCGCTGCTATTGTTTGGCTTGTTCTTCGATGCCGCCTTCACGCTGTTGCGGCGCGCTGCCATGGGGCTGAACATCACCGCCGCGCATCGGACGCATTTGTATCAGATGGCGCAAAGAAGCGGGCTTGGGGTGCAGCAAGTGGCCGCCGTGCATTGGGGCTTTGTGTTGGCGAATGGGCTGCTTGCCGTGGTGTTTCTGGGGCTTAATCCCGCGCATAAGGCGCTGGTTTTTCTGCCCGCGCTTGGCCTGCAGGCGATCTGGCTGGTCTATATACGCGCGCGCATGCGCCGCGCCGGGCTTTCCTGGCGGGAGTGATTTACCGTTGCGCCGGGCGGGGCGCGGCGTTGGCGGTTTGCTGGCGCTGCGTATCGGGCCGTGGCGTATTGGCGCGCTGAGGATTGCTCCCTGCGCTCCCCTGTTCCACGCGTTGAGCCGGCCTTGCGGCGGGCCGTGGTGGCGGTGCGGCCGGCGTTTGGCGAAAGGCAACGGGTGCGGCGTTTTGGCGATTGGGCGCAGCCGCCACTTGCTGCTGCGGGCGGGGCCGCTGTTGCGGCGCCACTTGCGCTGCCCGCGTATTGCCCTGCGCCACTGGCCGCGCCGCCGGCGCATTGCGCCTTGGGGCCGGCGAAGCGGCGGCCATCACGGATGAAGGCGCGCGCGGCGCCACGCCCATGCGTGAAAAACCCTGATCGAGCAACGCGCCCATATGCCGATCCCGCTCCACCCAGGAAGAACCGCCAAAGGTGGCGCCGACCAGCCGCACGCCATCGCGCTGCGCCGATGTCACGATATTGAAGCCTGATGCATTGATGAAGCCGGTCTTGATGCCATCCGCGCCATCATAATCGCCAAGCATGCGGTTATGGTTGCGGATCTGCGCCCGCCCCCAGGCGAAATGCACCGTGCCGAAATAATGATAGCGATTGGGGAAATCAGTAAACAGCCGCCGCCCGAGCGTTGCCATATCCCGCGCTGTGGTCACCTGTTCCCAATCCGGCAGGCCAGAGGCATTGCGGAAACGCGTTTGCGTCATGCCAAGGCTGCGCGCACGCATGGTCATCATTTGCGCGAAGCGTTCTTCGGAACCGGCCAGATGCTCACCCACCGCGGCCGCGACATCATTGGCGCTTTTGGTCACCAGCGCGAGAATCGCCTGTTCCACCGTAAGCCCACCGCCCGGCGGAATGCCCAGCTTGGAAGGCGGGCGGGAAGCGGCTTCCTCGCTCATGACAATGCGGCTGCCAAGCTGCGTGCGGCCATCCCGCAGCGCTTCAAACACCATGTAAAGTGTCATCATCTTGGTGAGCGATGCCGGGAAGCGCGGTTCATCCGCGCCGGCATCTATCAGCACCGAACCGGTGCGGGCTTCGATGACAATGGCGGAATAACGCGCGCTGCCGATTTGCGCCTCTGCCCCGCGCCAGGGCAAGGCGACCAGGGCCGCCCCGAAAATCAGCCCGGCGAATCGAACGGCAAGGCTTCCCAAGCCTTGGCGGCGAGTCTTCATTCCGCAAAAACCCCCTGATGGCCCAAGGCTGCGTCGCCCCGCGCCTGTCTTCCCCTATGGCGTTTATAGACTGGTGCCAGCATCCCGTCCAGCAAAAAAACGCAAATTCTGATTTTGATCAGAGGCTTAACAAAGGCGCTTGAGTCGCCAGTGCAAACACCCTTGCAGCGCCCGCCCAAAGCACGCCGGGAAATTTTTGTGCAGTGCAAAAAAATGCTTGCAAAGGCCCCAGCGCCGCGCGTAGAAGCTGTCCATGTTGCAGCGCAGCAAATCTTCCCGGCCCTTCCGGCCGGCGCTTACGGCCCGGGTCGCTGCAGCCCGGCAAGGCAAGGAAAGGGTTGAGATCATGGCACAAGGCAAGAGCCAGGTGGTGAGCAAGGTGGCGGCGGAAACCGCGGCCCAGGGTCAAAAAGTGATGAATGATGGCGCGGCGCAAGCCCGCGTAGCAATGGAGAAGAACATGGAACAGATGACCAAGGGTGCCGAGAGCATCTTCAAGGCGGCGGAAGAAGCCGCTGAATTCGGCCGCGGCAATGTGGAGGCCTTCACCAAGGCCGCCCAGACCTGGGCCTCGGGCTCTCAGGACCTCGCCCGCCAGTATATGGCGCTGGCGCAGGGCCTGACCGACCACGCCCTGGAAGGTGCCAAGGCGCTGGCCGGCGTCAAGAGCGTGAATGAAGCCGCTGAGCTGCAGGCGAAGTTCGCCAAGGCCGCGCTGGAGAAGATGGTTGCCGAAGGCACCAAGCTTCAGGAAGCTTCCGTGAAGCTCGCCGAAACCGCCTTTGCGCCCGTGAATGCGCGCATGACGGTGGCGATGGAAAAGCTGGCGAAGCCGCTGGCGGCCTAGTTCTCGGGCGGGGCTCTGCCCCGTTCTGGCTTGGCCGCCCCCCTCCCCCCCTCCTCCCAAACTGGGGGGTAGCCGGCACATGGCGTGACCCATATCAATGGGTCACGCCATTTTTTTTCGTTGAATGGCAAGGTGTTCGCGATAAACTTTTTCGCCAGAGATGTAACAAGGGCTTCACCTTCGGCCATTCGCTCCATATCCTATGGGTAGCGCGGCGTGGTAGCCTGCGTTCTGAAAGACCGAACCGAGAGCATGAGCGATCAGGATAAGCGCCCGAATGACGGGCAAGGTGGTGGTGAAGGGCCTCAGACGGGCATCGTCGTGAAGGCGCGCCCGCGCACCAAGAAGCCGGCCATGTACAAGGTATTGATGCTGAACGATGATTACACGCCAATGGAATTCGTCGTTCACGTCTTGGAGAGGTTTTTCCAGAAGAATCGAGAGGAGGCGACGCGCATCATGCTGCATGTGCATCGCCGCGGAGTCGGGGTTTGCGGTGTCTTCACTTATGAAATCGCAGAAACCAAGGTGACGCAGGTGATGGATCTGGCGCGCCAGAACCAGCACCCGCTACAATGCACCATCGAGAAGGACTGAAGCAGGGGGTCGAAGAATCCCAGGAGGGCGCCTACATTGAAGTTCACAATCGGCCTTGGGACCCGCAACGCCGGGGCTTCGGGCTAAGATGGAGCGTCGTTGATCATGTTATCCCGTAATTTAGAACAGACGCTGCATCGCGCCCTGGGATTGGCGGGCGAGCGCCGGCATGAATATGCCACCTTGGAACACCTATTGCTCGCCTTGGGCGATGACGCGGATGCGACGGGTGTGCTCCGCGCCTGCGGGGTTGATGTTGAAAAGCTCAAGCGCGACCTGACCGAATTTCTGGATAAGGATCTGGCCGGCCTGGTGACGGAACGCGGTGGCGATCCGAAGCCCACCGCCGGCTTTCAGCGCGTGGTGCAGCGCGCCGCCATTCATGTGCAATCCTCTGGCCGTGATGAGGTGACCGGCGCCAATGTGCTGGTGGCGCTGTTCTCGGAACGTGAATCGCACGCCGTTTATTTCCTGCAATTGCAGGATATGACGCGGCTGGATGCGGTGAACTTCATCAGCCATGGCATTGCCAAGGCGCCGGGCCGCTCTCAGCCCCGCGCAGCGAAGGGCGATGGCGCGGGCAATGAAGAATCGGGCCAGGAGCGTGAGGAAAAGGGCCGCGGCGCGCCGCGTGGCCAGGATGCGCTGGCGAATTACTGCGTGAACCTGAACAAAAAGGCCGAACAGGGTAAGATTGATCCGCTGATTGGCCGTGATCAGGAAATCGAACGCACCATCCAGATTCTTTGCCGGCGCACAAAGAATAATCCGCTTTATGTCGGTGATCCCGGTGTGGGTAAAACCGCGATTGCGGAAGGGCTTGCCAAGCGAATCGTGGAAGGTGATGTGCCGGAAGTGCTGGCGAAATCCACCATCTATGCGCTGGATATGGGCAGCCTTTTGGCCGGCACGCGCTATCGCGGTGATTTCGAAGAACGGTTGAAGGCGGTGGTGTCCGAATTGGAAGCCCAGCCCGGTTCCGTGCTGTTCATTGATGAAATCCATACCGTGATCGGTGCGGGTGCTACCTCAGGCGGGGCGATGGATGCATCGAACCTGCTGAAGCCCGCCTTGGCGCAGGGCACCATTCGCTGCATCGGGTCCACGACCTATAAGGAATATCGCACGCATTTTGAAAAGGACCGCGCCCTGGTGCGGCGCTTCCAGAAGATTGATGTGAATGAGCCCACGCTTGAAGATGCGGTGAAGATCCTGCAAGGCCTCAAGACCAATTACGAAAAGCACCACAAGGTTCGCTATACGCCGGAGGCGATTCGCGCGGCGGTGGAGCTTTCTGCGAAATATATCCATGACCGCAAGCTGCCCGACAAGGCGATTGACGTGATTGATGAGGTCGGCGCATCGCGCATGCTGCTGCCCGAAAACAAGCGCCGCAAGACCGTGACGCTGAAGGATGTGGAAGACATTGTCGCCAAGATCGCGCGCATACCTCCGAAATCGGTTTCCACCGATGATCGGGAGACGCTGAAGAACCTGGAACGCGATTTGAAGGCGATGGTGTTTGGCCAGGACAAGGCGATTGAAGCGCTTGCCAGCGCCATCAAGCTGTCACGCGCGGGGCTGCGTGATCCGGAAAAGCCGATCGGGAATTATCTGTTCTCTGGCCCGACGGGTGTCGGTAAGACGGAAGTTGCCAAGCAGTTGGCGAAGACACTTGGCATTGAACTGATCCGCTTCGACATGTCCGAATATATGGAACGCCATAGCGTATCACGTCTGATTGGTGCGCCGCCTGGCTATGTCGGCTTTGATCAGGGCGGGCTTTTGACGGATGCGATTGATCAGCACCCGCATGCCGTTCTGCTGCTGGATGAAATCGAAAAGGCGCATCAGGATTTATACAATATCCTGTTGCAGGTGATGGATCACGGGAAGCTGACTGACCACAACGGCAAGAATGTGGATTTCCGCAATGTGATCCTGATCATGACCACCAATGCCGGCGCTTCCGATATGGCGAAGCCCGCGATTGGGTTTGAGCGCGCCGCCCGCGTGGGTGAGGATGAGGAAGCGATCAAGCGGATGTTCACGCCTGAATTCCGCAACCGCCTGGATGCGGTGGTGACCTTTGCTGGCCTGTCGCCGGAGATTGTGGCGCAGGTCGTCGAAAAATTCGTCATGCAGCTGGAAGCGCAGCTTGCTGATCGGAATGTGACGATTGAGCTTTCCTCGGCCGCCAAGGAGTGGCTGGCGGAACGCGGCTATGATCCGCTGTATGGTGCGCGGCCCTTGGCGCGCGTCATTCAGGAATATGTGAAAAAGCCGCTGGCGGAGGAATTGCTGTTCGGCAAGCTCGCCAAGGGCGGATCGGTGAAGGTGGGTCTGCGTGAGGGTGCGCTGACCTTCGATTGCCAGGAAGCCGCGCCCCCCGCGCTGCCGAAGCCCGAAGAGGATCGGGATGCGGAGCGTGAGCCGGAGAATGTGGAGTAGATGTGGCTGCACATAAGAAAACTGATTACGAATCAGGGAGGCCGTGACAGTGGCAGAGCAAAATTCTAATGATGTGGCAATTAATGAAGCCGAGAGCAATCAGAGGCTCGATTTTGATTACATAAAAAGTCAGTTCTTCCGTGTCATCCATGCCGACGGCGCAATCGGTGGTCTGACGCCTTCAGGAGGAGTTCATTTTTCATTTTATAGCGAACGCCCTGCGATACCGAGGAGGCAAACTTTCTCCTTGAAATCAGATGGCTCGCTTGGGCAACCTATTGAGGCATCAGTAAGGGCGGATTTTGTGCGTGAACTCGACGTCGATGTAATCATGAGTATTGAAGTCGCGCGCCATCTAGCTTCCTGGCTGAGTCTCCAAATCCAGCAATGGGAAGAAAAAATCGCGACACAGGAAAAGGTTTAAGTAACGTTATGAGTGCCGCTCTTGTGAGAACCGTTCTATCGGAGCCTACGGGGAATTACACGAGGCTTTCCAGGCCGTCTTCAACGATTGGCGACCGGAAGCCAAAGCCAGTTGCTGTTTCTCCCGTATACTTTGTTGAGGAGATCGTTGCTGGCTCAGCAATCAAGGAACAAAAATACAAGCATTTTTTCATCGAATCCGAACTAAAGAGAACTGACTTTTTTCATTCTGGAATCGCCTATTCTCGAGGGAAACAGGCCTACGTATCCTCTATCCCGATAACTTCGGTGAGTACGGAATTTAGAGATTTAGTCGAACGTTGGCGGCGGGAGACCCTAAACTTTTCTGACATTCGGGAGATTGTCGAGCATGAGGCATACCAGCGAATAGTTGGTCTCGGATGGCCGGTAGTGGGCCTTATTCTCAATGATTTGAGAAAGGAACCAGATTTCTGGTTTGAGGCCCTCACTCAGATCACAGGAGAAGATCCTCTCATTAGTCAGCCCGAATCATTGGGGAATATGCGGGCTATGGCCGATTGTTGGCTCGAATGGGGGGAGAATAACGGCTTCTAATGTCTACCTTCCCTGAGCAAGATGGGCTTAATGGGACTGATTTTCCGAATTTGGCACATGCAAATTCGGGTTATAGGCGCACGAGTAATCCAACTCGGGTTTACAATTGTATCGCGTGGGCCGCCGGGGAGACCACAGAATGGTGGTGGCCAGACTTGCGAGGAAGATGGCCATCTGGAGCCCCTAGGGAGGCAACAATCAACGCATTCATTAAGGCTTTTGAAACTAGAGAATATTTCCAATGTACAAATGCTGATTTTGAAAGGGAGTTTGAGAGAGTCGCAATTTTCGCACTTGATAGCAAACCGACACACGCCTGCTATCAGCTACCCAGTGGGCTCTGGACAAGTAAGATGGGTGGGAATGTCGATTGTGTTCACGCACTCGAAGCGATAAGCGGACCTTTCTACGGACAAGTGGCAGCTATTTTAAAACGAAAAGTGAGCTGGAAAGGCCGTAATCACCCAGCTCTTAAATTTTGAGCCCCTACGAGACAAGACCGCTCCCTAATCACTCCGCCGCTTGAGCGGAAGCCTGACCCTGCACGGTAAAAAAACTCGCGGATTTGGGCTGTTGCGGCAATTCCACGCGGGTTTCCGTGATGCGCGCAAAGCGGGCCGGCTTGCCGCGAATAACCTCACCCTCATGCGTGCTTGGCATCGGGTTGCGCGCCAGCGGTACCGCATCGGCAGCGGTATAGACGCAAATATACAGCCCGCGCGGCTTGGTGCCGGCATTGGGTGCTGATCCATGCGCCAGCTTGGTATGCATCAGGCAAACCGAACCCGCCGGGCCATAGCAGGGGATGCTTTGCGCCAGCAGCGCCTTTTCATCCGCATCGGATACCGCGCCGGTGAAACGCTCCCCATCAAACAGCGAATACATCGGCCCCTTGTGGGACCCCGGCACAATGGTCAGCGCGCCATTGGTTTCATCCACATCATCCAGGAACAGCAGTGCCGTGATGATGTCGTCATTGGTATGCGGCGTATAGGCGAAGTCCTGATGGTACAGCACCTCGGTCTTCGCGCCCATCAGCTTCAGATTGATCTTGCAATGATGGAATTTCACATCGGGGCCGATCAGTTCGGCCACCATTTCCGTCATGTCGCTATCGCGCATCGCTTCCAGATAGGCAGGCGAGATATCGGATGGGTTATTGATCCGCCGCAGCGCCGGCTTTTCGGCGGAATGCTCCTTGCCCATGTCGAAACGCGGGCGGCCATCCACGCAGGGCGGGCCGAAGGGT
>JADCES010000141.1 GCA_020250005.1 Roseomonas sp.
ACTGGCCGGGACAATGGTGACATTGCCGGGGTTGCGGCGCGCTTCCTCGGCGGCTTGTTCATCGGATGGCCGGGTCAGGCTGCCCGCGCTGGGGGCGGCGGTGACGATGGTGGGTGGCAGCGTGGCGCTGGGTGTGGCCGGGGGGCTGGTTTGCGCCTGTGCTGCAAAGGCGCTGGCCGCCAAGGCGGCCGCGGCGGCGAAAAGCCGCGCATGATGGGTGTGGAACACGAAATACCTCCTGAGGTCGAATGACGGGACGGCTCTTGGCCGCCCGCATCCGGGCGGCCTCAGGAGAAGGCTGGCGGACCTGTCGGGTCGTAAGGCGGTGCGCGCGCCGCCGGGCGCCAGCCGGTATCGCCAGCGGCGAACCAGATGATCGCGGCGCCGGGTTCCGCCGGGGTGGAAAGCATCGGCGCGGCGGGGAGATCAGCCTGCGGCAGGGCATGGCAGGCGAGGCAGAAGCCGCTATGGGCTTCGGGCGCGGGCAATTCCTCCCCACCCGGCCCCAGATGCACGGTGCGATCCCCATCCGGGGAGCAGATCACAGTCGCCATCCCCGCGCTTGCCGCATGGGCCAAGCAAAGCGCCGGCGCCATCACGGTTTGCACCAGCAAAAGGGCCGCGATTAGGCGCGCGATGAGGGTGGAGGAGCGTCTCACGGGGATGTGCTTAATCCGGCAGAAGGTAGCTGCCAAGTCTCGCGCCTACGCCGCCACCCGTGCCACCAAATCGTAATCCACTTCCGGCGTATAAACCGAAGCCTCCTTCCCAAGGCGGGAAGAAAACAGCGTGAAATGCTCCACCTCCACCGGTGTGGCGCGGAACAGGTTATAGGCCTGCACAAAGGCCATCAGCTTTTCCGGCGCGGCGCGGTCGGTGCGCGCCAGCGTCACATGGGGCGAAAAGCGCTTGCGTTCCGGCGCCAGACCCACGCGTTGCAGCGCGGTTTCCACCTTGGTCTGCAAATGGGTCAGCGCGTCATTGCGCTCCGCCCCCACCCAAAGCGATTGGATGCGCCCGGCCTTTTCAAAAGTGCCAACGCCGGCAAGCTGCAAGGTGAAGGGCCGCGCGCGGATCGCCGCCAGCGCGTCATCCACTTCCTGCGCGCGCCAGGGCTCAATCTCGCCAATGAAGCGCAAGGTCAGATGGTAATTCTCAGGCGGCACCCAACGCGCGCCCGGAATGCCCCCCGCAAGTCCCGCGATTTCCGCCCGAAGCGCGGCCGGCAAGGCAAGGGCGACGAAAAGACGCAGCATGGCGGGGGCCCTCCTGGTGCGGTCCAGTGTCTCGCCTAGGGGGAGGTCACCTTCCCCAGCAGCGAATCGACATAGGGTAGCATGCGACGAACCATCTCCGCGACGCCAGCGGGATTTGGGTGAATGCCGTCCGGCTGATTGAGCGAAAGATCCCCCGCCACCCCATCCAGCAGGAAGGGGTAGAAGACCACGCCTGGCCTTTCGCGCGCCAAGTCACTGAAACTCGCGGCGAATTCCCGCCCGTAATCAGCGCCGAGGTTGGGCGGCGCCAGCATGCCCGTCAGCATGGTGGGCAGGCGCTTCGCGGCCAAGGCATCCAGAATGGCGGCCAGATTGGTGCGGCTGGCGCGGGGCTCCAATGCGCGCAGCCCATCATTCCCGCCAAGCGCCACAATCACCGCATGGGGATTATCGGCCAAGGCCCAATCAAGCCGCGCCCGCCCGCCCGCCGTGGTATCGCCCGAAACCCCGGCATCAATCACGCGCACAGCCCGGCCGCGGGCGCGCAAGGCGGCTTCCAGCCTGGCCGGCAAGGCCTCGCCCCGCGCCAGCCCATACCCGGCGGTGATGGAATCCCCCAGCATCATCAGCCGGATTTCCGCCGCCCGCGCCGGAATTGTTCCCAAAGCCAGCAGCGCCAGCGATTGGCGCCCGAGCCATCTGCGACCATATGCGCGGTCAGGATAGGAGCTTTGCGATACCATGGATGCCCTTCACATGACTGAACCGACCAGCGCCGGGGTCACCAAACCCCTGATCGAAGCGCGCGGCCTTGGCTTCAAAGTGAGGGCGGGGGAGGGCGAGATCAACATCCTCCGCGGCCTTGATCTGCAAGTCGCGGCCGGAGAGGCGGTGGGGATCGTCGGGCCTTCGGGTTCAGGCAAAACGAGCCTGCTGATGCTGCTGGCGGGGCTGGAACGACCAACATCCGGTACGCTGCTGATTGATGGCGCGGATATCGGCGCCATGGCGGAAGATGCGCTGGCGCGTTTCCGCCGCGAAAGGCTTGGCATTGTCTTTCAGGCCTTTCACTTGATCCCGACCATGACGGCGCTTGAGAACGTCGCCGTGCCCTTGGAATTCGCGGGCGTGCGCGATGCTTTTGACCGCGCGGCGGAAGCCTTGCGCGCGGTGGGGCTTGGCCATCGCTTGGGCCATTACCCGGCGCAGCTTTCGGGCGGCGAACAGCAGCGTGTGGCCCTCGCGCGCGCCTTTGTCGCAGAACCGCGTTTGCTGTTGGCGGATGAGCCCACCGGCAATCTCGATCGCGCCAAGGGCGAGGAAGTGATGGCGCTGCTGTTCGATTTGCGCGCGCGGCTTGGCACCACGCTGTTGCTCATCACGCATGATCCTGCGCTGGCGGCGCGCTGCCCGCGGCAATTGCGCATTGAAGATGGGTTGATTGTCGCAGATCACAGGGTGCCGGCGTGAGCAATTTGTCACTCGCCTTCAGGATCGCGCGGCGCGAATTGCGTGGCGGCTTGCGCGGTTTGCGCATTGTGCTGGCGTGTCTCGCGCTTGGTGTGGCAGCGATTACCGCCGTTGGCACGCTGCGCGCCGGCGTTGATGCCGGGCTTGCGGCGGATGGTGCGCGCATTCTGGGCGGCGATGTTGAAATCGCCTCCCCCTACCGGCCTTTGGCGGAAGCACCGCGCGCCTGGTTGGCGGCTCGTGGAGCGCGGGTTTCCGAAGTGGTGACGCTCCGCGCCATGGCGGTCGCGGAATCCGGCCAGCGCATGCTGGTGGAGGTGAAGGCGGTGGATGGCGCCTATCCACTGTTCGGCACGCTTGAAGTGCAACCGCCCGTCGCGCTCGGCACTGGTGATATCCTGCTTGATCCTTTCATCGCCGAAAAACTTGAAGTGGCGCCGGGCGCGGTGCTGCGCATTGGTGAAGCGCGCCTGACCTTCCGCGCCACCATCACCCAGGAACCAGATAAGGTCGCAAGCCCATCGCTGCTCGGCCCGCGCGCCATGATCGCCTTGGCGTCGCTGGAGGCAACGCGGCTGATCCAGCCGGGCAGTCTGGTGACCTATGAATACCGGCTGGCGTTGCCGCCCGGTGTAGATCGCCAGCGCTTTATTGCCGA
This sequence comes from Roseomonas sp., assembly GCA_020250005.1. Taxonomy (GTDB): domain Bacteria; phylum Pseudomonadota; class Alphaproteobacteria; order Acetobacterales; family Acetobacteraceae; genus Neoroseomonas. The sequence continues at coordinate 3,346 of JADCES010000141.1, forward strand.
TCTGCGCCGGGATTTTCCGGAATCCGGCTGGCGGATACGCAGTTCCGATGTCGCTGCCCCCGGGGTCAATCGCTTCCTGGATCGCGCGGCGTTTTTCCTGACGCTGGCAAGCCTGACGGCGCTGCTGGTGGGCGGGATTGGCATTGCAACCGGCGTCTCGGCCTGGCTGGAGCAACGCGCGCGCACCATCGCAACGCTGCGGTGCCTTGGCGCGCCGCCATCGCTGATTTTCCTGACCTATCTGGTGCAGGTGATGGCGCTGGCGCTGCTTGGCATTGTGCTTGGCTTGGCGATTGGCTTTGGGCTGACCTGGGCGGGTGCGGCGGCGCTCGCTTCCATTCTGCCGGTGGCGCCACGCATCCTGCCCTATCCGACACCGCTTTTATTGGCGGCGGCTTATGGGCTGCTGACGGCGCTCGCCTTCACGCTATGGCCGCTTGGCCGCGCGGGCAGCATTCCGGGCGCGGCGCTGTTTCGCGATGTGGTGGCGCCAAGCTCTGGCAGGCCTGGGCTTGGCATTCTGGCCGCAATCATTGCTGCCGCCGGGGCGCTTTCCGCCTTGGTGATCGGCACAGCAGAAAACCCGCGCTTCGCGGCCATGTTCATCGTGGCGGTGATCGGCACGCTATTGCTGTTCCGCCTTGGCGCGGGGGCGTTGATGGCCCTTGCGCGGCGCCTGCCGCATGCGCGCCGCCCGGCTTTGCGCTTGGGGCTCGCCAATTTGCATCGCCCCGGCGCGCCGACGCCCCTCATGCTCGTTTCGCTTGGTGTTGGGCTCACGGTGCTTGCGGCCATTGCGCTGATTGAAGGCAATCTTCGCCGGCAATTGGCGAATGAAATGCCGGCCGCCGCGCCGAATTTTTACTTCATTGATATCCAGTCCGACCAGATCCAAGCCTTTGAGGCACTGGCCCGCGCGCAACCAGGTGTCACGGAAATCCGCAGCGTGCCCAATCTGCGCGCGCGTATTGTCGCGGTGAATGGCGTGCCGGCGGAACAGGTGAATGCCACGCCTGAGACCGCCTGGGCCTTGCGCGGTGATCGCGGCCTGACTTATTCAGCGACCCCGCCCGAGGGCGCCAAGCTGGTCGCCGGTGCATGGTGGCCGCCGGATTATTCAGGCCCGCCCTTGGTTTCCTTCGATGCGCAGCTCGCACGCGGTTGGGGCATTGGCGTTGGCGATAGCATCACGGTGAATGTGCTGGGCCGTGACATCACACTGAAAATCGCAAGCTTGCGAGAGATCGCCTGGCGCGGGCTTGGCATCAATTACGTGCTGGTGGCCTCCCCTGGTTTGCTCTCGGCCGCGCCGCATACGCATATCGCGACCATGCGCAATGATGTGGCGCAGGAAGCGACCTTGCTGCGCTTGCTGACGGATCGCTTCCCCAATGTATCGGGCATTCGGGTGCGCGATGCCTTGGATCAGGTGGTGGGGTTGTTGGAGAAGATCGGCTTCGCGCTTTCGGCGGTGGCCGGCATTACCTTGCTGGCGGGCTTGCTGGTGCTGGCGGGCGCGGTGGCGGCGGGGCAAAGGCGGCGCATTCGTGACGCTGTGGTGCTGAAGACCATCGGCGCGACACGTGGGCAAATCCGCGCGAGTTTCCTGGTGGAATTCGGCCTGCTTGGGCTGACCGCGGGCTTACTCGCGGCGGCGGCTGGCACGGCGGCGGCCTGGGGCGTGGTGCGCTTTGTGATGCGCGCCGATTGGGTGTTCTTGCCGGGGACATTGGCGATGACGGTGCTGGCCTGCATGGCCATCACGCTTGGTTTTGGCTATGTCGGCACGGCCTTTGCGCTGCGCGCCAAGGCGGCACCCTTGCTCCGCAACGAATAGAAAGCCCGTGATGGCCGAAGACGGCAAACTCTCTCAGCTTGATGCCACGCTGCTGCGCCGCGCCTTTGCGCTGGCTGGTGAGGCGCGGGCGCGCGGTGATCGCCCCTTCGCCGCGGTGATCGCCGATGAAAAGGGCCAGGTCCTGGCCGAGGCCGGTTCCACCCAGGGCAAGGGCGGCGGCGGCACGCTGGCGCATTCCGAAATGAATGCCTTGCAGGCCGTGCTGCGCGCCGGGCTGCCGCGCGATGTGCTGCGCCGTGCGACGATCTATTCCTCGGGCGAGCCCTGCGCGATGTGTTCGGCGGCGATCTTCTACACCGGCATAGGCCGCGCGGTTTACGGGCTTTCCGCTGGCGCCATTCTGCATTTACGCAATGCGCAGCCCCATACGGCGGGGCTGTCACTCTCCTGCCGGGCGGTTTTGGATTCGGCGGCGGAGAAGGTGGCAGTGGTTGGGCCGTGCCTGGAAGAAGAAGGCGCGGTGCCCCATCAGGGCTATTGGCAGGAAGGGGCGGCCTGAAGCGCTGCCGGCCGATTGCCTTTGTTTCATGAGCATGCGTTAATCCGTCGCCTTTGATTGACGGCAATTGAGGAAGGAAAGCAAATCATGTTCGCAACCCTGTCCGCGCGCCTGCGCCACGGCGCCGTGCTTGCCCTGCCGCTTCTGGCGCTGATCGGCTGCGCCACGCCAACGCCCGAACCGCCTGTGGTGGCTTCCTCCACCCGCGAAATGGTGGCGGCGGTGGACCGGGTGGATGCCCGTACCCGAACCATTGTGGTGCGCGGGCCGGACAATAAGCCGCAAACCCTGCAGCTTGGCCCGGAAATCCGCAATTTCGATCAAATCCGCCGTGGTGACCGCGTGCGGCTGCATTATGAGGAAGCCGTGGCCGTGCGCATGGCCCCCCGCGGCAGCCGGATGGAACCTGAAACCGTGGTTGGTGCCGCCCGCGCTGAACCTGGCGCCCGCCCCGCCGCCGGTGCTGCCGCCGCGACCCGCGCCCAGGTGCGCATCACCGCCCTGGATACCGCAAACAACACCGTAAGCTTCGTCGGCCCATCCCGCGTGGAGCGTACCGTGGCGGTCCGCGCCCCCGAATTGCAGGCATTCCTGAGGACGCTCAGCGTGGGTGACCGGGTGGATGTTGCCATCGCCGAGGCCGTGGCCATCCGGGTGGAACCGGCCGAGCGGTGACGGGTCTGGGCGCCCGCCAGGCCGCGGGCGCCCCCCTATTGATCTAGATTACGAAATCTCCATATTATCAGTGAACGGGGAATCCTCCCCATCAACAGGAGTCTCACTCGTCATGGCCTTTGGTCCCGACACGCGTTTCACCACCGGCTGGGGTCGCCCCGTCGCAGCCGATGCGGCCGCGATTGATGCCGGGCTGCGGGCATATATGCTCCGCGTCTATAACTGGATGGCGTCCGGCCTGCTGGTTACCGGCATTGTCGCTTATGTGATCGGCAATTCGCCGGAACTGCAGCAGATGTTCTGGTCCGTGAGCCGCGCGGCCAATGGCGCGCGCATCGTCTCCCCGACCATTCTGGGCTGGGCCGCGATGCTTTCGCCGCTCGCCTTCATCCTGGTCTTCAGCTTCGGCATCAACAAGCTTTCGCGCCCCGCGGCGCAGGGGTTGTTCTGGCTTTTCGCCGCCTGTATGGGCGCCAGCCTGTCGAATATCTTCATCCGCTACACTGGCCAGTCCATCGCCAGCACCTTCTTCATCACCGCGTCCATGTTCGCGGCCGTCAGCCTTTATGGCTACACGACGAAGGCGGATCTGACGCGCTTTGGCAGCTTCATGATCATGGGCCTGATCGGCATCATGATTGCGGCGCTGGTCAATATCTTCCTGGCTTCCCCCGCGCTCGCCTTCGCGATCAGTGTGATTGGCGTGGTCGTGTTCGTTGGCCTCACGGCCTACGACACGCAGCGCATCAAGGCGGATTACGTGCAATTCGCCTATGCGGAAGGCACGGATGAAGCCGGCAAGCGGAGTGTGATGGATGCGCTTGGCCTCTATCTGAACTTCGTGAACCTGTTCCAGCTGCTGCTTTCCTTCATGGGTCAGCGCAACAGCGATTGATCAGGGCCTTCGGGTCTTGATCAGAAACCCCGGGGGAGACCCCGGGGTTTTTTTATGCCTGCTCACAAACCCTGATCAATCGGCACGCGGAGCGCTTCCGCCAGGCGATTGGTCTCCGCCGCCATGCCAAGCACGGCCAGCAATTCGCCATGCATCGCTTCCGTCATGCCCTTGGCTTTGGCAGCCGCTGTATGAGAAGCGGTGCAATACGCACAACCCGCCGCGGCAGAGGCGGCGAGGTAGAGCATTTCCTTGGTGAGGGGATCGAGCGCCCCCGGCGCCATCACCTGCTTCAGGCTTTCCCAGGTGCGCTTGAGCGTTGGCGGATGCACCGCCAAGGCCTTCCAGAAGTTATTGACATCAGCGACCCCGCGCGCAGCCTTGATGTCATCAAACACCGCGCGCACTTCGGGCGCAGCATCGGCGTATTCAATCAGCGCCATCAGGCACCCCCGGGCAAGGGCCGATAGGGCAGGGCAGCCAGGCGCGTGGCATGCAGCGTAATGTCACGCCAGACGCCGCCTTTCATATAGGGGTCTTCGGCCATCCAGGCGCGCGCGGCTTCATCGCTTGCGTGGCGCGTGACGGTGATGGAACCGATCATACGGCTTTCGGCCTCATCCAGAATGGCGCCGCCAATCGCAAGCGTGCCATCGGCGGCCATGGGCTGCATGCGGGCGATATGCGCGGGGCGTGCGGCCTGGCGACGCGCCGGGGCATCAGCATCCGTGCCATCATAGGCGATGGCAACCGTATGGGTGCGCGTTGTTGCCACCGGATCGCCCGGCCTGGGCAGGCGCTGATAGGGTAGGGCCGCGATGCGGAAGGGCAGGACCCGCACATGCCCCCAAACACCTTCAACCGAGAAGGGTTCTTCCGCGAGATAGGCGTTGACGCCCGCCATATCCGGTACCGCCAGGATCATCAGCGACCCGGAAGCCTCCCACGCAGAGGTGAAAAGCGGTGTGCCGAAGGGCATCCGCCCATCCTCAGCCCAGCGGCTGATCACCGCCCGGTGGCGGTCCATCGCCGCAGCGCGGCGGGTTTTATCGGCACCATCGAAAGCGAGTATCGCATAGCCCATGGCATTTCCCCCTCATTGGAAGGGCAGCATGCCATGGGCCAGCGCTTATGCCAGGGGGTTACCCCTTGGCCTCAATACATATGCTGGCCACCATTGATGGACAGCGTGGACCCGGTGATGAAATCCGCATCCTCGGCGGTCAGGAAGACCACGCCGCGGGCGATGTCTTCCGCCTTGCCAAGCCGGCCGCGCGGGATGCGCGCGATGATCTTTTCCAGAACATCGGGCGGCACGGCGCGCACCATTTCAGTATCCACATAACCGGGCGCGACCGCATTCACGGTAATGCCAAGCTTCGCCCCTTCCTGCGCCAGCGCCTTGGTGAAGCCATGAATGCCGGATTTCGCGGCGGCGTAATTCACCTGGCCATATTGCCCGGCCTGGCCATTCACGGAGCCGATATTGACGATGCGGCCAAACTTGCGCGCATTCATGCCTTCCCAGACCAGCTTGCAAAGATTGTAGCAGGAACCAAGGTTTGTATCGATTACCGCATCCCACATGTCGCGGTTCAGCTTGCGCATCGTCGCATCGCGCGTGATGCCGGCATTGTTCACCAGGATATCGATCGGGCCCACTTCGGCTTCGATTTTCGTAATCGCTTCGGCGCATTGCGCGTAATCGGCAACGTCGAATTTATAGCAGGGAATGCCGGTGCGTTCGGTGAAGGCCTGCGCCGCGGCATCATTGCCGGCATAGGAAGCAACCACGGTCCGGCCTGCCGCTTGCAGAGCTTCGCTGATGGCGGCCCCAATGCCTCTTTGGCCACCGGTAACAAGTGCAACACGCGCCATGAAATCTCTCCTCAATTGCTGGTGTCGGGCAGGCCGCCCCATGGCAGCCGTCTAGTTTGGGGTATTTGCGCCAGATCAATAGCGGCTTGGCATTTTCGCGCCACAAGAATCAGGCGGGCGGCGCAATTTTCCGACCCGCGGATAGCTTCTCCTCCTTAGACGTGAGACTCTTACGGCGCGGCTTCCCCCCAACCGCGCCGTATTTTTTTGACCAGGTGGCAGGATGTGTTAGACTTGGGCTATGGGTTTGAGGGTTGCTTTTTTCCGAATTACCGCCGCGGCCGCCTAGGGCGCCGGGCATGGGGCCTGCGCGCCTGCCGGTTGGCCGCCGCCGCATTGTCCCGCCACCCTGAACCGGAACCGACCCATGTTATCGAGCCCTTTGACCACGCGCTTTGATCTGCGCGCCGAACCCAGCCCGGGCCTGCTGCCGCGCCTTTTGCAGCCCTTCGCCAAGCGCGATGTGACGCCGGATTTTTTCCAGGCCCGCCAAGGGGCTGAGGAGATGGAAATCACCATCGCCTGCGATGATCTTGAACCAGGCATGTCGGCGCTGATTGCCGGCAATCTTGGCCAGGTGATTGGCGTGAGCCGTATTGTGGTGACGCCGGCGGAAAGCCTCAGTCGGCAGCAGGCGGGGTGATTTCGCCGCGCCGGCTTTCGGCCTAATAAGCTGGCATGAAGCCGCTGATCCTGACCATGGGTGAGCCCGCCGGGATCGGCGCGGAAATCACCGCCGGCGCCTGGCGCGCCCTTAGCGTCAGCGGGCCATGCTTTGCGCTGATTGATGATGCCACGCGCGATTTCGGCGTGCCGGTGGCGCGGATCAGCGCGCCGGAAGAAGCGGGCGCGGTGTTCGGGCAGGCGCTGCCGATCCTGCATCGGCCCCTTGCCGTGCCCGTGGTGCCCGGCAAGCCAAGCCCGGCCCATACCGGAGCGGTGATTGGCGCGATTGAGGAAGCGGTGGCGCTTGCCAAATCGGGCCGCGCTTCGGGCGTGGTGACCAACCCCATCCAAAAGGCGAGCCTGACCGCGGCGGGCTTTCCGCATCCCGGCCATACCGAATTTTTGGGCGAATTGGCCGGCACCGGCGTACCGCCCGTGATGATGCTGGCCTGCCCGGAACTGCGCGTTGTGCCGGTGACGGTGCATGAAGCCTTGGCGAAGGCTATCGCGCGGTTGAACCCCGCGCTGATTATGGAAACCGCGCGCATCGTGGATGCCGCGCTCAAGCTCGATTTCGGCATTGCGGCGCCGCGTTTGGCGATTGCAGGTTTGAACCCCCATGCCGGGGAAGCCGGCACCATGGGGCGGGAGGAGATTGACATCATCGCCCCCGCGATTGCGGCTTTGCGCGGGGAAGGGATTGATGCGCGCGGGCCGATGCCGCCGGATACCATGTTCACGGCCCTCGCGCGGCCTGGCTATGACGCGGCGATTTGCCTTTACCATGATCAGGCGCTGATCCCGATCAAGACCATTGATATGGCCGGCGGCGTCAATGTGACGCTCGGGCTTTCCATCATCCGCACCAGCCCTGATCACGGCACGGCCTTGGATATTGCCGGCAAGGGCCTGGCCGATCCCGCTTCGCTGATTGCGGCCATCAGGCTGGCCGGCGAGCTTGCTCAGAAAAGAGGTTTGGCGTGAAGCATCTCGACCTATCGGTGAATGTTGATCATGTGGCAACGCTGCGCAATGCGCGCGGTGGGGCGCATCCCTGCCCGGTGGAGGCATCGCGCATGGCAGTGGAGGCCGGCGCTGATGGCATTACCGTGCATCTGCGCGAAGATCGGCGCCACATCAGGGATCGCGATGTCGAACGCATCCGCGCCGAGATTGCGGCACCCTTGAATTTCGAAATGGCGGCGACCGAGGAAATGGTTGCCTTCGCGGAACGCATCCGCCCGCCCTATTGCTGCATTGTGCCGGAAAAACGTGCGGAGCTGACGACGGAAGGTGGACTTGATGTGCTGCGCGCCGGGCCGTTTTTGCGTGAGGCCGTGGCGCGGCTGCGTGCCGCCGATGTGCGCGTTTCGATTTTCATCGAAGCCGATGCCGCGCAAATCGAAGCCGCCGCGGCGATTGGCGCGTTGGCGATTGAATTGCACACGGGCACCTATGCGGAAGGGCCGGTAGCGGACAGGCCCGCGCAATTGGCGCGCTTGCAGGCGGGTATGGTTGCGGCACGGCGTGCGGGTTTGCTTTGCCATGCCGGCCATGGGCTGACCTATGAAACCGTGACCGATATTGCCCGGATGGAGGAAGTCACGGAAATCTCCATCGGGCATTTCCTGATTTCGCAGAGCGTTTTTGAAGGGCTGCCGGCTGTGGTGAGGCGCTTCAAGGCGCTGATCGCGGCCGCACGGCAGGCTTAAGGAGAGTGTGATGCCGACAATGAGCGTTGATGGTTATCCGATTGCCTATGCCGAAGCCGGCAGCGGCACGCCTGTGGTGATGGTGCATGGCACTTTGGGGGATCAGCGTTCCTTCACGGGGCAGATGGAAGCCTTTGGCGCGCAGCATCACGCGATTGCGATCAGCCTCCGCCATTGCTGGCCTGACAAGTGGCGAGAGGATGGCGATTTCACCATTGCGCGCCATACGGCGGATGTGGCGGGCTTCATTCATGGGCTTGGCAAGGGCCGGGTGCATTTGATTGGCCATTCACGCGGCGGGCATATCGCCTTTCGCGTGGCGCAGCATCATCCGGAATTACTGGCATCCTTGGTGTTGTTGGAACCGGGCGGTGAATTGGATGAAAGCCTGGGCGGCGCGCCGCCCGCGGGCAATCAGGCATTCGCCTTTGCGCGCGGCGCGGCGTTGATTGCAGAAGGCAAGATTGAAGAAGGGCTAACCGTTATTGCCGAACATACGGGCGGCCCGGATGCTTGGGCGAAGCGGTCAGAAGCGCGCAAGACAGTCAATCGCGACAATGCGACAACCTTGCTTGGGCAGATGAAGGAACAGCGCAAGCCTTATGCGCGGGCGGAGGCTGCGGGGATCAAGACGCGCACGCTGCTGGTGGGGGGTGATCAATCCCAACCGCAATTTGGGCGCATTCTGGATGCTTTGGAAGGTGTGATGCCCAATGCGCAGCGCGTGACGATTGCCCGCGCCGCGCATAGTGTACAGGCGGATAATCCGGCGGATTTCAATGCGGCGGTGTTGCGGTTTTTGGCGCCTTAAGGCTTGGCGGGGGCTGGGGGCAGAGCGCCCTGCCTGTTTTACCAGCGCTACAGGCAAAATTTTCACCTTTTTACTGTTTCATCTGACGGCTGCGGGGGGTGGTATCCCGCGAGGGCCTGGCCCGGAAAAAAACTTGATCCTCCGCCTGGGCTTCGGTAGCATTGCGACATGTTGAGGGAATAGCTATGATTTCCGCACTGGGTTCACATCGTTTCAATCCGCAGACCGGGCTTTAGGAGCTTGTGACGCTGGAGAATGCGGCTGGGGTTGAGATTTCTCTGCCCGCGGTGGCGGAGGTTGGGGGCGTGGGTGCCGGTGGTCCTGGCTCCGCGCTGCCTGAATCGGCGACGCCGCCGCCTTCCCAGCCCGTCTCTCCCGCAGAGTGGTGGGAGCCGGCCCCCGATGGTTTTAGACCCCCTACTGGAGTCGGGGGTGCAGTAGTGACGGAATGGGTGAATTCACGTACTGGTGTTCGCTTTTTCGCACCCTCTGGCGGTTGGACGAATGACGATCCGGATTGGGGTCTTATACCGATTGAACGGGTGACGCTGCCGCCGTCGGAAGATTTTGCTATTGCACCGGCTCTGGAGCCGGACGTTGTTGTGATGCCAGAGACGATCATCGTCTGTAATCCCCCCGTAGGTCCGGAGCTTGGGACGCAGGAGGAACCGGTCGATGTTCTGATTGGTCCTTGGGGGTGGTATCCGCCAATTCCGCCGACGGTTATTGAAAGGCCCGACGGTCTGATCATCATCGGCGGCCCCATTCGTAGCGAGCTTGAGGGTGGGGATGGCAATGATTTGATCATTGCTGGTGCATCGGCGGATCATCCGGGTAATTGTTATCCTATCGGTTGGTATGCACCCTCATATTATTTTCGCGGAGATAGTCTACTTGGGGGCCTTGGGCAGGATACGTTGATTGGAAATGGTCTCTCCAATGATTTGAATGGTGGCGCTGGTGCCGATGTGATGATCGGCGGTGGCGGAGAGGATATCTATTGGGTGGATAATGCCGGCGACATGGTGATTGAGACTGCGCAGGGTGGCGCTGATGTTGTGATTTCTTCCGTCAGTTATACATTGTCTGAGAATGTCGAGAGGCTGACACTCTCTAATGGCGCAGGCGACATCAACGCCATCGGCAACGAGCTAGATAACTCCCTGTTCGGTAACGACGGCAGTAACCTCCTCTCTGGAGGTGCCGGCGATGACAGGCTCTACGCCATGGGCGGCGGAGATACCCTAATAGGTGGGGCTGGGGCGGACGTTTTTGGCTTCACGCGCACGCCATTGGTGCTTTATGACGCCTATCCCGAGCCCGAGAATGCGGAAAGCATAATTTGGGATTTTGAGGTCAACGTAGACAAAATCATGATTGGCCAAAACTGGGCAAATCATTCGCCGCGCGTGCGACAGGAAGGGTCTGATGCAATCATTACCCTTGTGAATCGAGACTATGGACTTCCGCAGGAGATTCGCCTCATCGGCATAGATGCTTCCTCACTAGGGGCGGATGATTTTATCGGTTTTTATGTGGGTTAAGGGCACTCCTTAGCCTTGGCTATATGACTGCTTTGCTGCGAATGTTTTTATCAGTAACGGGCAACAGGATGTTGCATAAGGATATCGCTGTTTCTGGCGCCTCCATGAATGAATGGGCGAAGGATGGCAGCCTGCCGATGGAGGTCGGGTATGGCTACCGCGTCGCCTGCTCCAAAAACCGCAGCAGCGCCGCCAAATCCTCCGCATTATCCACGCGCTGCACGGGCATTTTCGTCCCCGGCGTCACCACATCGGGGCCGCGCGTGAACAGGTCGCCGATGGTGGTTGCGTCCCAGGTGATGTCTCCGCGGGCGAGGCGTTCCGAATAGGTATAGCCGGGCAGGGACCCCATGCGGCGGCCGAAAATGCCGTGCAGATGCGGCCCGGCCATGGGGCCGGCGTCGGGCGTCAGCGCATGGCAGGCGCTGCAGGCGCGAAAGACTTGCGCGCCATGGGCATCAAGCCCAGGCGGCAGGTCGGTGGTGGCGGGGGGCGCGATGGGGCCGATGGCGCGGCCACTCAGCGCATTCCAGCGGCGCACTTGCCGATCCGCGCCGCCGGTCCACAGCAGCCGCCCATCGGGCGCGAAGGCCACGGACCAGACCGGCAGGCCGGGGCCTTCCAGGGTATGCATCAGGCGCGCTGTCTCCAGCCCCCAGATCGTCACATTGCCGCCCAAGGACGCCACGGCCAGCCGCGCGCCCGCGCCATCAAGGCTGAGCGCCACGATGGGCCGGCTACCAGCCTCTATTTCGCGCTTGGCGCCATTGGGCGCGATCAGGCGCAGCACGCCATCCACGCCGCCGGCGGCGAGGCCTCCATCAGGCAGGGCAGCAAGGGCATTCAGCGGCAGGCCGGCTTCGGCGATGATCCGGTTGCTGCCATTGGCGGCCCAAAGGCGGATGGTGCCGTCGAAGCCTGCACTTACCAGCGCGCCATCGGGGCGGAAGGCGACTGCGTTTACGTTGCCGCGATGGCCTTCCAGGATTTGCGCGCTGCCATCGGCAAGGTTCCAAAGCCGCACGGAGCCATCCCAGGCGGCCGAGGCCAAAAACCCATCGCGCGCCGCAAGCCCGGCGATCTGCCCCGTATGCCCTTCCAGAATTTGCGCGGGCGCCGCGCCAAGTCCCGGCGCCCAAAGCGCAATGCGCCCGCCTTCGCCGGCGCTGGCGATCCGCCCATCCGGCAAAAGCGCCAGGGCATTGACGCTGCCGCGATGCCAGCGCGCGACCGCCCGTGCCTGCCCGGCGCGCACATCCCAGAGGATCACCGCATGATCGAAGCCGGCGGAGACAATGTGCTGCCCATCGGGCAGGGGCAAAACGGCGCGCACCGGCCCGCCATGCCCCGACAAATCCTGCGCCAGCGCGGGGGCGGCGAGCAGCAGGAAAACCCAAAAAAGCCGCCGCATCACATCACCACCCCGCCGCTGACATGAATGGATTGCCCGGTGATGTAGGCCGCGCCCGCTGAAGCTAAAAACGCAATGGTGGCGGCCACATCATCGGGCGTGCCAAGGCGCCTGAGTGGGATGCGCGCAATGATCTCCTCCCATTGCGCTGCCGAAAGTGCGGCATGGGCGCCGGGGTCTTTCCGCGTATAGCCAGGCACCACCGCATTCACCGTGATTTTTGGCGCCCATTCAATGGCGAGCGCGCGGACCAGCGCTTCCACCGCTGCCTTGGCGGCGGCCGAGGCGGGGAAGGTCGTGACATCATTGCGGAAAAGATGCGCGACGAAGGACGAAACCGCGATCAGGCGCGGGTCTTGCCCCGCTGCCAGATGCGGCGCGGCGGCGCGGGTCAGGCGGAGCAGGCTGAAGGTAATCGCCTCATGGCTTTTGGCGAAGCCGGCATCGGTGAGGGCAGCGATTGGCGTGCGATCGGCAAAGCCAGCATTGGCCACCAGCACATCCAAGCCGCCAAGCGCAGAGACGCATTCGGCAACCAGTCGCGCCGGGGCCTCGGCTTCGGTGAAATCGCCGAAGGCTTCCGCAACCTGCGCGCCTTTTTCCCGCGCGGCGGCGGCAACACGCGCCAGGGCTTCGCGATTGGCCCTTGTGTGCAGCATCAGCGCCACGCCGGGGGCAGCGAAGGCGCGGGCGGTGGCCGCACCAATGCCGCTGGCTGCCCCGGTGATCAGAATGCGTCTTGCCGCCATGCTCCCGCGCCCTTCCTGTCTCAGTGCAGGATACGCCAGCGCGCTGGCATTGCCAGCCCCGCCCGCCCGCCCCATCCTGGACCGCAATCAACCTCCCAAGGGAATGCCAGATGACATTGACCGTGCTTGAACCGGAAGGGCTCTACCCCGAGACGGATTTGGAACAGCGCATCATGGGGCCAGGCGTGCGAATCCTGCAGGGGGCGTGCAAAACCTCGCTGGCGGAATTGCCGGATGAGCTTTGCCAGCAGGCGGAAGGCTTGATGACGCTGCGGATGGCCGTGCCGGCGGATCAGATTGCGCGTTTCCCGAAGCTCAAGGTCGTGATCCGCATGGGGGTTGGGTATGACCGGGTGGATCGCGCGGCCTGCGCGGCGCGGGGCATCAAGGTTTGCAATGTGCCGGATTACGGCACGCAGGAAGTGGCGGAATTCGCGGTGCTGATGGCGCTTGGGTTAAGGCGCGGTTTGACCCTTTATCACGACACACAACGCGGCCCGAATCCGGCGAAATGGGCGGTGATGCCGCACCCGGCAGTGCGCCGGCAGGATGTGCAAACCTTCGGGATTCTGGGCCTGGGGCGCATCGGCACGGCAGCCGCCTTGCGCGCCAAGGCGCTTGGCTATCGCGTGGTGTTTTATGATCCCGCTTTGCCCAATGGGGCAGACCGCGCCATTGGCGTCACACGCTGCCGCACCATGGATGAGATGCTGGCGCAAGCCGATGTGCTTTCCATCCATTGTCCGCTCACGCGCAAAACGCGGGGTTTGATCGGGGAGCGTGAATTGCGCCTGCTGCCGAAGGGCGCCGTGGTGGTGAATACGGCGCGCGGCCCCATTCTGGATATCGATGCTTTGGAACGGGTGTTGCGCGATGGGCATGTGGCGGCGGCTGGGCTTGATGTGATCCCGGTGGAACCGCCGGTCGAACCCGTGCCATCTCTGCTGCAAGCCTATCGGAACAAGGAAGAATGGCTCACGGGGCGGCTGATCATCACGCCGCATATTGCCTTCCATACGCCGCAAGCCTGGGATGATATTCGCCTGAAAAGTGCCGAGACCATGCGTGATGTGCTGGTGGAGGGGCTGAATACCAATGTCATCCCGCCTGACTCTGATTGATCGGGCGGGCTGATTTCCGGGCGGGCCGGGGCTATATGGCGGCAAAAGACAGGGGGTTTCCGATGAATAGACGCACCATGCTGGCCGCGCCCTTGGCCGCGCCATTGCTTGCCGCCGCCACCACCGCCCAAGCCCAGGCGGCGCTGGTGACCGAGGAATTCATGGTCCCCGCCGGCGATGCGGGGATTGAGCTGTTTCTGCGCAATAAGCGCCCGGAAAACCTGACCGCCTTTTCCCCGGCGCGCACAGTGCTGTTCGTGCATGGCGCGACCTATCCGGCGCATACGGCCTTTGACCTGCCCTTGGGTGGCCTGTCCTGGATGGATTACATCGCCGGCCAAGGGTTTGACGTTTGGTGCCTGGATATTCGCGGCTATGGCCGTAGCACCCGCCCCCCGGAAATGAGCCAACCGCCCGAGGCCAATCCGCCCATCGTGCGCGGTGAGACGGCGGTGAAGGATATTGCCACCGCAGCCGCCTTCATTCGCGAAAGGCGGAATGTCGCGAAGCTGGTGCATATCGGCTGGTCCTGGGGCAGCACGCTGATGGGCCGCTTCGCCGCCGATAACCCCGCTTTGGTGGAGCGGCTGGTGCTATTCGCGCCGCCCTGGCTGCGCGAGGGACCGAGCCTCGCTGCCGGCCCCGCCGCCGCGACCCTTGGCGCCTATCGTACCGTGACGCAGGCGCAGGCGCGTGAACGCTGGATGACCGGCATGCCGGAAGCCAAGCGCGCTGGCCTGATTCCGCCCGGCTGGTTTGAACATTGGGCGGGTGTCACCTGGGCGACCGATCCGGAAGGCATGCGGCGCAATCCGCAGACGCTGCGCGCGCCGAATGGTGTGCTGCTGGATAGCCGGGAATATGCGCAGGCCGGCCGGCCCTTCTGGGACCCGGCCAAGGTCACGGCACCCACCCTGCTGGTGGTGGCGGAATGGGACCGCGATACGCCGCCCAGCATGGCGCTCGCGATTTTCCCGCTGCTGACGAATAGCCCCGGCAAGCGCCTGGTGGTGCTCGGCGATGGCACGCATACGATTCTGATGGAACGCAATCGCGGCGCGCTGTTTCAGGCGGTGCAGGGCTTCCTGGTGGAAGCTTCTGCCTGACGCCGCGTTTTGCCCAACGCCATGCTAAATCCTGTCTGAACGAATCGGAGACCCCCCATGTCCAAACCCGCCCCCGCCCCCGGCCTGGTGGTTGATCGCAACCTCGCGCTTGAACTGGTGCGTGTGACGGAAGCAGCGGCGCTCGCCGCTTCCCGCTGGATTGGCCGGGGTGACAAGAACGCCGCCGATGGCGCCGCGGTGGAAGCCATGCGCAAGGCCTTTGATACGGTCGCCATCACCGGCACGGTGGTGATTGGCGAAGGCGAGATGGATGAGGCGCCGATGCTCTACATTGGCGAAA
>JADCES010000142.1 GCA_020250005.1 Roseomonas sp.
GGCCCGCCATCGCGGGCTGCCCAAGGTGGGCTGGCAGTTCACCCTGGCAATGGCAGCGTACAACCTGGTGCGCCTGCCGAAGTTGCTGGTGGTGGCGGCGTGATGCTTGGAGTCTGTCCAGAGCGTACCGACAGGGCCAAAAAATCACTGAAAATGCTTATGCCCAGGCGCAGGCAGCGTTGAAAACATCTGCGCGAGACAAAACTGCGATGCTCAATGAGAGCTTTTCAGCGGCATGCTAGAGAAAAAACTAGCGAATTCTCAGACAGGCTCCTAGTCTCCCGAAACGGAGTGGCTTTGAGAAAGTGGGTGCGAGCCCCCCCCTCATCGTCGGAGGCTTACCAAGCAAAACCCGCTAATCAGGCGGCTTTTGTGCTCTTTTGTGATTATAATATCAAATTCAAGGTTCATTTTTCACCTTGCGCGGCATCATCCCTGGCCAGCGCACCACATGGTCTTCCAAGGCCCCGGCATGGCGTTCATCAATCGCGCGCCCGCGCACGGAAACTCCCGCGCGATGCACGCTTTCCGGATCGCCCGAGACCAGCGGGTGCCACCAGGCCAAATCGCGCCCTTCCGCCACCATGCGATAAGCGCAGCTTGGCGGCAGCCAATCAATCGCCGCAAGCTTCTTGGGCGTCAGCTTCACACAATCCGGCACGCGCTTCTTGCGCCCCGCGTAATCGGAACATTGGCAGCTATGCAAATCCAGCAACCGGCACGCCACTTCCGTATAGGCCAGCGCATCCGTTTCCTCATCACGCAGCTTATGCAGGCAGCAGCGCCCGCAGCCATCGCATAGGCTTTCCCATTCCGCCCGAGACATCTCGGCCAGCGTCTTGCTTTTCCAGAAAGGCGTTTTGTCAGTCACGCCGTGGTGCGGGAGAGAAGAAGCCCCTCAACGCCGATTGGCCGGCGGCGGCGCCAGGTTTTCCGTCTGCACGCGCCCAGGGGCTGCGCTGCCGGAAGTCGCGCCGCCGGAAGGTGCCGCTGAACTGCCGCCACTTTCCGGCGCGCCAAGGCGCATGAGCGCGCCGCGCAGCGGATCGCTGCCTGGATTATGCAATTCCATCGCCACCACTACCTGCCGCGCGCTCGCCTCTCGCCCGAAATAGGCGCGCATCGCGGAGCTATTGGCCGAAAGCGCCGCGCCATCCAGCGTAATGCCGGCGAAAAGCCCGCGGCTGCGCCCGATGGTAACAATATCGGCGCCCACTGCCGCGGTCGTCGCACCCTGGATGCTGCGCCCGAGGGTCGCGAAAGCAAGCCCTGCCTCAGCGCCGAATTTGAACTGGCTATCCAGAACGGCGTTCAGTCCACGCTCGGTCATGATGAGTGAAATGACCTGCGCATCCTGCAACCCGGCCTGCAGGCCGAAGCTGCCGCCGACCAGGCTATAGAAGGCGGGCGAGGACCAGGAACCACCACCACCGCGCGCCGCCAGCACGCATTCGCCAAACTCACCGCCGACAAAAAAGCCGGCGCGGAAGACCCGCGGGCAGATCAATACCCCCTTGGCATTGCGGAGCAACGCCCGCGCATCGCCGGTATTATCCGCCGGCCCCATGATTTCCTGCAGCGTGAGCGTGGCGCGGTCCACCAATGCCTGTTCTGCGGCCTGGGCGCGGGCGCTGCCGGAAAAGCCAAACAAGGCAAGGAGTAAGGCGCTTAAAAGCATGATAGGGCGCATGAAAAACATTTCCCAACCCGTTGTTTCAACAGACTCTACACCAAGGATTCGCGTCGGGGGAAGCGTTTCTTGCGGAATTTGATCAAACCTCAGTCGCGGGCGCGGTCCAGGGTTCCTCATTAACCGAAACCACACGCCAATCGAGCCCGTGTTTTTCAATGCGGGTCAGGGATAAGTTCTTGATACTGAAGACCAAGGCCTGATCCGGGGAGAGGCCCATGGCATGGGCCAGCGCGGCGCGGATGGATCCGCCATGCGCCACAAGCACAATATCCTGGCCTTCCAGGAGCGTCGCCAGACGTTCCAGCACGCCAGCAACGCGCGCCTGGACTTGGCGGAAACTCTCCCCGCCCGGCGGGTGCTCTTCCCCGGCATGGGGCCAGAAGGGATGCGCCGGACGCGTCAGCAGCGCGGGCAAAGCCTCATGCGGGATGCCCTGCCAGTCGCCAAGATACTGTTCGGCGAAATCCGGTTCCGCTTCCAAATCCGCTTCCGGATAACCTGCCGCAAACACGGCGGCTGCGGTGGCACGGGTGCGGGACAGGTTGGTGACAAACCAGCGCGCCGCTTGCGGCAGGCGCTGCGCCAACCAGCGATAGGATGCGGCTTCTTCCTGCAATGCCAGATCACAGAGCGCGACATCCATGCTGCCATAAAGCACGGCGCGGGCGGATGGTTCCACCAGCGCGTGGCGGACCAGGAAAAATCGCGTTGGTGTCACGCCGGCGCATCCAGCGCATGCGCCATCAAATCATCCAGCGTGCAGATTTGCAGCGCCGCTTCATGCGTTGCTTCCAGCAATACGGGCGGTGCGCAACCGGCGCGGCGGGCTTCTTCCCAACGCGCGGCGCAAAGGCACCAGCGATCGCCCGGTGAAAGTCGGGCAAAACCATATTCCGGGCGTGGCGTGGACAGATCATTCCCCGCCGCCTTGCTGAAGGCCAGGAAGCCAGCGCTGACTTCCGCGCAAACCACATGAAGCCCGATATCCTCAGGCCCCGTATTGCAGCAGCCATCACGGAAAAAACCCGTGAGTGGCGCCACCGAACAAGGCAGCAAGGGCCCGCCCAGGACATTGCGCTTTCCAGCCTCGGCAGAGGCTGGCTTCAGCCAATCAAAGCCACCACTCATGCCGCGGCGCGAATGGCGGCGGCCTTCACATCCGCATCCACCGCATCGGCATAGGTGGCGAAATTCGCTTCAAACCGCGCCACCAGGTCACGCGCCGTGCGATCATAGGCGGCCTTATCGGCCCAGGTATCGCGCGGGTTGAGCATTTCGCTCGGCACGCCGGGCAGCGCCTTCGGCACCATCAGGCCGAAGAAGGGATCGCGTTGGAATTCCACACGGGCCAAGCTGCCATCAAGCGCGGCACGCAGCAGCGCGCGCGTCACGCGGATCGGCATACGATTGCCCGTGCCATAGCCGCCGCCGGTCCAGCCGGTATTCACCAGCCAGCAATCAGCGCCATGGCGCGCCATCAGCTCCGCCAGCATTTGCCCATAGACTTCCGGCCGGCGCGGCAGGAAGGGCGCACCGAAGCAGGTGGAAAATGTCGCCTGAGGTTCCTTGCCCAGGCCCTTTTCGGTGCCCGCAACGCGCGCGGTGTAGCCCGACAGGAAGTGATACATGGCCTGCGCCGGGGAAAGCCTGGCAATCGGCGGCAGCACGCCGAAAGCATCCGCGGTCAGCATCACCACGTTGCGCGGCAGGCCAGCGGCACCGCTTTCCACGATGTTTGGGATATAGGGCAGCGGATAGCAGGACCGCGTATTCTCCGTGAGCTTGCCATCATTCAGGTCAAGCCGGCCGGCTTCATCAGCGATCACATTTTCCAGTACCGTGCCGAAGCGATGCGAAGCGTCCCAGATTTGCGGCTCGGCCTCACGGCTCAGTTTGATCACCTTCGCGTAGCAACCGCCTTCGAAATTGAAGACGCCGGCATCGGACCAGCCATGTTCATCATCGCCAATCAAATTGCGTTCCGGGTCAGAAGACAGTGTGGTTTTGCCGGTGCCGGACAGGCCAAAGAACAGCGCGACATCGCCCTTGTCGCCGACATTGGCGCTGCAATGCATGGGCAGCACGCCCTTGGCGGGCAGCAGCCAATTCATGACGGTGAAAATGCTTTTTTTGATTTCCCCGGCATAGGATGTGCCGGCGATCACGATGGTTTTCGCGGCGAAGGAAAGCGCGATCACGGTTTCAGACCGGCAGCCATCCAGCGCCGGGTCCGCCTGGAATTCCGGCGCATGCAGAATGGTGAAATCGGGCTGAAAGCCGGCCAATTCTTCTGCCGCCGGGCGAATGAACATATTGCGCGCAAACAGCGCATGCCAGGCATTGGTGGTGACCAGGCGCACGCGCACGCGATGCGCGGGATCGGCACCGGCATAAAGGTCCTGGGTGAAAAGCTCGGGCTTTGCGCCGAGCCAGCCGCGCACGCGCGCCGCCAGGCCCGCAAAGCGTTCCGGTGCCATGGGCTGATTGACCTTGCCCCACCAGATATCGGCGCGGGTTTCGGGGTCTTCCACCACAAACTTGTCCTGCACGGAACGGCCGGTATGGGTCCCGGTCACGGCAATGAAGGCGCCATCGGCGGAAAGCCGACCTTCATTGCGGCGGAGCGCATGGGCAATCAGCGCGGGCGGCAGCAGATTGGCGTGAATGGTTTCATTCCCGGTTACACCGGTACCGGCCAAGGCTTTTGCAGCAGGACTCATGAAAAGGACAACCTCCACCAACCTTAGATAGCGCCGCCCATACGGCTTGTGGGCGATCTATCAGGTTGGCTCGCGGCAGAATTGCGGCAAGATCAGGGGGTAGAGGGGGCTTGCCCGGCCAGGGCTGCCCGCCCTTCCCGCGCTGCCCTGATCAGCGCCATGCGCACCGCATCCGCATCGCCCACCGGCGCGGGGAAGGCAAGACGGCGCGATGCCTCGCCATCCGACATATCGCAGCCATCAGGGTCCACCGTCACCAGCCGCCAGGGGCCGGGGGCGCCGCCCAAAAGCCCGGTGGCAATAGCGGCCACGGCATCGGCGTGGTCCTGGTTCACATGGGCGATGATCTCAGCCTCCGCCGCCGCCACGGCCGAAACGGCGGCTTCATCGGGCAGTAGCGCGCTGGCCTTGAGCCGCACTGCCCGGGCAAAACCGCCCACCAACAAGGCGCCGCCGATGGTCACGCGCCACAGCGCAAAATCGCCGAAATCCGCGTAAAGCGCCGCATAGGGGTGCACGGCAAGCCAGCGGGCCTTGAGCGCTGCCACCTG
The DNA here is from genome assembly GCA_020250005.1 of Roseomonas sp. Taxonomy (GTDB): domain Bacteria; phylum Pseudomonadota; class Alphaproteobacteria; order Acetobacterales; family Acetobacteraceae; genus Neoroseomonas. Next base: position 4,965 of record JADCES010000142.1, read on the forward strand.
ATCCGCCGGTACGATTTCAGCGATGCCGGTCACGGTCACGCGGGGCGCGGTTTGCGGATTGGGGCCGGTCGGCGCGCCGGTGATCAGCAGGGCGCAGCGCGGGTCGGCCTGCAAATGCCGCGTGTGTTCCGAAAGCGAGGATAGCAGCATGAGTGGCGAGAGATCCGGCGCGCTGGCTGGCGTGACCAGGCTGGCGAAGGGCTGGCCGTCCTGCCCGGTGGCGAGGCTTGCGGCCCGCCCCGCGCGGATCAGCCGCCGCGCTTCCATTATGGCATCATACTGTTCCATCGCCCTTCTCCGGCCCGCCTACTGCCACAATTGGCTCGCATTATATTCACTGTCGCGGCAAAAGAATGTTTCCGCCGCGTCGGAGTGTCATAGCAATGCCGCAAACCATCGCCCTTGTGGATGATGACCGCAATATCCTTACTTCCGTGTCCATGACCCTGGAACAGGAAGGCTATCAGGTGCGCACCTATACGGATGGGGAAAGCGCGCTGCAGGGCTTGCTTGCCAAGCCGGCCGATCTGGCGGTGCTGGACATCAAAATGCCGCGCATGGATGGCATGGAATTGCTCCAGCGGCTGCGCCAGCGCAGCAATATGCCGGTGGTGTTTCTGACTTCCAAGGATGAGGAAGTGGATGAGCTGATGGGGCTGCGCCTTGGCGCCGATGATTACATCACCAAGCCCTTTTCGCAGCGCTTGTTGCTGGAACGCATTCGCGCCCTGCTGCGCCGCAATGAAGGCGCGCGCGCGGAAGGTTCAGGCGCCCCGCCCGGTGGTGTGCTGGCGCGCGGTGATCTGTTGCTGGATGAGACGAAGCACACCTGCCTGTGGAAGGGCAAGGCTGTGCAATTGACCGTAACGGAATTCCTGCTGGTCAAGGCGCTCGCGCTACGACCGGGCATGGTGAAGAACCGGGACCAGCTGATTGATGCCGCTTATGGCGAAAACATCTATGTGGATGACCGCACGATTGACAGCCACGTGAAGCGCATCCGGCGGAAGTTCCGCCAAACGGATGAGGATTTCGACCAGATCGAAACCCTTTATGGCATTGGGTATCGCTATAAGGAGAATTGAGGGGCCGGAGCATTTTCAAGCCAAGTGGCTACACTTGGCGACTCGGAAAATGCGACCAGACAAACAGGCATTTTCAAGCCAAGTGGCTACACTTGGCGACTCGGAAAATGCGACCAAAAAAAACTAGAACCCGCCTGATGCGCTCATGCGCATCGGGCAGGTGCTAATGCAACCGCGCTGAAGGCAAATGCGGGCTATCCAGGCTGAAATCCGGGATGGCGACATCGAATGCCTCACCCGTGTCGCGCACCACCATGTGATACGCACCACGCATGAAGCCCGATGGCGTGCCGAGTGGCGTGCCGGAGGTATATTCGAACCGCCCACCCGGTTCCAGGATGGGCTGTTCCCCCACCACGCCCGCACCTTGCACCTGTTGCGTGCGCCCGGTGCCATCGGTGATCTGCCAGGTGCGGCGGATCAACTGCACCGTTTCCCGCCCCAGATTGGCGATTTCCACCTGATAGGCCCAGACGAATTGCGCATTCTCGGGCATGGATTGCTCAGCGAGATAAAAGGCGCGCACGGCTACCCTTATCCCACGCGTCGTCGCGACGAATGAATCCCCTTTGGTCATTGTAGCCTTCCTCGGAACCCATTCAGCACCCTAACTGGGTCATTTGTAAAGATTTTTTTACGCCGCAGCCCTCATGAGGCTGCGGCATCCAACGCCTCGGCCAGATCATCAATCAGATCGGCCACATCCTCAAGCCCCACGGAAAGCCGCACCGTGCCATCGGTAATGCCAAGCCTGGCGCGTTCTTCCGCGCCCACGCGCATATGCGTGGTGGTGGCCGGATGGGTCGCCATGGATTTCGCATCGCCCAGGTTATTGGCGATATCAATCAGCTTCAGCGCATCCATGAAGCGAAAGCAGGCTTCCTTGCCGCCCTTGATGTCAAAACTCACCAGGGTGCCGCCGGCGGACATTTGCGCCATGGCGAGCTTCTGCTGCGGATGATCCGCGCGGAAGGGATAAAGCACGCGCGCAACCTCGGCCCGTTCGGCCAGCATATCGGCAATGGCGGAAGCGCTGCGGCACATGGCGGGGATGCGCAGATGAAGGGTTTCCAACCCCTTCAGGATCACCCAGGCATTGAAGGCGCTGATCGAAGGGCCGGTATTGCGGATGAAGGGTTGCAAAACCTCATCCACCCATTTCTTCGATCCCATCACGCAGCCGCCCAAAACGCGGCCCTGACCGTCAAAATGCTTGGTCGCGGAATAGACAACGATATCCGCGCCGAAGCTCATCGGCTTTTGCAGCAGGGGGGTGGCGAAGACATTATCCACCACCACCAAGGCGCCGGCCTGATGCGCCAGGTCACACACGGCGCGGAGATCAACGATTTCCAGCATGGGATTGGAAGGCGTTTCCAGCAAAACCATCGTCGCTGGGCGCGAGAGTGCCGCGCGCCATTGCGCCAGATCACTGCCATCCACGAATTCTGTTGTCACGCCATAGCGCGGCAGCAGGGTGGAAACGATCCAATGGCAGGAACCAAACAGGGCGCGGGAAGCCACCACGCGATCGCCGGCTTTCAGATGGGACAGCATGGCCGAATGCACTGCTGCCATGCCGGTCGCGGTCGCGCGACAGGCCTCTGCCCCTTCCAAGGCAGCCAAGCGGCCTTCCAGCATGCTGACCGTTGGGTTGCCGAAGCGCGAATATTGGTAATGCACTTCCGTGCCGGCAAAAGTCGCCTCCGCCTGGGCGGCGCTGTCATAGACAAAGCCCGAGGTCAAATACATCGCTTCCGCCAGCTCATCGAAATTCGAACGCATGAGCCCGCCGCGGACAAGCTGCGTTGCGGGGCGAAGGGGGCGAGAATTTTTCGACATGGCACGGACCTCTCACACAATGATGGCGTCCAGCCCCTAGCGGGAACGGGGCATGATAACCCCGCGGCCCTTTAGCGCGTTTGTTTTCGGGGGTGTCGCCACCCACGCCCTTTCGGAACCTCGCCGCAAGCAGACCGGACAAATCGCGAGGATCGGTTTTGCAACCGATAGTCGACTCATAAGGCGCGATGCGCCCGCAGGTCAAGAATGCAGGATGGCTTGCATCGTAGCCGCGCCCATGGGTTCATCCCAAGCGGAGGATAACGCCATGGCCAATACCCGTGTGACCCTGATTGTTGGCGCGAGCGGCGCTGCCGCCAGCCGCGTGATGGAAGCCGCGCAAGGCGATCCTGGCTTCACGCCAATCGGCCTAACCCGGCGCGACCCTGGCATGGGCATTCCCTGGATCACCGCCGATCTCTGGGATGGGCCGGCGCTGACGCGCGCCATCGCCGCGCGGCCGGATATTA
>JADCES010000143.1 GCA_020250005.1 Roseomonas sp.
CCACGCCACCACGCCGGTGGACCCGCGTGTGCTCCAGGCCATGCGCCCCTTTTGGGAAGCGCAATTCGCCAACCCCGCCAGCGCCGAACACGTCATGGGCCGTGCCGTGGCCGAAGCCGTGGAAGCCGCGCGTGAGCACATTGCCGAATTGATCGGCGCCTCAGCCGCCGAGATCATCCTCACCTCCGGCGCGACGGAGGCGAATAACCTCGCCATCAAGGGCGCCGCGCGCCTTGCCGCGAGCCAGGGCGATCCGCGCCGGCGCATCATCACGCTCGCGACCGAACATAAATGCGTGTTGGAATCCGTGCGGGACCTCGCGCAAGAAGGGTTTGAACCCGTCATCCTGCCCGTCGGCGCCGATGGGCTGCTTGATCCCGCAGTGCTGCGCGCCGCCTGTGATGAAAACACCCTGCTGGTGTCCATCATGGCGGTGAACAACGAAATCGGCGTCATTCAAGACCTGCCCACGCTGGGCGCCATCGTAAAGGAAGCGGGCGCAGCCTTTCACACCGATGCCGCGCAGGCAGCCGGGCGCATTCCGCTCGATGTCGGGGACATCCAGGCCGATCTGATGTCTCTGTCGGGCCATAAGGTCTATGGCCCGCGCGGCATTGGCGCGCTTTATGTCCGCCGCCGGCCGCGCATGCGCCTCGTCCCTCTGTTTTCCGGCGGCGGGCAGGAAAGGGGTTTGCGGTCCGGCACGCTACCCGCCCCCCTGGTAGTGGGCTTTGGGGAGGCCTGCCGGATCGCCGCCATTGAAGGCCTGCTCGATTCCGGGCGCATCGCCGGGCAGCGCGATTTTTTCCTGAAAAAGCTCCGCGCCGAAATCCCGGGGCTGGTCGTCAATGCCGAAGGTGCGCCCAGGGTTTCGGGCAATCTGAACCTGACCTTCCCGGGCGGCGTCACCGCCCAGGCCATCATGGAAGGCGCGCCGATTGTGTGTGTTTCCACCGGCTCCGCCTGTTCCTCGGCTGAGATCGAGCCTTCTTACGTGCTGCAAGCCATAGGGCTTGAACCCGAAGCCGCCCGGGCCACCTTGCGGATCGGGATGGGACGCTTTACCTCGCCCGCCGATGCGGAACTGGCCGCGGCAAGCCTTGCCGCTTCCTGGCACCGCGCAGTTTCCGCAACAGACAAGGCAAGTGATTAGCCATGCCGAAAATGGTATTCATCGAACGCGACGGAACGCAAAAGGAAGTGGAAGCCCCGCTTGGCCTTTCCGTGCTGGAAATCGCGCATCGCAATAGCGTTGACATTGAAGGCGCCTGCGAAGGCTCGCTGGCGTGCTCCACCTGCCATGTGATTGTGGACCCGTCCTGGTTCGGCAAATTGGCGAAGCCGACCGAGGATGAGGAAGACATGCTCGATCTTGCCTTTGACTTGCAGGAAACCAGCCGGCTTGGCTGCCAATTGATCATGACGGATGCGCTGGATGGGCTGGTGGTGAAGCTGCCCGCCGGGTCGCGCAACGCGGGCGGCTGAAGCGTGGCCGCAGCATGGGATGAATTCGGCGCGGAAGGCGGCTTGTTTCGCAAGCTGTCGGCCGCCGCGGCATCCGAATGGCGCGGCTATACTTGGCATCCCTTTGTGCAGCAGCTTTCGGCTGGTTCGCTGCCGCTGAAGGCGTTTCAGCATTACCTCATTCAGGATTACCTGTTCCTGATCCATTTCGCCCGCGCCAAGGCGCTTGCGGTGCTGAAGGGCGAAAGCCTGGCGGCGATGCGTGAGAAGGCCGCTGCGGTGCTCGCCATTTTGGATGAAACCAAGCTCCATCTGAAATACTGCGCCGAATGGGGTCTTTCGGAAGCGGATGTGGTTTCCGTGCCGGAAACAGCCGAGACGGTTTCCTATACGCGCTGGGTGCTGGATCGCGGCTATGCTGGCGATATCCTGGATCTGGAAGTGGCTTTGGTGCCCTGCACGGTTGGTTATGCGCAGGTTGCGCTGCGCATTCTGGCAGACCCTGCGCGGCAGCGTGATGGCAACCCGTATCAGTCCTGGATTGATACCTATGCCGCTGCTTCCTATCAGGAAATGGCCCATGCGGCCGCGCGGCGCATTGATGCGCTTGGTGTCTCCCATGGTGGGGAAGCGCGCTTCGCACGCTTGGCGGCGGATTTCGCCGAAGCCGCGCGGCTGGAACAGCGCTTCTGGCAGCAGGGGCTTGATGCGGTGGGGCGCGGCTGAGAATGCGCGTGCTGGTCGCGATGTCGGGCGGGGTGGATAGCAGCGTGGTTGCCGCGCTGTTGCAGGAAGCCGGGCATGAGGTGATCGGCGCCACCTTGCAGCTTTATGATCATGGCGCGGCCTTGCAGAAAAAGGGTGCCTGCTGTGCGGGGCAGGATATTCTGGATGCGCGGCGCGTGGCGGATCGGCTCGGCATCGCGCATTACGTTCTGGACCGTGAAGAGATTTTCCGCCGCGATGTGATGCGTGATTTCGCCGATAGCTATGCGCGCGGCGAAACGCCCGTGCCCTGCATTCGCTGCAACCAAACCGTGAAGTTCCGCGACATGGTGGCGATGGCCGAGGATTTGGGCTGCGAAGCGCTCGCCACCGGCCATTACGCTCGCCGCATTGAAGGCCCCGATGGCGCGGAATTGCATCGCGCGGTGGACCCGGAACGCGACCAAAGCTACTTCCTGGCCGCCACCACAAGCGCGCAGCTTGCCATGGCGCGTTTTCCGTTGGGTGACATGCCAGACAAAGCCACGGTGCGCGCTGCCGCCGCACGGCTTGGCTTGGCGGTGGCGGAAAAGCCGGACAGCCAGGATATCTGCTTCGTGCCGGCCGGGCGCTATGATGCCCTGGTGGGCAAGCTTCGCCCGGATGCCGCCGAACCGGGCGAGTTCATCCATGCGGATGGCCGCGTGCTTGGCCAGCATGGCGGGATTTCCGGCTTCACTGTGGGGCAGGGGCGGGGCCTGGGTCAGGCTTCCTGGGATGGCGACGAAAAGCTTTACGTGGCCGCGGTGGAAGCACCGAAGCGCCGGATTGTGCTGGCGCCACGTTCTGGCCTGGAACGGCGCGACGCCGAAGTGGGGGAGGTGAATTGGCTGATCGCACCGCCCCGCACGCCGCTACGCTGCGCGGTGAAACTCCGCGCCCGCGAAGTGCCGCGCGCCGCTGAGGTTACCTGGGATGCCGGGGCGGAGCTTTTGCGCGTTTTGTTGGACGAACCCGGCGTGATTGCGCCTGGTCAGGCCTGCGTGATGTATGATGGGGAACGCGTTTTGGGCGGTGGGTTCCTCCGCGCGCGGCTTTCGGTTGACACTGACCGGGCAGCGGCCTAACTCGCGGGCCAGATTGGCGGCGTAGCTCAGCTGGTTAGAGCACGGCACTCATAATGCCGGGGTCAGCGGTTCAAGTCCGCTCGCCGCTACCATTCATCAAGTGCTTCGATGG
>JADCES010000144.1 GCA_020250005.1 Roseomonas sp.
GCTTGCTGCGCGAGTGATTGCGCCGCGGCCGCAAAGCGCGGCAGGGGGAAGTGGTGCAGCCCCAGCACCAGAGGCCGGCCATTGGCCAAGCCTAGCCGTGCCACACGCAGTACCGCCTTGCCCCGCCTGATGCGCAAGCCCGCCGCTACCTGCGCATCAGCGGGGATTTCGGTGATGTGCAAAACATGCCCCGCTGCTTCGCGATTTTGCCGGCGAATGGTTTCCGAAAACCGTGTGCGGGGGCCAAGCGGATAATCCAGCACATCTTCCGCCACAAAGGCGCCGCGCCCCTGTTCCACACGAATGATACCCCGCGCTTCCAATTCTTCCAAAGCGCGGCGCACGGTATGGCGGTTGACGGCGAAGCGTTCGGTTAAAGCCGCTTCAGTCGGCAGCCTTTCGCCCGGCTGGCGCTTCCCGCCCGAGATATCGGCTTCCAGCACAGAGGCGATCTGACGCCAGAGCGCAACACCCGCCCCGCGTGCCAGGGCAGGGTTTGTCATCAAAGTTTCAACCATGACTGCGCAAATCCATGGCATATCCGTATTGCATGGGGTGGCGCTTCCTGTCTATAGGTCTAGACAAGTCACATGAACCCGAAAGACACCCTCTCCCCCCAGGCCGCGCGGCAGAAATGGATGGCTGTGCTTGCACGCGCCTCAGCAGACGAATTGGCCGCAGGGCTTGCTGTACTGCCGGCATTGCCGGAAGCAGAGGTGCTGCGCGTGCCAGAAACCGGCTTGGTGATGGTGCGTGGCCGTGCGGGCGGTGATGGCGATGCCTTCAACCTTGGTGAAATGACCGTGACGCGCTGCGCCATGCGCCTTGGTTCGCATATCGGCCATGCCTATGTCACAGGGCGCGATCATGCCAAGGCCAGGCTTGCCGCCTTGCTTGATGCAGCCTTGCAGGATGCCGCGCTGCATGATGCGTTGATGCGGGCCGTGATCGAACCCCTTGCCGCCGCGCAACAGGCAACGCGCGCGGCTGAAGCACGCAAGGCCGCCGCGACGCGCGTTGATTTCTTCACCATGGCGACAATGCGATGACACGCTTGACCCCCGGCTTTGCCGATCCCGTTTTGGATGCGCAGGCAAGCTTCCGCGCCATTCTGGAAGCGATGAGCCGACCCGGACGCATTCAGCGCATTGAAGCGCGCATCACGCCGCCCGCGCCGCTATGCTCTGCTGCCGGCGCAGCCTTGCTGAGCCTGGCTGATGCCGATACGCCGCTTTGGCTGGATGCCGGCGATGCGGTGGCTGAATGGCTGCGCTTTCACTGCGGCGCGCCCATCACGCCGGAGATCAGCGCCGCGCGTTTTGTGCTTGCTTGCGGTGCTGCGCCATTGCTTGAGACACTCGATATCGGCACGGATGAGGACCCGCAGCTTGGCGCCACACTTATCCTGCAAGTGGCCGGGTTGGTGGCGGGTGATGGCTGGCGCCTGACCGGGCCAGGTATTCAGCACGAACATCGCCTACGCGTGGTTGGCGCGCCCGCTGGTTTCCTTGCGGCATGGGCGCGCAACCAGGCGCTATTCCCGCGGGGCGTTGATGTGTTGCTTTGCGCGGGCGACAGTATCGCGGCCTTGCCGCGTAGCGTCATGATTGCGGAGGGCTGATCATGTATGTCGCGGTCAAGGGCGGCGAAAAGGCCATCAGTGCTGCCCATGCCTGGTTGGATGAAACGCGGCGCGGCGATACCGCGCTGCCGGAACTCACTGTCGCACAAATTGAACAGCAAATGGCGCTTGCGGTTGATCGCGTGATGGCTGAAGGGTCCTGCCATGATCGCTTTCTGGCGGCGCTTGCCATCAAGCAGGCGAAGGGCGATTTGATCGAAGCGGCGTTTCTGCTGCGCGCCTATCGTACCACATTGCCGCGCTTTGGAGCCTCGCTCCCGCTTGAAACCAGCCGCATGCTGCTACGGCGGCGGATCAGCGCCACCTATAAGGATTTGCCGGGCGGGCAGGTACTGGGGCCGACCTTTGATTACACGCATCGGCTGCTTGATTTCGCCCTTGCCGCCGAAGGGCGGGAAGCACCTGCTACGCCGGAAGTGCCAGCGGATATGGGCGACGTGCCGCGCGTGACGGAAATCCTGGCGCGTGAAGGCTTGATGCAGCGTGAAGCCATGACTGGGCATGAGCCTGGTGATTTGACGCGTGAGCCGCTCAGCTTTCCCGCACCACGCCCGGTGCGGCTCCAAAACCTCGCGCGCGGTGATGAGGGGTTTTTGTTGGCGCTTGGTTATTCAACGCAGCGCGGTTATGGCAACGCGCATCCCTTTGTGGGTGAAATTCGCGTGGGGCATATCGGCGTTGAAGTCACACCGCCCGAGCTGGGCTTTGCCATTGATATCGGCGATATCGGCATCACCGAATGCCAGATGGTCAATCAATTCAAGGGGAGCCGCACCGAACCCGCGCAATTCACCCGCGGCTATGGCTTGGTTTTCGGCCATGGGGAGCGCCGCGCCATGGCCATGGCGCTGGTGGATCGGGGCTTGCGCGCACGCGAATTGGGCGAGGATACGGATGCGCCGGCCCAGCAGGAAGAATTCGTGCTGTACCATTCGGATAACATCGAAGCGACCGGCTTTGTGGAGCATCTGAAACTGCCGCATTACGTGGATTTCCAGAGCGAGCTTGAAAACCTGCGCTCCATTCGCCGCGCCGCCGAGGCCGAGCAGCAGGAGGCCGCGGCATGACCGAAGCCGGCTATAACTTCGCCTATCTGGATGAGGCGACAAAGCGCATGATCCGCCGCGCCATCCTGAAGGCCGTCGCAATCCCTGGGCACCAGATTCCCTTTGGCGCGCGCGAAATGCCGCTGCCTTATGGTTGGGGGACGGGCGGCATTCAGGTCACGGCCTCGATCCTCGGGCCCACCGATGTGCTGAAAGTGATTGACCAGGGCGCGGATGATACCACCAATGCGGTTTCGATCCGCCGTTTCTTCACGCGTGTTGCCGGCGTGGCGACCACGGAAGCAACGGGTGAGGCTACAATTATCCAGACGCGCCATCGCATTCCGGAAAAGCCGCTGACGGAAAACCAGATCCTGGTCTATCAGGTGCCGCAGCCCGAGCCACTCTTCAAGCTGGAACCGCGCCGGGCGGAAACGCGAAGGTTGCATGCGTTGGCCGATTACGGGCTGATGCATGTGCGGCTTTATGAGGATATTGCGCGGCTTGGCCATATCGCCAAAGCCTATGATTACCCGGTGATGGTGAATGAGCGTTATTTGATGTCTCCATCGCCCATTCCTGCCTTCGATAACCCCAAGATGCACCAAATGGCCGCCTTGCAGCTTTTCGGCGCCGGGCGTGAAAAGCGCATCTATGCCGTGCCACCCTATACGCCAGTGCGGAGCCTTGATTTTGAGGATCATCCCTTCCGCCCTATTCGCGCACCGCATGCCTGCGCGATTTGCGGCAGCACGACCAGCTATTTGGATGAGCTGGTGACGGATGACGCGGGCGGGCGCGCCTTCATCTGTTCCGATACGGATTACTGCCAGGAACGGCAGCAAGCGCCAAAGGCGGCCGCGGAATGACCTTGCTGCTGGAAGCCAAAGGGCTGCATCTGAAATTTGGCGCCATTGCGGCTTTGGATGATGTGGCGCTTGATGTCACGGCTGGAGAAGTCGTCGCCATTGTCGGTGAAAGCGGTTCGGGCAAGACCACCTTGCTGCGCGTGCTGGCTGGGCAGATGGCACCCGATACTGGCGCGGTGCATTACCTTGGCCGTGATGTGCTTGGCATGACGGAAGCCGAACGCCGTCGTCTCATGAGGAGCGATTGGGGTTTTGTACATCAGAACCCGCGCGATGGGCTGCGCATGGGTGTTACAGCGGGCGGGAATGTTGGTGAAAGGTTGATGGCACTTGGCGCGCGGCACTACGGCAATATCCGGGATGAGGCCAAGGCCTGGCTGCAGCGGGTCGAAATTGATGCAGCACGGATTGATGATCTACCTCGGCATTTTTCGGGTGGCATGCAACAGCGCCTGCAGATTGCGCGCACACTCGTCACGCGCCCTAAGCTCGTGTTCATGGATGAACCGACAGGCGGGCTTGATGTTTCTGTTCAGGCGCGGTTATTGGATTTGATCCGCGCGCTGGTGCGCGAATTGGGGCTTTCCGTATTGATCGTGACGCATGATATCGCTGCTGCACGGCTGCTTGCGGACCGGATATTGGTAATGCGGCGCGGGCAGGTGGTGGAACAGGGCCTCACGGATCGGGTGCTGGATGATCCGCAGCATCCTTATACGCAGCTTTTGGTATCCTCGGTTCTGGCGGCATGAGCATTCTTCTGCGTACCGAAGGCTTGGGCAAAAGCTTCACGCTGCATCTGCAGGGTGGTACGCGCATTCCTGTCCTTGCCGATGTTGATCTTGTGGTGCGGACCGGCGAATGCGTCGCACTTTCCGGGCCATCAGGCGCGGGTAAATCGACGCTCATGCGCTGCCTTTACGGCAATTACGGTGCCGACGCAGGACGGATATGGCTTGCGCATCGCGGGGCAGAGCTTGACCTTGCCAGCGCTGATCCGCGCGCGGTGATCGAAGCGCGGCGGGAGAGTATTGGCTATGTATCCCAATTTCTACGCGTCATTCCGCGCGTCAGCACGCGCGATATTGTCGCCGAACCCATGGTCACGCGCGGCATGGTGCGAGGCGATGCGCTCTCCCGCGCCTCCGCCCTGCTGGATCGCTTGAACCTGCCCGAACGCTTGCACAGCCTGCCGCCGGCGACGTTTTCGGGTGGGGAGCAGCAGCGCGTCAACCTCGCGCGCGGTTTTGGGCCGCGCTATCCGGTGCTGTTGCTGGATGAACCCACCGCCAGCCTTGATGCCGCCAATCGCGCCATTGTGATTGGCCTGATCCATGAGGCGAAGCAGGCCGGTACCGCCATCGTCGGCATTTTCCATGATGCCGAGGTGCGAGAAGCGGTCGCGGACCGTGTTTTCACCGTTGAACCGATGCAGGATGCCGCATGACCGCCGAGACAATTCTGACCAATGCCAGGCTGGTCCTGCCCGATGCGGTGCTGGATGGCACGCTGGTGCTGCGCGGTGGGTTGATTGCGGATGTGCAACCTGGCCGAAGCCACGCCGTCAGCGCGCTTGATCTGGAAGGCGACCATTTGATCCCCGGCATTGTGGATGTGCACACGGATAATCTGGAACGCCAGGTGCTGCCGCGCGCCAATGCGCGTTGGCCATCACGTTCCGCGATGATTGCGCATGATGCGCAATGTGTTGCCGCTGGCGTCACCACCATTCTGGATGCGCTTTGCCTGGGTGATCTTGGTTTCGATACGGAACGCGGGCAGACCTTTCTGGATGGTGTGCGTGATCTTGATGAACTTGCTGATCTTGGCGCGCTGAAGGGTGAGCATTTCCTGCATCTGCGCTGCGAACTGCCCGCGCGTGACATGCCGCCGGCGCTTGACCCGGTGGCGGATCATCCGCGCGTAGTGATGGTCAGCCTGATGGATCACTCACCGGGCGTTGGACAATATCGCGATATTCCGCGCTACGCCGCCATGCGCAAGCGCCAGACTCAATGGAATGATGCGCAGGTGCAGGCACGGATTGATAGCCTGCTAGCGCAACGTGCGGAACTTCGCGAAAAGCAGCGCAGCTGGCTGCTGGACCGCATTCGCCATCGCAACCTGCCGTTGGCATCCCATGATGATGACACGCCGGCCGAAATGGCGCGCAATTTGGCTGATGGCATCACCATTTCCGAATTCCCCGTCACCATGGAAGCTGCCCGCGCCGCGCGGGATTTGCGCGTGGAAGTGATTGCCGGCGCGCCCAATATCGTGCGTGGCGGCAGCCATTCCGGCAATGTCGCCGCAGCTGATCTGGTGCGCGAAGGTTTGGCACATGCTTTCGCTTCAGATTACGTGCCCGCTTCCATGCTTGAAGCCGCCTGGCGCGCGGTGGAGGCGGGCGGGATCACACTGCCGCAAGCGATTGCCATGGTGACAGATACGCCTGCGCGCATGGCCAGGCTTGCTGATCGCGGTCGACTTGCTGCGGGGCTAAAGGCTGATCTGGTGCGGGTGCGCAGCCTTGGCGATATGCCGCTTGTGCGCGGGGTTTGGCGCGCGGGGGAACGGATTGCGTGACGCCCTACCGCATTGCGCTTTACTACGCACCTGAGGCGCATGATCCCTTGCATCAACGCGCCTCGGCCTGGTTGGGGCGCGATGCTGTAAGCGGGGCAGCCCTGCCACAAAAGCCTGTCGCTGGCGCTGATATTGCGGAAATCACCGCCGATGCGCGCGGCTATGGGTTTCACGCCACACTGAAGCCACCGTTTCGCCTGCAAGGTGATGTGCAGGTAGCGCTGCAAATGGCGCGGGATTTTGCTGAACGCACCGCGCCCTTTACCCTTCCGCCGCTACACGTCACTGATCTGGATGGCTTCCTGGCGCTGCGCGAGGCCACGCCCTGCCCAGCACTGCAAGCCCTTGCCGATGGATGTGTCATGGCACTGGATGCGCATCGCGCGCCCCCGACCGAGGCTGAGATTGCACGCCGCAAGCCGGAAAATCTCAGCCCGCGTCAACGCGAATATCTTGCAGCCTGGGGCTATCCTTACGTTTTTGCCGAATGGCGCTTTCACATGACGCTGACGCGGCGCCTGACGCCGGCTGAAAAAACCATCATCCTGCCTGCGGTCACGAAAGCGCTGGGCGATTCGCCGGGCGTGGCCCGCAGCGTTGCGGATATCTGTGTTTTCGCGCAAGCCGCGCCGGGCGCGCCCTTTACAATCCTTGAGCGTCTGACGCTGCGCGGTTGAGCGCGGCCAACACGCGCGCAACACCTTCTGTCACATCGGCATCATTCGTTACGCGCTCAATATCCAGCCCATCCGGTAATGCGACCTCACGCGCCAAGCGCGCGGCGATATCGGCGGCCGTTTCGCGGCCCCGCGCGACAAGGCGCGCGGCCAGAACTTCGATTGGTGCAGAGATGTTCAGGACGCGCAGGTGATACCGCGCATTTGCTTCTGGCAGCACCGCACGGGAAAGATTGGCAATCACCACGCGTCGTGCCGCCATATCCGCTTCAATGTCGCGCGGAATGCCGTAATGCAGCCCATGCGCTTGCCAGTTTAACGCAAAGCCGCCGGCATCGCGCCGTGCGATGAAATCAGCTTCGGTCAACGCCTGATGATCCTCACCACCTGCCTCGGCGGGGCGGGTGATGGCGCGGCGCACAAAGCGAAAGCGGGCATCCTGTGCCAGGGCCAAGCGCGCGCCAGCCATCAGCGTATCCTTGCCCGCGCCGGAAGGTCCCACTACGGCAATCAGCATTGCCTAAATCGCCGGCTTGCGGCGCAATTCCGGTTCCAGCAATTGCGTGAAGACATCCGCACCCACGCGTTTCAAGGCGCCGTCATCCAAGGCGGCGCGCGGGTCTTCCGTATTGCGCAGATGCTTGTATTCATCACGAAATTCCCAGCCCGCAGAGCGCGCCAGCAGATGCACCCAGTTCATCACGCTGATGTCGCGGCCACGTTCCAACGCGACGGCTTCCCGATGGCAGGAATGGAAAATGGTGCAAAGCGTATCCGCCCCATGCCGCGCCATGGCTGCCAGATTTGCCTCATGCGCCGCGGCCAAGGCACCGGGCACGGCGGCCAATGAGGAACACATATGGCCGGGCAGCGCTTCGTCTTCGTCCACCAACTCCAGCCCAGGGATCAGGCGCAACAAACCGGGGACCAGATCATTCACCGCCACGCGCGGCTGAAACCCGGCATGGCGATGCAGCAAAACCCGCACCGGCACCGGTTGCACAAGCAGTTTCCGCAAGGCAGTGCGGCGTTCCCAGAGAACCTCCGTCACATGCGCCGTTTCGAACTGGGCCGGCGTTTCCGGCGCCATCAGATCAGCCATGTTCATATGGCAGGAAGGGCACCAGGTGATCACCCTATCGCGCCCGGTCGCATTAAAGGCCGCAACGGTGCGCCGGCCCATGCCTTCCGTGATGCGCGCATTCTGTTCGGTTGGTGAGCCACAGCAATGTGAAGGCCCGCCGCGTGGTGCCGCATCCACGCCAACGGCTTCCAGGAAGCGTGCGGTCAGGCGCAAAACATCGCCATGGCGCAGCAGATTGCAGCCATACCAGAATACCGCGCGCTCTGCGGGCAAGGGGTTGCGCGTTACAGCCATTCCGCTTGCTCCTGTTCCGTCAAGCCAAGCCGCGCAAAGCCCTTTACGCGTGCGGACCAGCCGCTATCGGCCTTCACCGGCACCAGCGGCACGCCATCCAAGGCGCCGCGGGCGCGCATGCTGGCGAAGCGCATCATCAGCGCGACATCCAGCTTTTCGGGACAGGCGTTGTTGCAAACCGCACTGCGCGTACAGGCGCCAATCCAGGCGAGTGCAAGGGGCGATGTTTCTTCACCGCGCAGGAAGGCGCGCATTCCGGTTGCAACCTCGGCCGAATCAGCTTGCGCCACCCCGGTGGCAAAGCGCGCCATCGGGCAGGCTTGCACGCAAGCACCGCAGGCGGTGCAGGCTTCCGCCATGCGGGCACCTTCGGTTGCGATGCGCGCGGCGAGGCTCATGCGTGGTTGTCTCCATCTGCGATCATGCTTTGGTTTCTCGGTAACATCGAGCAGAGAGACCTTCTTCACCACGCCCATAGGCGTAACGCTTGATGCCAAGTGGGTCGGCACCAATCTTCACCACGCTGTCCAGTAGGTTTTGCACCTGCAGCTTTTGTACCCTGATTGCCTTATCCAATGTCATGCGGCCATGGCCTTTGCATCATTCAGCACCATGTCGGCGGCTTTTTCGCCAATCATGATGCAGGGCACATTGGTATTGCCGGAAGTGAGCGCCGGCATGATGGAAGCATCCGCCACACGCAGCCCGCCAATGCCATGCACACGAAGTGCAGCATCCACAACGGCCATCGGGTCGCTGCCCATTTTGCAGGTGCCAACGGGGTGATAGGTGGTCTCACCCACCTGCTTCACCCATTCAATGATCTCCGCATCGCTTTGCCGCGCTGGTCCGGGGGCCAATTCGGTCAAGCGTAGCGGCGCCATGGCCGGGGCATACATGATGGATCGCGCAATTTGAATCGCGCGCACCGTGAGCGCCGCATCCACGGGCGCCGAGAGGAAATTGAAATGGATCGCGGGCGGTGCCTTGGGATCGGCCGAGGTGATATGGATATGCCCCTTGCTTTCCGGGCGCATGACATGGGCGTAGCAGGTCATGCCCGATTGCGCGGCAATGCGCGGCCCATTCTGCCCTGGTTCGGTGAAGGCCGGCACCCAGCCCAGCAAAAGATCAGGGGCTTCCAGCCCTTCGCGGGAATAGACAAAGGCGCGGATGGGGGCGGCCACCGAACCCAACATGCCTTTGCCTGTCAGCGCATAGCGCAGGGCCTGCCCCACCAGGCCAAGCCCGCGCCCGCGATCATTCAGCGTATAGCCCTTGGCACCCACGGCCCAGCGTGTGCGCGGTGCGTAATGGTCGCGCAGATTCTCACCAACGCCGGGCAGCGCATGCAGCGTTTCAATGCCCAGCGCCTGCAAGCGTTCTGGCTGACCAATGCCTGACAGTTCCAGCAATTGCGGCGAATTGATCGCGCCGCCGCTGATGATGACCTCTCGCCCCGCCTGCGCTTCCTGCGCCTGGTTGCCCTTACTGTACCGCACACCCACGCAGCGGCGGCCTTGAAAAATCAGTTTTTCCGCGAGTGCCCCGGTTTCGATATGCAGATTGGCGCGGCCACGGATCGGGTCCAGGTAACAAGCAGCCGTGCTCATGCGCCGGCCACCTGAGATGCTTGCCTGGCTCATGGCAATGCCATCCTGCTGCGCGCCATTGTAATCCGGGTTGTGACGAATGCCGACTTCACCGGCCGCCTTGATCAGCGCCTGAAAAATCGCCTCTCGCGGTTCGGGATTGGTGACGCGCAGCGGGCCATCCTTGCCGCGATAGGTGGCATCACCATCGCCCTGATAGGTTTCGATTCGCTTGAAGAAGGGCAGTACATCCGCGTAGCTCCAGCCGCGATTGCCCATTTGCGCCCAGGTGTCGAAATCCTGCGCCTGGCCACGCACGAAAGCGAGGCCATTGATCGCACTCGACCCGCCCAGAATGCGCCCCCGCGGCACCGGCAGGCGCCGACCATTGGTGGTGGCTTCCGGTTCTGAGGTGTAGAGCCAATTCACCGCAGGATTATTGATCATGCGCGCATAGCCGACGGGAATGCGCGTCCAGCGATAGCTGGCAGGGCCGGCTTCCAGCAGCAGCACCTTGTTGCGCGGATCGGCGGAAAGGCGATTGGCCACCACCGCGCCGGCTGAACCGGCGCCGATGATGATGTAGTCATATGCCGCCATGACCTTCCCCTTTCCCGAGCATGCCTATCAATCCACGCAACGAGCTTCAGGGCAAGGTCTGGCAGTTCATACCAGTAGTGGCATGCTCAGCGCATCGGGCGCATATATTCCATGGACATTTGCGATGGGTTCTGAATGCCCATCATCGCCATGTTGCGATCAATCTCCTCGGACAAAAGCCCAATCGCGTGCTTGACGCCTTCCTCACCGGCCACCGCGGCGGCACAAAGCATGGGGCGGCCGACGAAGACGAAGGAAGCACCAAGCGCCAGCGCCTTCAGCACATCACTACCGCGGCGCACGCCACCATCATACATCACCGTCATGCTGCCGGCATCGCGCGCGATTTCAGCAAGGCTCCGCAGGCCGGAAATCGTGCCATCCAATTGCCGGCCGCCATGGTTGGACACCATGATGCCATCCGCCCCCGCATCCCGGCACATGCGCGCATCTTCGGGGGAGATGATGCCCTTCACCACGAGCTTGCCTTTCCAGCGCTTGCGGATCAGTTCCAGATGCTCCCACGCCAGACCATCACGCGCGCCAAAGGCGCGCATCAGGGTACGGGAGACGATGGGTGGCCCACGGCCGGCATCCATATTTTCAAAATGCGGCATGCCGTGCTTCAGCATCGTCTTGAAGAAGGTGTTCAGCACCCAGCCCGGATGCGTGATGCCATCCCAGAGCAATTGCGGCGTGGGCTTCAGTGGAATTGAATAGCCATTGCGCACATTATTTTCACGGTTGGATGAAACCTGCACATCCACCGTCAGCACAAAGGTCTTGAAGCCGGCGGCGGCCACGCGGTCCACCAGCGGTTCAATGCGCTCAGCCTCTCCGGGCAGATAGGCCTGATACCAGGCATCCGGGTTGGCCTTCGCCACATCTTCCAGCGGGATCAGCGAAGATGCGCTCATGATCATCGGCACATTGCGCGCGCGGGCGGCTTGCGTCAGCACCAGATCACCGCGATAGGCGACCAGGGCGGAAGCGCCCATGGGCGGCAGGCCGAAGGGCGCGTCATACTCCTTGCCAAACAGCGTTGTCTTCAGATTGCGCCCGCGCGTATCGCGCAGCACACGCGGCACAAAGCCCCATTCCTGGAAGGCTTCGCGATTGTCGCGCAGTGACGCATCGGTTTCAACCGCGCCCGAGACAAAACCGCCAATGCTGCGCGGCAGATAGCGCGCGGCGGCAGCTTCAAAATCCGGCAGGCTGAGATAGCGACGCACGGAAGCCGGCGGCGGCGGCGGGCGCGTCTGGCTTAGGTTTTGCGGGGCGGTGGGCGCCTGGGCCCATTCGGGCGAATTCGCCGTCATTGAAGATTCCTTGGACTGACCTGTCTCGGCGCTTTTATTGCCCGGAATCGCGCGGCAGGCCAGCCCAAGGGCGATGATTTCAGCGCCAAAGCGGGCGGATCACATGCTCATAGAGAGTGAAGACCACCTCAATCCCCACCAGTACCACCACGGCGGCTTCCAGCCCCAGCGCGCGGCGCGCCTGGATCAGGGACAGCAGCGTCTGGATCGTATCGCCGATCCAGCCGAGCTTGCGTTCCAGCGCGGCACCCCTTTCGCGAAGCTCATATTCATCCGAAAGCCTGGCATGGAGGCGTTCCAATTCCGGGTGATCCCAAAGCACTTCGGGCTTATCCGCGGCCTCTACCCGCGCCAGGTTGCGGCTATGGGCGGAAAGCGCATGGCCAATCTGCCGATGCAAGGCGCGAGAGGAAAAGCGCAGCCGGCCTGCCGCGCGCAGATCGGCTACGGCGGGTTCCAGCCGGTCCAGGGCCTCGGCAATGCGGGCTTCCTGCTGGGCGAGGGCAGCGCTTTTCGCCAGCGCGTCTGCAACTACCGCGAGTCTTTCGGGCGCGGCATCACAAAGCTGGATCACGCCTTCGGCATCAACGCCGTCGCGTTCGGCGCCGAGCGCGATCAGCGCGGTTTCCTCGGCGGGGCTATCGGCGGGGTTGGTGATGCGCGGGGCAAGCGCTGCAAGTAATGCGGCTTCCTCGGCAGGATCGGCGCCGAAGACCACCACCGCGCCCCAGCGGAAGGCAAAGGCGCAGATGGGGGAGGGGGCGGCGATGGGTACGGGGTCCGCCATGGCGGTGCCGCCGGGGCCAAGGCCGCGATGATCGAGCCTTTCGCCGAGGATGACGGCGCGGGCGCGAAGCAGGGAGCCTTGCGCGGCATTAGCCTGGTCCAAACCAGAAATTTCGATGGTACGCGGCGCGTCCTGCATAGCGTAAGCTTAGCGCAGATTGCCGCAGGATGGTATTAAGGAGGCTTGCTGGGTCCTGCCGATCAGGATGCGCCGTGTGATGGTGTGGTGATGTCGCTTGGCAGGTGTAGAGCGGTGCGGCCAAAGCCCCTGCGGTTGCCGCTGTGATGATGACCCCCCTTAACAATGACCCAGCCGACGCCTGCTTTGGCAAGGCGCCAAAGGCTAGCGCCGCGAAGGCGGTGGCGAGGCCGGGGGCTGCAATACCGCGGTTAGATCGGCTATTGCCTGATCCCGGCTGGGCGGATTGCCACTGCTGACCGCGACCATGTGCCGCGCTGCGATACGCGCGAGTTCCGGCAAATACTGCACATTCTGCCCCTGCAATTCCTGCTGCACCACATTGCCGGCATCCGCGATCCGGAGCCGATCCGCGCTGCGCCCAACCGAAAGCACAGTCCGCAGATAGCTTGCGGCCAATTCCTGAGCACGCGCTGGTTGGCCTTCCGCCTGACTGCGCAGCGCCGCTTCGATGCGCGCCATGGTATTCGTAATTTGCTGCGTGCGTTCCTGTTGCCGACGCAGCGCCGCCTGCACCTCCGCCTGCGTGGCAGCGGCGATGCGGCCCTGATCTTCCGCGAGCGTGCGCTGCGCCTGCACGGTTTCCGCCTGCACGCGCGCAAAGGCGCCCAGCAATTCGCCAAAACCCTGCGCGAGCAGGATTTGCCGGCCAATCTGCGCCGCGGCGGCGATCTGGCTTTGGATCGCCTGCATTTCCTGATCATTGCGTTCACGCTGCGCGGTACGCAAAGCCGCGCCCACACGATCAATTCCCTGGCGCAGCGCTGGGTCTGGCGTGTCATTCTTCAGCACTTCCAAAAGCCGCGCCGGGTCTTCACTGGCGGTGCCGCGCGATTGAGCCTCAGCTTCAAACGCGGCGCGCAATTGTGCGGGGCGCTGGTCGCTGCTGGTGGCAACCAAGGCAAGCACGGGGCGAAAGCCAAGGCTGCGCAGGCGAAGCGCTTCGCCATTGCGATCAAGCGGCGGCAATTCAACGCGCAGGCTTGAGCGGATCTGATCTTCCGGCGTCAGGAAATCCCCGCCGCGCGCCACCATGCCGCCCGCCTGACCATGCGGCCGGCCAACGCGATTGAGCCGATAGGGTTCCAGCACCCATTCCGCAACATTGCCGAGTATATCGAAAATCCCAAGCGGATTGGGTTCAAGCATGCCAATGGGCCGCAACCGCCCGCCCGAGGATCTTGTGCCCTGAAACCAGACATGGCGCTGCATGCCTTCCGGCATTGGAAATACACGCGCGCTGAAATCCGCTTCTGATACCGCCGCCCCACCACGTGCGGCGAATTCCCATTCATCTTCGGTCGGCAGGCGCACGAAGGCGCGCGCATCATCGCGCATGGGCAAGGCATCACGCGCATTGCGCGCGAGCCAGGCGGAATAGCGTAGCGTGAAGCCAATCGCCTCATGCCAAGCGATATCTGCCTGCGGCAATCGGCCAGCGGTGGCTGGGCTTGGGCAGCTTTCGCTGGTGACGGCGCTGTATTGGTCGCGCGTTACCTCATATTTGCCGATATAGTAGCGCGGCGGCGCTGCGGCATCGGCGCCTTGAAACGGACCGGCGATGAAGCTTTGGCGCAGGAATTCACTGTAATTCGTGGTGGCATCAGCCTGACCCAGCATGGCAGGGCGATCAGCAAGCAAGCCTTGGCCCAGCGGTGTGGGCACTGGGCGAAAGGCAATGGCACCGCCGCAAGGCATGGGCAGGATCAGATCATCGGCGAGAGGTTTTGGATTCCAGAATTCCGCTGCCCATCGTTCCTGCGCTTGCGCTGCCGGAGGCAAGCTTGCCGCCATGGCGATCAAGGCGATGAATAGCTTACGCATCGCGCAGCCCCTCCGCAGGTTCGATGCGGGCAGCGCGATAGCCGGCAAAAGCGGCTGACAGCGCCGCGCCAAAAAGACTGACCAGCAAGGCCAGCACAAGATGTTCCGGCGCAATGGCGCAAATGGCGCGCCCACCGGCGGGATTGGCGCCACCCAAGGGCAATCGGTTCACCAGCCCCGCCACGCTCAGCGCCAGCAGGCTTGCCAAGGCAGCACCGGCAGCGGCGATGATCAGCGCCTGGATCAGCGGAAACACCACAAGATCACGCCGCGAAAGCCCGATCAGGCGCAATAGTGAAAGATCACGCTGTTTGCGTTCCACATTGGCATAGAGCCCAACCCCAAGTGACACCAGATACCCAACCCCGCCCAAGCCCGCGAGCAAGGCGAATAGCAGCGTGAGACTACGATCAAGGCTGAGTAGGCTTGCCACCTGTTCCGCAAGCGTTTCAACATCCACGCCCTCGCGCCGCAGATCATGGTCAATGCGCGTCACATCTTCCAACCGCCGCGCATGGGCGCGAAAGCCGGCAAAAATCCGTACAGGATCATCCGTGATGTCGGTAGCGGTTGCGGAAGGCGGCAGTACACCATCGGTGAAACCATCCACCAACAACAGTGTCTTGAGGTCCACAAAGACACCATCTCGCCCGAAGGCGCTTGGGGGTGCGATGGCAGCGACAGTTACCGTGAGATTCAATACCTCACGCGCGCCGGCATCACCGCGAATGGCGCGTAACGTCACCTGCATGCCTGGTCGCAGATCGAGCCGTGCCGCGAATGAAGCGCTTGGGATGATTTGATTCGGCGTAATGCTCGGCAGGCCATGCAGCAAGGGATCACCCGCGGCGGTGGCAAGCAATTCCGCGCGTAGCACCGTGCCGGGGCGCGTCGGGTTTTCAAACCGTGCTTCGGTATTCAGGCTGCGGATGCGCGGGATGACAAAGGCGATATCAGGTCGCGCGGCAAGGCGCGTGAGGAACGCCGCATCGAAATTGCGATTGGCGGCGTTTACGACCATGCGGCTGCGCGGATTATCAATCAGCTCCGCGCGCAGCCCATCAATCACGCCCTGCTTCAAGCCAAACAGCACGATAAGCGGCGCCAGCACTGCCGCCAGACCAATCAGCGAGCAAAGAGCGAGCGTGCGTTCATGCAAAAGATCACGCAGCGAAAGCCCGCACAGCAGCCCGGTGTGAGAAGGGCTTCTACTCACGCCGGCGCGCCTGTGGTTGCGCGGCCAAGCCAGGAACGCCCTGTGCCTTGGTTGGCTTCCGTGCGGATTTGCAGCAGCGCAAAACCATGACGCGCGGCACGATCCGGATCATGCGTCGCCAGGATCAGCGCCGTATCCTGCGCGCGCGCCTGTTCCAGCAGCAGGGCCATTACCGTATCGGCCAGGGCGGGATGAACACTCGCGGTTGGTTCATCTGCCAGCAGGATTTCCGGGCGATGCGCCAAGGCGCGGGCAATCGCCACACGTTGCCTTTGCCCAACGGAGAGAGTGGCCGGCATTCTCTCGAGCAAAGACGCAATCTCAAGCCGCGCCGCCAAGGCTTCGATATGCGCGGGATCAGGCCGGCCGAGCACTGCCTGGCTGAGAGCGATATTGCGCCGAACAGAAAGAAACGGCAGCAGCCCACCTGTTTGCAGGATATAGCCGAAATGCGCGGCACGAATGGCGGTCAGGCGGCCTTCGTCGTGGGCACGCCACAGGGCGGCAAGGTCTATTACCTTGCCATCGCGCGGCGTCAGGAGAAATTGCGCGGCACTTGATGGGCGCCGCGCCAAGGCCAGCAGATCAAGCAGGGTGGATTTGCCCGAACCGGAGGGGCCGATCAGCGCCACGGCCTCACCACGCGCGATCGAAAATGCCTCGATGGTCAGTTCAAAGCCTAGCGCACCACCTGGTGCCTGATGGCGAATGATCACATCTTGCAGCAGCAGGGTTGGTGCGGGTCGGTTCATGCACGCCCTCAGGGCAGCGCATCGAGCGGCACGGGATACATCGCCTCACCGGGATTGCGCCCGCCATCGAAGCTCACCCAAAGCGAAGGCTGGCGATTGAATTCCTCATAAAGGCGGAGCTTTGCTTCCAGCGCATTGACGATTTCGGTGCGCCGCCCGGCACCCATGCTGTTCCATTCTTCCTGCGTGAATTCCATGATCTGGCTTTGGTAGGGCAGGTCCTGCAGGAACTCGCCAAAGGCGCCGCCCAGGCGTTGGAATTCCGCCATGCGGCGTGGGTCGCGTGCGGTGGCGGCGGCGGCGGCGCGTACGCGCTCGAAGAATGTCTCGGGCGAAAGGCGCGCGGCCGCCTGAGCCTGGATGATGCTGCGCAGCGTATTCGCCAGATCAGAAAGCTGATTGCGCGTCAGCAGTACACGCACATCCAAGGGCCGCCTTTCAGGGCGCGGATCAGCCGGGTTCAATTCCTGATCCAGCACGAAGCTCCGCACCACATCGGGCGCGGTCTGCTGCCTTTCGCGCCCCAGATAAGAAAGCCGCATAGCAGTGCCGACAATCTCCGCCTGTTCGGCGATGCGCCTGTCAGCTGCGCTTTGCGGCGCGCGGATACCGGCGATGGGTCGGCCGACGGCGGCGGCAACTTGCGCGAGCAGCGCATCGGTCAGCGCATCCACGGTCTGGCCGAATTGGTTCAGATTGCCTTCATTGATCGGGTAGTAGAGTTCCCCCGCGGCACCAAAGCGCGTGAGTTCACGGTATTGCCTCTCGGCGCGCGCATGATTGTTGCGCCCTTCCGGTGTTTTCAGATGGATGGCGTAGATCGCGACCTGCTTCGCTTCGGATTGCGCCAATTGGCGCATTTCTTCCGGGCCCATCTGGGTTTGTGCGCGCGGGTCCTTCGCATCCCGCGCGCCGGCATCCGTGATCAGAATAACGAAACGCCCGCCATATTCCTGCCAGGGCACCTCATCCAAAGCTAGCTTGATCCCAGCGAGTGAATCCTCATCAAAGCCTTCATTGCTCTCACGCGCTTCGGCGAGTTGCGAAAGGCGGGGCAAAATTGCATCCGAAGCCTCAGCCAAGTCGGGCAAGGACACCATGCGCGTCACATATTCAAGCCTGGGATTGCCACCCATATGGTCACGGAAGGCCACCATGCCGAAGCGGAAATTGTCACGCACTGCGGTATCGCGAATGCGATCTACCACGCGCTTCAAAGCTTCCCGCGTGCGGTCAATATAGGGCCCCATGCTGATGGTGGTATCCACCACAAAGACAACAGCGCCGCGATAATTGCGCAGCGCATCGGGGTCAGCGGGTGGCGGGGGCGCAGCCTGGGCAGGGGCGGAAATCACTTCCAGCAATCGCGCTTCCTGCGCTGCCTCATTTTCCACACGCTGTGCGGAGAGTATAGGTAGCAGGTAGAATTGCCTGGTGATGTCGATGAAGTTTTCGGGTTCCAGCGCAATCACCGGCCCTTCGGTATTCGCCCGCGCGGCTTCGCGCAACCGCGTAGCCTCTGCCGCGCCGCCGCGTGTATTCAACCAAAGCGCGCGGGGCGTTTCCGCATCACGGAAGAACATGGCGCGGTCGCGCCCGGCTGGGTTGTTGAAAGCCAGCACCATGGTCTGCTTCCAATCCATGGTACGTTCGGCACGGACCCAGCCCTGCGTGCGACCATCCTGTGCTGCGCCAATTTCAAGCCAGCCATCGGCGCCGCTGCCCTGGCGCGCATAGACATAGAAAACACCAAAACCCGGCGTTGGCTGGGAAGGCGCATTCGCATCTGGCCGTTCGGCGAGGCGCGCGCCCGGGCGCAGGATCACGCGTTGGAATAGCGTGGCGCGCCCTTCCATGAGCAGCGGCTGCCGCACCGGCTGTTGCGCGCTGATTTCCGCAACCGACACGGCGCAAAGAAACCCAAGCGCAAGAACCCAAAGCCCGCGACGCAACATCATGGCCAGAATTCCCTCAGCGCAGTTTCCGCCGTGCCATTACCAGCGCGCGCCTGCTCCTCAAGCCAATTCCTGAGCGCAGCACGCGGGGCTTGCGCAGCCGCATCACCCCTCTGCACCGCATCGCGGTAATAGCGCGCCGCCGCACGCGGATCTGGCGCGCGGAAGGGACGACCGGCAACAAAACCAATCGGGTCATAAAGCCGCGCGACAGCGGTCAGCGCCGGCGCATGGCCGCGTTCGCCAGCTTCTTCGAACAAGACCAGCGCATCATCATGCCGACCGGCGGCCTGACGCCTGAGCGCCGCCGCGTGGATGGCGGCAGCGTCGGCTGCGGATTGCACCAGATCGCGCAGGTTCATGCCATCGCTGCGTTCCAGCCAGGGGCGTTCCGCCGTGACTGGCGCGGGTGGCGGTGCCGGTGTTGCGACGGGCGCCGGTGCCGGTGATGGCGCGGGGGAGGAACCGGTGAACCACCAGACAGCGCCACCAACCGCCACCAGCAACAGCAAGCCGATACCGGCAAACAAGGGCGCGCGCGAGGCACCTTCGTGCTTTGCGGGTGGCGCAACATCTTCGCGCGGCGGCGGTGCGGGCGCAGGCGCTGGTGCGGGCGGTGCGGCAGCAACCGGAGGAGGCTTCGGCGCCATTTCCGGATCTCGTGGTAGCACCGTTTCTGGCGGCAAGTCGCCATCGAAAACATCAATATCGTCGGGCCAAAACAGACTTGCTTCCAAAGCCGCTGCCGGTAGCAGAAACACCAAGGGGCCCGGTTCCAGATGCCGCGTCAGCCTTGGGCCGATCACTAGAACGGTGTCAGCCCCTTCCTGACGGACTTCGACCGGGGTCAGTTTTTCTTCCTGTACCTGCCAACCACGCCGGCCAAGATTGGCCGCGGCATAACCTTCCCTCACAATACGAAAGCCGCCATCGCTCGGCGCCTGCACACCCTCAAGCGTGATGCGCGCATGGCCTAATGAAAAGCGCCGATCATTTTCAACGCGCGGCATCATGCGGTGGGGCCTTTTTGCTTCATGTCTCAGGCGGCCACCTTGCGCAGGCCACTCAGCAGGCTGCCAAGCCGGGCATTGGATTTTTCATCAACCATGGCGCCGCCCGCGCCGCGCACATTATCTTCCACCAGGCGCACAAAAGCGACAGCCCAATCAACGTAGAACGCCGCATCATAGGCGATGGGTGTTTCGGAAAGGCGTGGCATGTCATCGGCGGGCGCTGGCGGGCGAATGAAAATGCTGCGCCCTTCGCGCCCGGCCTTGGGGCGGGCTTCGACGGGCATTTTGTCAAAGCCCATCCATGTCACGAAATCATTGATCGCGCGTTCGGCAATCATCACCGGCTTCAGCAGCCGATTGGCCATGGATTCATTATAGGCAGCCTCGGTCCGCATTCGCGCGGCGATGTTTTCGCGCAGCTTCAGGCGCCGCGCCCCGGCTGCGAGTTGCGCAACAAGTGTGGCGATGGCCTCGCGATCCATGCGGAACAATTCGGGGCTGTCATTGCGCGCGGCGAAGCGGTGCATATTCTGCAACCATTCTGCCACCGCGGCTTCGGCGAAAAGATCGGCCTGATCGCGCGGGCCTTCTTCCGCTTCGTCAACCGGGGCGGCAGGCGGTGGATCATCCTCAAACAGCGCTTCGAATTCGCTCCGCAATTCGCGCGCCGTGGTCTTGCGCCCGACAGGTGCGGTCACGGCCGAAGGCGTCTCAGCCGCAGCCAATTGCTGGCGGCGGAACAGTTCGGCCAGGGTTTCGCCCTGCACCTGCAACTCGCGCAGCAGCAAGCCGAAAGCCTGGGCTTCCGCGCAAGCGAGTAATTGCCGCCCGACCAGTCGCGCCTCTGCCCGCCGCTTGGCCAATTCCGCATCCAGATCGCCGGAAACATGATAGCCTTCCAGCCTTCCCGCCATGCGCTTGGCAAGATCACCAAGCTGGCCTTCCACCTGCCGGCGCTTGAGCGCGGGGTTGCAGACGGGGCGGAGCTTTTCGGAAAGATAGCCAATGCCACCATCATTCAAGGCCATGCCCGCTTCCCAGGCGCGTTCAGGATGGGCGAAGTGCTTTTGCACATCCGGGTTGGCGAGGAAATTCGCCTTCAGTCGCGCTACACGTTCCGGATCGCGGAAGCTGATTTCACGACCATTCGCGTCATAATCCAAAAGCCCCTTGTTCAGCACTTCAGGGTTGCGCAGCCAAAACGTATTATTGAAGGGCTGGCCCGACACCCATTCCGATGGCCAATCATGGCCAAGGCCCAGGAACTCGAAAATCGTTGTCTTCACCCGTGTGGACCAGCGTTCCACATTGTCTTCAGCGCCGCCTTTGATCTCAAATTCCATGTCGAACATAGTCAGCACCAGGAACAAGGCGACATCCTGGCCCTTTCGCGCCTCTGGCGTGGCGCCATGCGTGCCATCAATCCAGTTTCGCACCATGGCGGGCACGGTGCGCACTTCCTGGTTGCTGTGCTTCAGGCAGAGCAACATGGAAGTCAGTTCCTGTTCCGCCAGATAGCGCTGATAGAGATAGGCAACTTTGCCGCGCCTGAGCAGCATGAAAAGATCGCTCTGCGCCACTTCCTCGGCCTTGGCGGCGTTGTATTTTTCGCGCCCGCGCGCGCCGGGGAAATCCAGCAGATCGGTATAGTCAAAGAAATCGAAGGGCTTGTCTTCAAGCTGCAACTGCAATTCGGCCACAACCGCCGTCAGCACCGCGCGCGGCAATTCTGCGCGGCGCCCGGCGCGGGTCGCCACCGGCACGGGATCACCATCACCCTTGCCGAGATACGACATCGTCTCGACATCAATGATGCTCTGCGCCTTGGGCGCCACTGCCAGCATCGGGCAGCAGGCTTCTTCCGGAAAATCGAGCTGCGCCAGGGCCTGAACTAATTTCAGCGCAGTCGCTGTCATGGTTGGCGTATTGTTCCAAAGCAGCCCGTAAAGCTCTACCCGATCGGCAATGGCAAGCCGCGGCGCCAGGCTTTCAATCTCCCGCCAAGCACCGGGCTTCAGCGCCAGATGGGTCGGGTGGTTCAGGAAATAGCGTTCGAAATACTCGAATAGATCATAGATATCATCTTCATTCAGCCGCCCCACTGCCGCCGGCGCGGCCTTCGCGCGGGCTTTTGCCAGGCTTGCTTCGATCATACTGCTGTCAAGCGGGATCACCGTGTCACGGTCAAAATCCTCCATGAAGGCATTCGCCATGATTTTCACGATGTCGGTTTCAGACAGCATGCGGCAGACCACGGGCATGCCAGGCAGGCCGGTCACTGGGCGCGTCGTGAAGCGCGTCACCAGACCGGTTGATTCCTTGCCACCATCGGGATTGATGTCGCGGTTGAAGCCGCGCAGCTCCTCCCCGAAGCGGATCGTAGTGGGCTTGCCTTCCTTCCGCGCTAAGGAGGCGATCAGATAGCTTTTCCCCTGTTGGCTTGGGCCAAAGACGGAAACGCACATGGGCCGGCGCGCAGCATTGGCAAGCTTGCGCGCGCGCAAGCCTTCACGGCGAAAATCGCGCGCCAAGGCAGGGCCTTCTTCGCGCACCACATCGCCCGCGCCAGCAATCCATTCAATCGCGCCTTGCGCGGCAGCCGCCACCGTATCGCAGCGATGCGCCAGGGCTTCGTTTTCGGCATTCGGTGTTGTCATGGCCTGATCCTCACGGCACCGAAAGCGCGCCGGTGTCGCGCCAATAACCCGCCTCACTGCGTTCGGTTTGCAGGCGCAGGCGCACGATGCCACGGTGCTGCGGGTCGCCCTCGGCATCCAGGATTTCGTCTATGGTAAAATCCTCCCGTAATTCTTCTGCATCCGCGCTTTCGGGGTCTATTTCCGCGCGCTGGATGGAAAGCTTCAAGGGCAGCTTCAGCCGCGGCACGTTATCCGGATTTGCATATTCCAGAATGTAAAGCCGGCTCGCGGTCCAGCGTTCCAGATCCAATTGGCGGAAGCCAAGAAAAACCGGCGCGCGGAATTCCATGGTGAATTTCACATCCTGCGATGCGCCCGGCGCTTTTGATAGCGCCGCATCCGGGTCCTGCAGCAACACATTCTGCCGAAGGATCTGCCCCGAAATCTCCATCCGGCCGAGGTATTTGGCGGTAGAGCGCATGGCAAGCCGGCTGGTACGCATCAGGAAGTTTTCCAAACGCCCCTCAGCCACGGCGCAAAGCATGGCACCCACAGCCGCCGTAGTTTTCGGATCATCCACGCGTCCGGCAGAATCGCGGAAAGGATACCAGCTTCCGGCGCGGTAGCGATGCATGCCGACAATGCGATGCGGCGGCACGGGCATCTTGGCCAGCACCATGTCAAATATCGCGCGCAGCCTGGATGGCCTGCCGGACAGCAGCAACCAATCGCAATCAAAGGCATAGACCACTTCGCAAAGATCAGCGATCACCTGGCCAAGCGCTGCCTGTACAATCGCATCCACACTGCCCGCCGCCGCTGCCATTTCCACTTCAAGCAATTGGAATCCGGTAGCCCCGGCACGCGCCGCCTGTTGTTCGAAATAGCGCAAGGGTGCGGCCACATCGCGGCCATGCAGAATGGTGGCGAGCTTTTCGCGCAGGAATTCGCCGGAAGCGCGTTCATCTATCTTTTCGTAGCCATGCAATATCGCAAGCCCGATCGGTTCCAGCACTTGCGCCACGAATTGCCGGCGCAAATGCCGTTCCAATTCGCTTTGCGCCCCGCGATCCCCGCCCAGCACTTCACGGAGCAGCGCCTTCGGGTCACGCGCCCCGGCTGCACGCAGGCTTTCTTCAAGCTGCGGCAGGACGATGCTTTGAATGACTTCCTGCAACACCTCATCGCCCGCGATGCGGAAGCCTTCGCGGAAATTCTGATGCGGTTCAATTTCCTGCCCGGCTTCGGCGGAATAGGTGCAGATCATCAAATCCGTGGTGCCGCCACCAATATCAATGCTCGCCACGCGCAGCGATGGTGCCTTGCCATAGCCCTCGCGCGCACGCCCCGTCAGCGCAAAGAAGCTCGCCGGATCGCCACGCAAGCGCTGACTTGCCTCGGTATACAGGAATACCAACTGCGTTGCCGTCGCTTCATCCAAATTGGCGATGATGCGCGGTTCCGGCGGCGGTGCTGCGGCGCCAGGCGCGGCATTGCCCCAGCCCATCATATCCCAGGCAAGGCGCACTGCCGCTTCAGCGCGATGGCGGAAAATGCGCTGTTCCGCGAGCGCCATGGCCGGCGGCATGGTCAGCAAAATACGCCGCAACCGGCGCGGCACATCGGGGAAGCTCCGCGCATAGCGGGTTTCGACCGAATTGATTTGCGATAGCGCCTGCAACAGGATTTCCGCGAGCAGGAAGCTCATCAGCGATGATCGGCTGAAGCGCGCGCGCACGGCGGGTTGCCGCGGCGCGCCACCTCGGCCGCGCGGCTTGGCACGCAGGACTTCGCCTTCTTCCGTCACCCAGGCCATGAAGCTGCCACTGACCGGCGGTTCAGTGGTCACGCCATCCGCAGCCATGCCATTGAAGCGCCAAACCTGAGTCGTCGCTCTTTCATCCCAAAGATAGCGCTTGGGTGAAGATAGGCCCGTTGCCCCTTCATTGCCGCGCGCGGCAGCAGAAAGCCGCACCGCTTCCGGGCCGACGCGGACTGGGCTCAGCCATTGAAAGGCATTGCCGCGCCCGGAACGGCGGCTGAGCGCATCCTTGCCGAAACTCGCGCGTGCGAATTCCACACGGCTTTCGAAGGGAAAAGCATAACCCAATTCCGGCGCACTCAAATCGCGTAGCTTCAGGGGATAGCTGTTGTTCAGATTAAGCCGGCTGTCGCGTTCATCTTCCACCAGAATGCCGCAGGTGCGCGCATTGCCGATATCCAGCACCAGATCAACATTGATCGGTTCATAGGAACGGCTTGTGGAAACCACGTCCACCAACTTCACGCGCGGCAGGATGCGCGCTTCGCTCAGCAATTCCAGCAGCGTGATATAGCGCGCCCAATGTTCGCAGGCGCGCTGCTCATCCTCAGGCCGCGGGCGCCGGCCACTGGCCAGGCGCATTTCCTGCAAGACTTCTTCAAGCCACTGGATCAGCCAGGGTTCATTCATGAACCAGCTTGTCTGTTCCCGGTCTGACACAAAGGTGAATTCGCCGGCGCGTTCGCTATCGGCGGGCGAAATCGCGGTATAGGGGCGGCCTTCTTCACGCGCGCGCAAAGCCGTATCGAAGGCCAGCACGGCATGATGCGTATGGCCTTCCTCATCCGGGGCGGAAAGTGCGGTGATGCGCAGCCGCGCCCAATTGGTCGGCCCCTTGTCATAGACTTCCTGGCCAGAGGCACCCACAGCCGCCACACGGAAATAGGGCAGCGGCAACCAACGCCCCAGGATGAATTCCAAAGCCTGGCCGCGGCCGATCTGATAGATTTCCTCATCCGGCGGGCTGCGCCCACTGATCGGGTCCAACAGTGCGCCTTCGCCGCTTTCTGTCAGGCGCCGCAGATTTACGAGGCCAACGCTCGCCGGATCAGCGCCGGGCGGCAGCGGCTGTTCCCAGAAGGAACGCGGCGCGCGCGGCAGGCGGTCCAGGTTGAACCGGATGTCAATGAATTGCAGACCGGTCTGCGGCACCAGGCTGATGATTTGCGGCAGGCCCTGCATTCTTCAAAACCTTGAGGCTAAAAACAGATACTTCCCAATATGCCGTTCAGCCCCGCCCGGCGCAACCAAAGCCTTGCTTTTGTTGGGGGTCAGGCGGGCAGCACCACCGGCTGCGGGTCCAGCCATTGCAGGAACCAGGATAGGCTGAAATGCAAATGCGGCCCGGTCACACGGCCCGTCATGCCGATGGCGCCGATCCTTTGCGCCGTGGCGATACTCTCACCCTCGCGCACCGAGATTTCCGACAGATGGGCGTAAAGCGAATTCACCCCATGGCCGTGATCCAGCACAATCAATTTGCCAAAGAAATGGAATTCATCGGCCAAAGTGACGCGCCCGGCGGCGCTGGCCAGCACCGGCGTGCCGGTGGGGGCGGCGAAGTCCAGCCCGTAATGGGGCTGGCGCGGTTGGCCGTTCAAAATCCTTTGGCTGCCGAAAACGCCCGAAATCCGGCCGGGGGCAGGGCGCACAAAGCCCTCGGCAAAGCCGGTCAGGGCGGTTTCAAGGGCGCGGATCGCGGCCAGTTTCTCCCTTTCGCGGGCAATGCGCGCCAGGGTTTCGGCATCCGGCGTCACCTGCGCCGGGGGTAGGCCAGAAATGCGCTCAGTCGGCCATTCGCGCTTGGCGATGTTCAACACGCGGGTTTCTGCCGCGCCGCTGAGGGCCGTGATCACCAGCCGCGCCTGGGCGGCATGATCGCGGCCAAAGCCAAAGGCGAAATCCCCCGATGGCGAGACCCTGACCGCGCGGCCATCCAGCGCCAGCCTGGTCCCCGGCGCGGCGCGGCCAAGCACAAAGCCGCCCTGGGTCAGCGCGGCCTCATTCAAGGTGACAGCCCGGGCCGGCGCTGCCAGCAGCAAGGCGGGTGCTGCGAATAGCAGGCGGCGGGGCAGGGCATTCATCACAAAAGGCGTCCTTGGCGCGTACCATCGGCACTGACGCCCACTTCGCCATCGGCGAAGGTCAGGCGCAAGGGCTGGCCGGGGGAGATCGCACCCGCGGCCACCACGGGCGCGCCCTTGGCATCGCGCACCAGGGCAAAACCGCGCGCCAGGACCGAGGTATAGGAAGCGCTTTCCAGCCGCGCGGAAAACCCTTCCAACTGTGTCCGCCTTTGCCGCAGCGTGGCCAATACCGGCGCCGCCGATAGCCGCGAGAGGCCGGGGGCTGCCGCCAGCCGATCCCGCCGCCGCGCCCAGGCGCTGCCAAGCCGGAGGCTCAGCGCTTCAACCGCCGCACGGCGCGCCAGAATGCCTTCGCGCGGATGAGGGATGCGGATCGCGGAAAGGCGTTGCGCCCGCGCGGCGAGGCTGGCGCTGGCAGCGCGCGGCAGTCTTTCACCCCAATCATCCAAGCGTTGCCGCGATTGCGCGAGCCGCGCCGGCACATCCGGCAGGCCGCGTTCGGCACGCAGCAGCCGAAGCCGCGCGGTATTCACCAGACCCGAAGCGGCCTGCCCAAGCCGCGCGCCGGTTTGCATCAGCGCGGCGGAAAGTTCTGCCCGTGCTGGCACGGCCAGTTCGGCGGCGGCGGTCGGCGTCGGCGCGCGGCGGTCAGACGCGTAATCAATCAGCGTCGTGTCGGTTTCATGGCCGACGGCGGAAATCAGCGGAATGGTGCTCTCAGCCGCGGCGCGGATGACGATTTCCTCATTGAAGGCCATCAGGTCTTCCAGGCTGCCGCCGCCGCGCGCCACAATCAGTACATCGGGGCGCGGCACGGCACCGCCCGCCGGCAGCGCAGAAAAACCCCTGATGGCAGCGGCAATCTGTTCCGCCGCGCCCTGGCCCTGCACCGCGACCGGCCATAACAGGATATGGCGCGGAAAACGCCGCGCGATGGTGGTGCGGATATCCTGAATAACCGCGCCTTTTTCGCTGGTGATCACGCCAATCACGCGCGGCAATAACGGCAAAGGGCGCTTGCGGGCCTCATCAAATAGCCCTTCTTCCAACAGGCGTTTGCGCAGCGCTTCAATCCGCGCCAGCAAGGCGCCTTCGCCGGCATATTCCAGCCTTTCAATCACCAGCTGGTATTTTGACCGATCCGCATAGGTGGAAATCCGGCCCGTCGCGATCATCTCCACGCCATTTTCCGGCATGGTGCCGATATTGCGCACCGAGCCTTTCCAGATGACGGCTTCGATCTTCGCTTCCTGATCCTTGAGCGAGAGATAGATATGCCCGGAAGGATAGCGCTTCATTTCGGTGATTTCGCCGCGCAGACGTAACCGCCCGAAAGCGCCTTCCAGCGTGCGGCGAATGGCGCCCGCCAGATCGGCGACGCCATATTCGGGGGTGTTATCCGGCCGGGATTCGTCCATCGGCTAAGGCTAGCCGGGATCGGGGGCTGATGTAATCAGCCCCAGCGCTGAAGGTCCGATTATTCGCCGGCCACACCACTCCGCGCCACGGCCTGGGCCTGGGCGGCAAGGGCGCGCGCCATTTGGCTCAGTGCTTCCTGGTGCTTGTCATTGTCAATCAGCGCAAAATTCCGCGCGAGTTCCAGGCACATGCGCTGGCGCTGAGACATCGAAGGGTCCGCGCTTTCGGATTTCAGCCCTTCGAAAAACCAGGAAATCGGTACGCCCAGAACCTGAGCAATGCCGTAAAGCCGGCCTGCGGAAATGCGGTTCAACCCGCGTTCATACTTATGCGCCTGCTGATAGGTCACGCCGATCATCTTGGCCAATTGCTGCTGCGACAGGCCAAGCATGGTGCGCCTTTCGCGAATGCGCGCCCCCACATGCTTATCGGCTGCATTAGCCCTTTGGGAGGAGACCACTTCGGCGATGCCGGTTTCAGCCTGCCGGAAGGATTCTGCAATTTCGACGATGCTGTCCATCAACCCGATTCCTCAGCGGGGCATCATGCCCCCTACTGAGTGCGGATTATGCGCAGTATTGGTGATCAACCGGTGAATAAGTGGCTCAAAAATTCAACGCACTCAGCCTTTGCTGCGTGATTTCAGCGCCGCCAATTCACTGCGCAGTGTCTCAATTTCTTTTTTTAACGCCTCGGTTTCATCGCTCGGGGCGTTTTCCTCGCGTCGCGCGAAAGGGGTAAACAGGCTCATCGCGCGTTCCATCATGGCGATATTCTGCTTGCCCACTTCCTGCATATTCGGAACACCCGCCGGGAAGGGCATGAAGCCGCCCATGGTCTTGGTCAGCGTATCGCGCATCTGTTCCTGCTGTTGCGAGAAGGACGCCATGGCCGCTTCCAGATAGCGCGGCACCAGCGATTGCAGATTATCGCCGTAAAGCCCGATCAATTGCCGAAGCACCGAGGTGGGCAGCATATTCTGGCCCTTGCCTTCCTGTTCCACGATGATCTGCGTCAGCACGCTCCGCGTCAGGTCTTCGCCGGATTTGGCGTCATAAACCACGAAATCCCGCCCATCGCGGACCATGGCGGCCAGGTCATCCAAAGTGACATAGGATGAGGTTTCAGTGTTGTAGAGCCGCCGATTCGCGTATTTCTTGACAACAATCGGGGGCAGCGCCTTCTGCTCGCCGGGTTCAGGGGATTGACGACCAGACATGGGTGCTTGCCTCGGCTTCTTCGGTTCTGGATTGGACCTAGCACGTTACATAACGCAAAGCGAAAGCCTGTTGCAGTGCAAAAACGCGCCCTTCGGGTCATATCGCGCCGGGGCGGATGCGGCTATAAGCCTGAGGGATGGCTGGCCCCGAGGATCTCGAAAAGCTTGCGGAAGACTGGATCGCGCTCTGGCAGAGCGAGGTGGCCGGGCTCGCCGCCGATCCGGAATTGGCCGAAAGATGGGCGGCCTTTGCCTCCCTCGGCGCCGCGTGGCTCCGCGCCGCCGCCCAGTTCAGCAAGCCTTTTGCGCCAGGTGCCACCCAGCATGACAGCGCCGCTTCGCCGCCGCGGCCCGCGCCCGCTGCCGCTCCATCTGGGGCTGGCGGGGATCCGGGCCATGGCGGCAGCGGGGGCGCTGCCCGGGATGCCATGGCCGAACGCATCGCCACCCTGGAACGGCGCCTGGCCGATCTCGAAAGCGGGGCAGGCGGAAGCCGCGCGAATCAGCGCCGCCCTCGCCAGCGCCGGCCACGCGCCTGAGGCGTTTCGCGGCGCGGTTCTGAACCGGCTGCTGCGGGCGGATCGGGCGCTGGTCGCGGGGCTGGCGGCCTATCGGCGCCATCCTTTTGAACGTCAGGCCCCGCCAGTGCCGGCCATTTGGGCCGAGGAAGACAGCAGATTGCTGGATTATGGCGGGCAGGGGCCTTGCGTGGTCTTTGTGCCCTCCCTGGTGAACCGCGCCTATGTGCTTGATCTGATGCCGGAAGCTTCCCTGCTGCGCTGGCTGCCGGGGCAGGGGTTTCGCACCCTGCTGCTGGATTGGGGTTGGCCCGGTGAGGCTGAGCGCCACTTCACCCTGACCGATTACATCGCGGGGCGGTTGGAACGCGCGCTGATGGCCGCGTCAGGCCCGGTGATCCTGGCAGGGTATTGTATGGGGGGCTTGCTTGGCTTGGCGTTGGCGTTGCGTCGGCCCGATTTGGTGCGTGGCCTGGCGCTGCTCGCGACCCCTTGGGATTTCCATGCGGGGCCGGATGGTGCGGCGCGGGCGCGTGCTGCCGCTGCCGCCCTGCCGGGGCTGGAAGCGCTGATGGAACCAACCGGTGCGCTGCCGGTGGATGTGCTGCAAACCCTGTTTGCCAGCCTTGATCCCTTTGGCATTGCCGAAAAATTTCGGGGCTTTGGCCGGCTTGACCAGGCATCCCCCGCCGCGCGGCGCTTTGTGGCGCTGGAGGATTGGTTGAATGATGGCGTGCCGCTGGCCGCCCCGGTGGCGCGGCAATGCATTGGCGGCTGGTATGGGCGGAATGAACCCGCAAGCCTTGCTTGGCGCGTCGCGGGGCAGGTGGTGGACCCGGCGCTTTGGCAAGGCCCGGCCTTTGCTGCCATTCCGCATCGGGACCGCATTGTGCCGCCAGCTTCTGCCCTGGCGCTGACCGGCCGCTTGCGTCAGGTCAAGCTGCATATGGCGCCGGCGGGGCATATCGGCATGGTCGCCGGCATTGCGGCGGAAACCGCCCTGTGGCAGCCCTTGCGCGACTGGATGCGCGGTTTGTGATACCAAGCCGCAAATGACCCATTCTTGAGGAAGGATATCCCCCCAATGACTGAAATCGTCATCGCTTCTGCCGCCCGCACGCCGGTTGGCGCCTTCAACGGGGCTTTTGCCTCTCTGCCCGCGCATGCGCTGGGCACTGTCGCCATCAAGGCCGCCATGGAACGCGCCCGTATTGAGGGCGCGGAAGTGGATGAGGTGATCCTGGGCCAGATCCTGGCCGCCGGCGCGGGGCAGAACCCGGCACGTCAGGCTTCCGTGAATGCCGGCATTCCGGTGGAACACACGGCCTTTGGCATCAATCAGCTTTGCGGCTCAGGCCTGCGCGCCGTTGCCTTGGCAGCGCAGCAAATCGCGACCGGCGATGCGCGCATTGTGGTGGCGGGCGGTCAGGAAAGCATGACCCAGGCGCCGCATGCGCAGCAGCTGCGCGCTGGGCAGAAGATGGGCGATCTTTCCCTGATGGATACGATGCTGCGCGATGGGCTGATGGATGCCTTCCATGGCTATCACATGGGCAATACGGCGGAAAACGTCGCCCGCGCCTTCCAGATCACGCGCGATGAACAGGATCAATTCGCCTTTAATTCGCAGCGCAAGGCGGGCGAAGCCATGGCGGCGGGCCGTTTCGCCGATGAAATCACGCCGGTGACGGTGAAGGGCCGCAAGGGCGATGTGGTGGTTTCCAGCGACGAATACCCGAAGCCGGATACGACGCTTGAAATCCTGGGCAAGCTGCGCCCGGCCTTTGCCAAGGACGGGTCTGTCACTGCCGGCAATGCTTCCGGCATCAATGATGGCGCGGCGGCGGTGGTGGTGATGACGGCTGCTGAAGCCGCCAAGCGCGGCATTACGCCGTTGGCGCGCATCGTGTCCTGGGCAACCGCCGGCGTTGATCCTTCCATCATGGGGACTGGCCCCATCCCGGCATCGCGCAAGGCACTCGCCAAGGCGGGTTGGAAGATTGATGATCTTGACCTGATCGAAGCGAATGAGGCTTTCGCCGCGCAGGCCATTGCCGTGAACAAGGATCTTGGCTGGGATACCAGCAAGGTGAATGTGAATGGCGGCGCGATTGCCCTTGGCCACCCAATTGGTGCTTCCGGTGCGCGCGTGCTGACGACCCTGTTGTTCGAGATGCAAAAGCGCGGCGCGAAGAAGGCGCTGGCGACGCTTTGCATCGGCGGCGGCATGGGTGTTGCCATGTGCCTGGAGCGGTAAGCCGCTTCTTTCGCGTTTTGCTGAACGAAAAAGGGCTCGCCGGTATCGTTCCGGCGAGCCCTTCTTTTTGCGCTGTCTTGGCGTGATCAGAACTTCGCCACCGCTTCGGCAATGGCGCGGCCAACATCCACCGTACCGGCCTGCCCGCCCATATCGCGCGTGCGCGGGCCGCCTTCCGCCAGCAGCTTTTCAATCACGGCCAGTATCGCATCGGCCGCCTGCTTTTCGCCGAGGTGTTCCAGCATGATCGCCCCCGACCAGATCTGGCCGATCGGGTTGCAGATGAATTTGCCGGCAATATCCGGCGCACTGCCATGCACGGGTTCAAACATCGAAGGAAAGTGCTTTTCGGGATTGATATTCGCACTCGCCGCAATGCCGATGGAACCCGCCACCGCCGGCCCAAGGTCTGACAGGATATCACCGAACAGATTGGACCCCACCACCACATCAAACCAATCCGGATGCTGCACGAAATGGGCGCAGAGGATATCAATATGGAACTGATCCGTCGTGATGCCCGGATAATTCTTCGCCATTTCGGCAAAGCGTTCATCCCAATAGGGCATGGTGAAGGTGATGCCATTGGATTTCGTGGCACTCGTTACCTTCTTGCGCGCGCGGGTCTGGGCCAATTCGAACGCGTAGCGCAGCACGCGATCCACGCCGATCCGGGTAAAGACACTTTCCTGGGAGACGAATTCGCGCTCCGTCCCCACAAACATGCGCCCGCCGCTTGAAGAATACTCGCCTTCCGTATTCTCGCGCACCACGATGAAATCAATATCCTTGGGGCCACGGTTCGCGAGCGGCGTGGTCGCCCCCGGCAACAACCGACATGGGCGCAGATTCACATATTGGTCAAAGCCGCGGCGGATCGGGATAAGCAAACCCCACAGCGAGACATGATCCGGCACACCGGGCCAGCCGACAGCGCCCAGGAAAATGCTGTCACTGTCCTTCAGCCGATCCATGCCATCATCCGGCATCATCTTGCCGGTCTTGGTGTAGGTTTCGCAGGACCAATCGTAATGCGTCAGTTCCAATTCAAAGCCGAAGCGCCGCGCCGCGGCATCCAGCACGCGAAGCCCTTCGGGCGTGGTTTCCTTGCCAATGCCATCCCCAGGGATGACGGCGATGCGGTGCTTGCGTGTGGCCACGATGATCTCCTGCCCTTGCCTATGGGTCAGTCATAACGCGGGACGCGGTGTTTGCCAGCCCCGCCCCTCAGGGATCGGGGGCTGCTTCCTCAGCGCGCCAGGCCTTGAGAAGCCCATGTGCCACGGCAAGCAAGGCAGGGCCGATGAAGAGCCCGAGAAAGCCAAAGGCGATCAACCCGCCAAAGACGCCAAGGATGATCAGTGACAACGGCATTTCGCTGCTGCGTTTGATCAGCAAGGGCCGTGCGATATTGTCACTGCCCGAGACGATGATCAGCCCCCAAAGACCCATGAAGATGGCCCAGCCGATCTCAGCCTCACTATAAAGCCAGGCGGCCGCGCCCAGCCAGGAAACCACCACAAGCGGCCCCAGAACCTGGCTGATGGAAAAGATCATGGTCAGGAAGGAAAGCACCGCCACACCGGGAACGCCCGCAATCGCAAGGCCAATGCCCATCAATGCCGCCTGGATGATGCCAGTGCCCACAATGCCCCAGGCCACGCCGCGCACCGCGCCTTCGGCGGAAGCCACGGCATTGCGGCCCGTCTGTCCCGCGAGGCGCCCGGCGATGTCATGCACCTCATGCGCCAGCTTGTCGCCATTTACCCAGAAAGCGGTGGCGACAATCAGCGCCAGCAGGATCTGCACCACGCTGGCCGCTGCCGCCTGGCCGATATCTACCAAAAGGCTGGTGATGCGCCCGGCATAGGGCGCCAGCAATTCGGAAAAATCACCCTGCACATGCAGCAATTGCGGCCACCAATTGCTGACGGCGCCGCCAACAAACGGCAAGCCGGTAAGCCATTCCGGCGGCGCTTCCGGCAGGTTAGCCAACAGTTCCCGCGCCACCCGCGACGCCTGGGCAATCTGCCCGCCAAGCTCCGGTGTCAGCGCCAGCGCGGGGATGGCGACGGCAAGCACCAGCAGCAATAGCATAAGTGTGGCTGCGATGCCCCGCGGGATGCCGCGGTTGACCATGGCATCACGCAATGGCCAGGTGCCGATGGCGATGAAGCCACCAAAGGCGATGGCAAGGCCGAAGGGTTCCAGAACGCGGATCACGCCGTAAAGCAGCAAGGCCAGCAGCAGCAAAACCGCCGCCCTTTCGGCCAGCATGGCGGTTTGCGTATGGCGCGTGGGCGTGGGCCCGGGCGATTCGGCGTTGGACATGATTGGCTCCTGCAAGAACAAACAAGCATAGACCGGACGCCAATGGAAAGTTTTCCGGCTTGGGAGAAGGCTTGGCGCGCTGGCGGAGGCTGCCAAGGTAGTGCCCTGCCACGCCGCGCCATTGACGAAAGGCCCATCAGCCCCGAGGCTTCCCCAACATTGATGAAGAGGAGAGAGCCGTGATGATCTTGAAGGTGCTGCTTCTTGCGGCCGGCTTGCTGGGGTTGTGGGCCGCGCCCGCTCAGGCGCAGCGCAATCTGACCATCGGTGCGCAATCCGCCCCTTCGGGCATGGACCCGCATTACCATTCATCCAACCCCAATAACGCCATTTTGCGGCAGATTTTCGAAACCCTGGTGGATTTCGATACCTCTGGCCGTCTGGTGCCGCGGCTAGCCGAATCATGGCGTGCGATTGATGATCTCACCTGGGAATTCAGGCTGCGTGACGGCGTCAAATTCCATGACGGCACGCCCTTCACGGCTGAGGATATTGCCTTTTCCTATGCGCGCGTGCCGACCATCGCCAATAGTCCAGGCCCCTTCACGCCCTTTGTGCGCAGTATCGCTGCCATCGAAATCCCGGAACCGCGCCGCGTGCTGATCCGCACACGGGAACCCAACCCCTTTCTGGATTGGGATCTGTCAAATATCATGATCCTTTCGCGCAGCCTGCATGCGAATGCGAGTCTGGCTGATTTCAATACGGGCCGCGCCATGATTGGTACCGGCGCCTATCGCCATGTCAGCTACACGCAGGGTGAAAGGCATGAAATCATCCGCAACACAGCCTATTGGGGGGAGGCGCAGCCCTGGGAAAGGGTGGTGACGCGCTTCATCAGCAATGCCGGCGCGCGGGTGGCGACGTTACTCTCCGGCGATGTGGATTTGATAGATTTC
The DNA here is from genome assembly GCA_020250005.1 of Roseomonas sp. Lineage (GTDB taxonomy): Bacteria > Pseudomonadota > Alphaproteobacteria > Acetobacterales > Acetobacteraceae > Neoroseomonas. The sequence continues at coordinate 34,646 of JADCES010000144.1, forward strand.
GTCCCCGTGCAGGATGTGCAGCGCCTGACCAATGATGCGCGGCTGTCTGTCTTTGGCGTCGCCAGCAATGGCAC
>JADCES010000145.1 GCA_020250005.1 Roseomonas sp.
GAAGGCAGGGCTGTGGTTCCGGCGGGGTCGTCTTGTCATGGTCTCTCCTGTTCACGGCATCATGCCGCTCTCAGGCAGAAAATCCACTTATCCCAGATGTGCAGATTCCCCGAGCCAGCTCTCCGTCGCTGGGGTGGGATTACCCCCTGGCCCCGGACCCGCCGCGTCATTCTACTGCGTGGTACTGCCCGAAACCCCCGCCGGTGCCGCGGTGCGCCCGCCATCCACGGTATATTCGCCGCCCGTCATATTGCTGGCGAGGTCCGAGAGCAGGAACAGCACCAGATTGGCAACTTCCTCGGCTGTCCCGTAACGCCGCAGCGGTATCCCCGCCGCATAGCGTTCCTCAACACTCTTGGGATTATTGGGCGAAACCTGGCGGGAGACTTCTTCGATCATCCGCGTCGCGATCGGCCCGGGGCAGACGGAGTTCACCCGAATACCATGCGGCCCGACCTCACCGGCGACACTTTTCGTGAAGCCATTCACCGCATGCTTCGACGCAGAATAGACCGACATGCCGGGCGAACCCACCAGACCGGCGATGGACGCGGTATTGACCACCGCGCCTTGGCCAGCGGCGATCATCACCGGCAGCACATGGCGCAGGCCCAGAAACACGCCCTTCACATTCACTGCCATGATCTGATCGAACACCGCTTCCTCATATTCCGCGAGGCGCGCCACACGGCCTTCAATGCCGGCATTATTGTGAAAGCAATCAATCGTGCCAAAACGGTCCAGTGCGGCCTTCACATAGGCCGCGACATCGGCGGCTTTGGTGACATCAGCGGCGCGGAACAGCGCTGCTGCGCCAAGGGATGCTGCGAGCGCTTCACCAGCGTCAGCGTCGCGGTCCACAATCACCACCTTGCCGCCGCGCGCGACAAAACCGCGCGCCACTGCTGCGCCAATGCCATTGGCGCCACCTGTTACAATGCCAATTTTGCCTGAAAAATCCATGATGCGTTCCTCCTGCCTGGGCGGTCACCGCCACCCGCTTCGCATCATGCTTGCGCCGCTTGCCGGGAAAGACAAGCGGCGCTCGGATGCTACCCCGCCGCCTTGGCTTCCCGCCGCCGCGCCGTCAGCACAAATTCCGTATAGCCATTGGGCTGTTCGCGGCCCTTCAGCACCAGGTCGCAAGCGCCCTTAAAGGCCGGGCCATCAAAGCCCGGCGCCATGGGGCGATAGGCCGCGTCCCTGGCATTCTGCCGATCCACCACAGCCGCCATGCGCTTCATGGTTTCCATGACCTGCGCTTCGCTCACCACGCCATGGCGCAGCCAATTGGCGATGTGCTGGCTGCTGATACGCAAGGTCGCGCGGTCTTCCATCAACCCGACATCATTGATGTCCGGCACCTTGGAACAGCCAACGCCCTGATCCACCCAGCGCACCACATAGCCCAGAATGCCTTGCGCGTTATTGTCGAGCTCCGCCTGCACATCGGCAGGCGACCAGTTGGTGTCACGCGCCAGCGGTACGGTCAGGATATCATCCAGCTTGGCACGACGCCCGCCCTTGGTGATTTCATCCTGCCGATCGGCCACGCTGACCTGATGGTAATGCAGCGCATGCAAGGTGGCAGCCGTGGGGGACGGCACCCAGGCAGTGGAGGCGCCGGCCTTGGGGTGGCCCACCTTTTGGTCCAGCATCGCCGCCATGGCATCCGGCATGGCCCACATGCCCTTGCCGATTTGCGCGCGCCCACGTAGGCCGCAAGCAAGGCCCGTGTCCACATTCCAATCCTCATAGGCCTTGATCCAGGCCGCGCCCTTCATGTCATTCTTGCGAATGACAGCACCCGCTTCCATGGCCGTGTGGATTTCATCGCCGGTGCGATCGAGGAAGCCGGTATTGATGAAGACCACGCGATCCTTGGCCGCTGCGATGCAGGCTTTCAGATTCACCGTGGTGCGGCGTTCCTCATCCATGATGCCCATCTTGAGTGTGGCGCGCTTCAAGCCCAACGCATCCTCCACGCGGGCAAAAAGCGCATCCGCCCAGGCCACTTCTTCCGGCCCATGCATCTTCGGCTTCACGATATAAACGCTGCCGGCGCGCGAATTCAGCCGCTTGCCGCGAATATCATGCATGGCAATGACGGATGTGCAGAAGGCATCCAGAATGGTTTCCGGCACCTCAGCGCCATCCAGCTTCACGGCATCAATCATCATGTGGTGGCCAACATTGCGCACCAGCATGACCGAACGGCCATGCAGCGTAATGGCCCCACCGGCCGGGCGCTGAAAGACGCGGTCCGGATTGAGGCGGCGGATCATGGTCTTGCCGCCCTTCTCAAAACTCGCTTCCAGATCGCCGCGCATCAGGCCAAGCCAATTGCGATAGACAGCGACCTTATCTTCCGCATCAACGGCGGCGACGGAATCCTCGTAATCCTGAATGGTGGTCAGCGCGCTTTCCAGCACCACATCGGCAATGCCCGCCGCATCGGTCTTGCCGATGGGGTGTGCGCGATCGAATTTCACTTCAAGATGCAAACCATTATTGACGAATAGCAGCGAAGACACCGCATGCGGCTCGCCGAGGTAGCCCACGCATTGGCCAGGCCGCGCAAGGCCGGTTTTGCTGCCATCCTTTAGCGTCACTTCCAAAGCGCCGCCTTCAATGCGGTAGCCCGTGGCATCGGCATGCGATCCCTTGGCGAGCGGCACGGCGCTATCGAGCAGACCGCGCGCATAGGCAATCACTTTCGCGCCGCGTTCCGGGTCATAGCCCTTGCCCGCAGCCGTGCCGGGAATGGCATCCGTGCCGTAAAGCGCATCATACAGGCTGCCCCAGCGCGCATTGGCGGCATTCAGCGCGTAGCGCGCATTGGAAACCGGCACGACAAGCTGCGGCCCGGCCATGGAGGCGATTTCCGCATCCACATCCGTGGTGCC
>JADCES010000146.1 GCA_020250005.1 Roseomonas sp.
CAGACAGCCCGAAAAAACAGGGGGAATAAAGCCGGGTTTCCCCCAGCGGGCCAACTGCGCTATTTCCCATCCCCCAAGGGGCTCCGGCCCAAGCTTAAGGATATGCCATGAACTGGATCAGCGATTGGGCCCTGCCGAAGATCCAGGGCCTGTTCAAGCGGGAAGCGCCGGAAAACCTCTGGCATAATTGCCCTGCCTGCCAGCAGATGATCTTCCATCGAGACCTGGAAAAGGCGTTGCGCGTTTGCTCCCATTGCGGGCATCACATGCGCCTCGGTGCCGTGCAGCGGCTGGAAGCCACCTTGGACCCTGGCTTTTCGCGCATTGAATTGCCCAAGGCGCCGGCGGACCCGCTGCGCTTTCGTGACCAGCGCCGCTATGCGGATAGGCTGCGCGAAAGCCAAACCAAGACAAGCATGGATGATGCGGTGGCCGTGGCGCATGGCACCATCAATGGACAACGCGCGGTCGTCGCCGCTTTTGAATTCGCCTTCATGGGCGGGTCCATGGGCGCCGGCGTGGGTGAGGCGATTGTCACCGCTGCCAAGCTTGCCGTGTTGCAGGATGCGCCGCTGATCGTCTTTACCGCCTCGGGCGGGGCGCGCATGCAGGAAGGGGCCATCAGCCTCATGCAAATGCCGCGCACGGTGATTGCAACGCGCATGGTGAAGGAAGCGGGCCTGCCCTTCATCACTGTGTTGTGTGACCCGACCACGGGCGGTGTCACCGCAAGCTTCGCCATGCTGGGCGATATCCAAATCGGCGAACCAGGTGCGATGATCGGCTTCGCCGGCGCGCGCGTGATTGAACAGACCGTGCGCGAAAAACTGCCCGAGGGCTTTCAGCGCGCCGAATACCTGCTGGAACATGGCATTCTGGACATGGTGGTGAAGCGGGGCGAGATGCGTGAAACCCTTGCGCGCGTTATCTCATTGCTGCGCCAGCCGGTACTTGCGCAAAGCGATGAGGAAGCCGAAGCCGCCGCGGCGCCGGCGCCGTAACGCCCTTGTCCCGCGCCGAAGCGATTGTGGAGCGTCTGCACGCGCTCCATCCCAAGCTTATTGATCTGAGCCTGGGCCGGATGGAGGCGCTGCTCGCCAAACTCGGCCATCCGGAACGGCGGCTGCCGCCCGTGATCCATGTGGCGGGGACCAATGGCAAGGGCTCCACCTGCGCCTTTCTCCGCGCGATTGGCGAAGCTGCGGGGCGGCGCGTGCATGTCTATACCTCGCCCCATCTGGTGCGGTTTCATGAACGGATCCGGCTGTCGGGCGATTATGTGACGGATGAGGTTTTGACCGCGACGCTTGAAGAAGTGGAAGCGGTGAATGCTGGCGCGCCGATCACGGTGTTTGAAATCACCACCGCTGTCGCCTTTGTATTGTTCAGCCGCGTGCCGGCTGATTTGCTGGTGCTGGAAGTGGGCTTGGGTGGGCGGCTTGATGCGACCAATGTCGTGCCGCGCCCGGCGGCATCGGCGATTACCTCCATTTCCATGGATCACATGGATTTCCTCGGCGATACGCTCGGCAAGATCGCCGGTGAGAAGGCGGGGATCATGCGCGCGGGCGTGCCCTGCGCCACGGGCGCGCAAGCCGCGGAAGCGCTGGAAGTGATCAGTGCCACCGCAGCCGAACGCGGCGCGCCGCTGCTCAGGCGGGGTCAGAACTGGTTTTGTGAGGCAACGCCAGAGGGCTTGCTCTACCGTGATGCCATGGGCGCGCTCAGACTGCCGCCACCGGGGCTGATCGGCCCGCATCAGGCGGATAATGCCGGCATTGCCATTTCGGCCCTGCGCGCCGCTGGCCTGCCCTGGCTGAGCGATGGGGCGATTGCGCGCGGCATTGCGCAAGCTTCCTGGCCCGCGCGTTTGCAGCGCCTGGAAGGTCGTTTGGCTGCGCTGCTGCCAGCAGGTTTTTCGCTCTGGCTTGATGGTGGGCATAATGCGGGTGCGGGGCAGGCGCTGGCGCAGCATTTCACGCAATGGCGCGATCAGCCCTTGCACCTTGTGATTGGCATGAAACAGGGCAAGGCGAGTGCGGCATTCCTCCGCCCTTTGCTGCCCTTTGCCACCAGCATCCATGCGGTGGCCGAACCCGGCCAGCATTTGGCGATGCGCGTTGAGGATATCATCGCCGCGAGTGGCGGTATCGCCGAAGCCGGCCCGACGGTCAGCGCGGCGCTCAGTAAAATCGCGGCCAAGGCCAAGCCAGGGCGCGTGCTGATTGCGGGTAGCCTTTATCTGGCAGGGGAAGTGCTGAAGGCTGATCTTGGTTAAATCTCAGCCCTTCTAGCGAAGCGCCCTACTGTGTACGGCGCGACAGCGACACCGCATAGGATGATGCGCGCGCCTGCAACACCGGATCATCGCTCATTTCAATCCCCGGCGCCTGATCCAGGATCATGAAGCTGATCGGATCACAGGGCCCGCCGGGGCCGGCTGAAACTTCAGTGATGGTCAGCCTGCCCACAATGGCGCGGGGCCGATCATCCGGCCAGGCGATGGTCGCGTTCAGCAAATCATCACCCTGCCCCGGGAATTGCAGCACCATGTCAAATTCCACAGGCGCAGTGGCGACACGCCGACGCAACTCATCAGCCAGGAAGTTGTTGCCCAGGCTTTGCATTTGCTCCGCTGTCAGGCGTTCCACCCCCGCGCGCGGTTCAAACACCCAGCGCGCCGGGCGCACCTGCCCGTCCTGCCCACGAAACATGAAGGTATTCACCCCCCAATAGGGCGTGGTGGCAAAGCTTGCCGGCGGTGCAATGGCCGCCAGAAAGCGACCCTGATTGCCGACCGAAGGATTGGCGGCGACGAAAGCGGCAAAGGCGGCAGCCCGTTCCGGATTGGGCCGGCCTGTCGCCGGGTCATTGGCGCGCGCCAGCAGACCATCCACCAGGGCTTGCGGCGTGGGTGAGCCAAACACCGGCGCCGAGATATTCGCCATTTCAAACAAATCGCCGGAAGGCGCTTCGAAGCGGATGGAAATGCCGCGCGTGCCGCGCGCGGTGTCCGAAGCATTGGGATTGGCGCCTGCCACGCCAAAACGGATCAGCGCCGTATTGCGCTGGCCGCTGAACACGGGTGCGACGGAAAGCCTGGTGCCTTCAGCGGTCGCCACAAAATGCCCCGCCGCGCAAAGGCCCTTGGGGTGGCTTGGGCGATGCGTGCGGATTGGCCCAAGCACGGCTTCAAAGGCGTCCACAATCGCCTCAGGGCTAGGCTGCGCAGAGGCCGGAACGGATGCAGCGAGAAGTGCCGCCAAGGCAGCACCAGCGGCTAAGGCACGCAAGCTTGGGCGCATGGCGGACATGATGTTTTCTCCCAGGCCAATGATTGATGAAGCCTAGCTTCGGGCGAGCGCCTTGGCTGCGCTTCAGCCTCACCCGTTTCGTTTATCAGAGTCAAGAAATTTCGCCGTATTGGGCTCGGCTAAGCCTGCTTGCGTTCAATCAGGCTACGGCGGATTTTGCGCCCGCGCTTGATGCGGTCTTCAATAAAGCCCGCCTCCCCCCAGCGAATGGCGCGGCCAAAGGCATGCGCGTCCTCAGCAAAGCGCGACAGCATTTCAAGCACCGCTTCGCGATTATTCAGGAAAACATCGCGCCACATATCCACATCGGATGCCGCGATGCGTGTGAAATCCCGAAAGCCGGAGGCGGCGAATTTCAGCACGGCTTCCTTGGTTTCTTCCGCCAGATCATCCGCCGTGCCGCAAATGGTGAAGGCAATCAAATGTGGCAGGTGGCTGACAATGGCGACAACCTTGTCATGCGTCACCGGGTCCATCGTCTCGATCATGGAACCGCAGCGCCGCCAAAGTTCTTTCACCTTTTCCACCGCCGCCGGGTCGCTCTCGGGCAGAGGTGTCACGATGCAATAGCGGCCTTCGAACAATTCCGGGAAACCCGCATCGGGGCCGGAATGCTCGGTGCCTGCCATGGGATGCGCCGGCACAAGATGCACGCCGGCCGGCAGCGGGGGCGAGAGATCACGCACCACGCTGCCCTTGGTGGAGCCGACATCGGTCAGCACCGCACCCGGCGCCAGATGCGGCGCGATATGGCGCATCGCTTCGGCATAGGCGCCAACGGGGATGCAGAAAATCACGCCATCGCAGCCTTCAACGGCGCGCGCGGCATCGGCTTCCACCACATCCGCCAGGCCCAATTCGCGTACGCGCTGGAGTGTCTCAGCCCGTCGCGTGGTGACCACAATCGTCTTCGCGATATCGCCACGCTTTTTGGCGACCCGCGCAATGGAAGACCCGATCAGGCCAATGCCAACCAGACACAGCCGATTGAACAGCGGTTCAGCCATGTTGCGCCATGAAGGCAGCAATGGCGTCCGCCACCATCTGGCATTCCTCACCGGTGCCGATGCTGATGCGCAGGCACGCGGGCAGCCCATAACCACCCATGGCGCGCATGATCAGCCCGCGAGATTTCAGCGCGGCATCGGCGGCCTTGGCCTTTTCTGCCGAGCCGAAATCAGCCAGCAGGAAATTGCCTTCGCTCGGCCACACCTTGACGCCCGCCGCCGTCAGCGCCGACGCCAGCTTGCCCCGCCATTCGGTGTTATGCGCGATGGATTTTTCGATCCATCCCGCTTCCTGCACCGCGGCAATGCCCGCCGCCATGGCCGCCGCATTCACATTGAAAGGCCCGCGCACGCGCGACAGCACACCAACCACCGCTGCCGGCGCATAAGCCCAACCCAGCCGCATGCCACCAAGCCCGAAGATTTTGGAGAAGGTGCGCGTCATCACGGTATTGCCGCCACCCGCATCCACCAGCGCTGCACCCGCATCATAATCCGGCCGCGTGACGTATTCAGCGTAAGCGGAATCAAGCACCAGCAGAATATCGTCGCGCAGCCCCGCGCGCAGGCGCACAATTTCGGATTGCGGCAGGATGGACCCCGTCGGGTTATTCGGATTGGCAAGACAAACCAGCTTGGTGCGCGGCCCCACCGCGGCCAGCATCGCATCCACATCCACAGTCAGGTTGCGTTCCGGCACCTTGATCACACGGCAGCCAGCCCAGCGCCCGGTGATGTCATACATCATGAAGCCATGGGCGGACATCACAAGCTCTGTCCCCTCACCGCCATAGGCAAGGATCAGAAGTGCCAGCAATTCATCGGAGCCATTGCCGCAAACAATCCGCGCGGGATCCAGGCCAAAGCGTGCGCCAATCGCCTCCCGCAGCGCGGTCACGCCGCCATCGGGATAGCGATGCGCCTCACTGGCCACAGCACGGATCGCTTCAATGGCGCCAGGGGGCGGGCCGAAAGCGCCTTCATTGGATGAAAGCTTCACCACGCGATTGACGCCGGGGATTTTCGATTCGCCCCCGACATAAGGCTCCACCGAAAGGATCGAAGGGCGCGGCATTACGGTCATGGCACATCTCCAGCAATTGGCACGGCATAAGCGCCCAGCAGAACAGCATTAAGCCCGGCAAGCCGCGCATCACCCGCGGCGACAAAGCCATCAATCTCGGCAAGTGCGAGGCTGCGCCCGCCCTGGCGCACCAGGCACAGGATTCGCCCTGCAAGTCCGGCATCGCTCAGCATACGGGCAAAACTTTCCCGCGATGCCTCGGCGCTGGCTTCCAGGCGCAAGAGGCTCTGATCCTCGCCCGAGGCATCCGCCGGCAAAGGCGCGACCACCAGCGCCGCATCGGCGCGCGCGGTATCCGCCATGAAGGGCAAGCGCGCCACAACGGAAAGCCGAGGCGCTTCCAGGCTTTGCCACCAGGCGCCCTCCCCTTCGCCTGCCGGCGCTGGCAGCACCGCGACCGATGCCTTGGCCGCACTCAGCGCCGCCAAAGCCTGCGCCGGGGAAGCGAAGGAAGTAAGCGGCGTGGCGGTGCCGAAATGCTCACGCGCCAACGCCAATGTCTGCGCGGCTTCGCCCGAAGCAGCGATAGCCGCAGTAAAGGCGCCCTGGATGGCAGTATGGGCCATGAAAATGTGTCGCCAAATGCGCACCACCGCCCCACGAGAAAGCGCGCCAGAATGCCGCGCCAGCAGGCGGCGCAGCACCGCCGCTTCCCGCCCCGGACGAAAGGGGGACCCCGCGCCCGCCTTGGCGCGGCTCGCGGCCATGCGCGCCACAACGCCAGCGCGGCGCATCAGCAGATCATGCATCGCATCATCCAGCGCATCTATTTCAGCGCGCAGCGCCTGAAGGGCGGGATCGGCAGCTTGGGTGGCAGGGGGCTTATCGTTCATGCGGGACCAAATCTTCGGGGAAGCAATAACCCCCACATCGCCGCGCGCCAAGCGCCCTTCCCACATAAGCGAAGGTTGCGCCGGGGGGACGGGGCAGCGTAAAAGCGCCCTTATGAGCCAAACCATCGCCCCGCTGCCCGATGTGGATCATCAGGCCGCCCAGTTTCCCGATGGGCTGGCGTTGGAATGCGGCGCGGTCGTGGCCCCCCTCACGGTCGCCTATCGCACCTATGGGCGGCTGAATGCGGCGGCCAGCAATGCGGTGCTGATCTGCCACGCGCTGACGGGCGATCAATATGTCGCCGAAACCCACCCCATCACGGGCAAGCCCGGCTGGTGGGAGAATATCATCGGCCCTGGCCGGCCTTTGGATACGGATCGCTATTTCCTGGTATGCGCCAATGTACTCGGTGGCTGCATGGGCTCCACCGGACCACGCAGTGAAATGACCGATGCCGCCGGGCGCGGGCTTGGCCGGCCTTGGGGGACGGATTTTCCCTCGGTCACCATTCGCGACATGGTGCGCGCACAAAAGCGTCTGATGGAAAAGCTTGGCATCAATCGCTGGCTCGCCGTGATTGGCGGGTCCATGGGCGGGATGCAGGTGCTGGAATGGGCGGCAACCTACCCGGAAGCGGTCTATGCCGCTGCCCCGATCGCCACCGCCGCGCATCATTCGGCGCAGAATATCGCCTTTCATGAAGTGGGGCGCGCGGCCATTCATTCCGACCCCGATTGGCGCGGCGGGCGCTATTGGGAAGCCGGCATCATCCCGGCCAAGGGCCTGTCCGTGGCGCGCATGGTGGCGCATATCACCTATCTGTCGGAGAAGGCGCTGACGCGGAAATTCGGCCGGCGGCTGCGCGGTGCCTCTGCACTCACGTTTCTGGAAGATGTGTTTGAGGTGGAGAGTTACCTCCGCCACCAGGGCTCCACCTTTGTGCGCCGCTTTGATGCCAATGCCTACCTGACGATCACGCGCGCCATGGATTTCTTTGACCTGGCCGCTGATCATGAAGGTGATCTGGCAAAAGCCTTTCGCGGTACCGCGACGCGGTTTTTTGTCGCCTCCTTCAATAGCGATTGGCTTTTCCCCACCAGCGAAAGCCGCACCCTGGTGCGCGCGCTGAATATGGCCGCGGCCAATGTCAGTTTCGTTGAGATTGACAGCGACAAGGGCCATGACGCCTTCCTGTTGGAAGAACCCGATTTTCATCGCGCGCTTGGCGGTTTCCTCGCCGGTTGCGCCGAACGCCTTGGGGTTTAGGTCGTCACCATGGATGGCGTGCAATATGTCGCGAAGAATATGCGCCTTGATCTTCGCCTGATTGCGGAGATGATTCCCCATGATGCGCGCGTGCTTGACATTGGCTGCGGCGATGGCGCGCTGATTGAATATCTGGCGCGCGAAAAACGCGCCGATGCGCGCGGCATTGAAATTGACATGGCGCAGGTGACCAAGGCGGTCTCGGCCGGGCTCGCGGTCATTCACGGCGATGCGGATCATGACCTGGCCTTCTACCCCGATGGCGCCTTTGATTATGTGGTGCTGTCACGCACGCTACAGGCAGTGGAAAAACCGCGAGAGGTGCTGCGGCAATTGCTGCGCATCGGGCGGCACGCGATTGTATCCTTCCCCAATTTCGGCCATTGGCAGATGCGCTGGCGGTTGCTTTGGGGCGGGCGCATGCCGGATACCGAAACCTGGAACCGCCCCTGGTATGAAACGCCCAATATCCACCCCTGCACGATTACGGATTTCACCGCACTCTGCGCCTTGGATGGTTATGCGGTGGAACGTTGGCTCGCGGTGGATGAACAGGGGCTGCGGGCGCCGTGGCGGCGATCCCTGAGGCTCGCCAATCTGTTTGGCGAACAGGCGCTGTTCATGCTGCGCCGGGCGGGGCCGAGCGGCTGAAGCCGCCCGGTGATGGCTTGGATTATTCGGTTGGCGCCAGGCTTTTGATCAGGTCAAAGACCCGCTTGCGCACGGCCGGATCGGTGATGCGGTAATAGGCGCGCACCAGTTCCAGGGTTTCACGCTTGCCCATATTCTCGTCTTCGAAACCATCCTGGGCTTCGGCGAAGCCATACAGCGCGGGGCGGCTGCGGACCGCGACATTGCCGCCCATCTCCGGGGGAAGATCATCGAAAAAGAAGCCGATCGGCACATCCAGCACCCGGGCCAGATCAAAAAGGCGGCTGGCCCCAATACGGTTGACGCCGCGTTCATATTTCTGGACCTGCTGGAAGGTGAGGCCGAGTGCATCGCCCAGCTTCTCCTGGCTCATGCCCAGAAGCGTGCGGCGCAGACGAACCCTGGCGCCCACATGGGCGTCAATCGGGCTGGCCCGGTGTTCACGTTCGCCCTTGGCGGCAAGTTCATCCAGGTCATTCATGGCAACTACCGATTTCATATCTTTCCCCTCCTTGCCGTGAAGGCAACTTTCACGCGTTAATCAGGATCGCAGCCACGGGTTTTGGTTGCATGCGGCATCAAGAACCTATCCCCACCAGCGATTGAAGTTGGTTGAGAATAACTTAAGGAACGAGGGTAAGCTACAAGTTTTTCTTAATTCTCAAAAAAGAAACAATATTTTCCGAAATGTCACGCAAAACTGAAACATCACCGTTGATTTCGTGCCGACAAAATCCACCCAAAGGCGAAAATGGCCATGGCAAGGCCAAAAGGCAAGGCTAGGCCAAGATAGCCATAGAAGGTCGGCGCACGCGGCGCGGGCAGCAAGGCCCGGATAATGGCAGACTCGCCAAGCGGACCCCGCGTCACCAGGCGCCCGCGCGCATCAAAAACCGCCGATACACCCGTTTGCGCCGCCCGCGCCAAAGGCAGGCCTTCTTCCACCGCCCGCAATCTGGCCGCTGCCAAATGCTGCCAAGGGCCGGCCGTGATGCCAAACCAGGCGTCATTCGTCACATTCACTATCCAGGCGGGGCGCCGCGCGGGCATGATCCGGCCGGTAAAAATCACCTCATAGCAGATCAGCCCAACAAGGGGCGGCAGCCAGCCCGCCACCACAAGGCGCCTTTCCTCAGCCGCCGTGAAATCGCGCGAGCTTTGCACCAGCCTGATCGGCAAAAGCCCCCTGAAGGGCATGAATTCACCAAAGGGCACCAGATTCATCTTATCAGCGGTGGCCAGCACTTGCGTATTGGGGCTGATCACCACGAGGCTATTGAACAAATCCCGCGCATAGCCTTCCGGCGTGAAATTGCCCCGCACGGTCCCGGTCAGCAGCAGGGCATTTTGCGGCAGAGCGCCGGCCACCAATTGCCGCGCCCCCGGATCATTTGGCAGCAGGAAGGGCACGGCGGTCTCTGGCCAGATCACCGCCAAGCCATATCCTGGCGGCAGGTCACGCAAAGCCTGCACTGCCGCATCCCGCGTTACTTCCACATAGCGGCGCAGGATCGGCACGCGGCTTTCCTCGCGCCACTTCACCTCCTGCGCGATATTGCCCTGCACGATCAGCAAACCGACCGGCTGAGGCTCGGGCTCGGGTGCCCAAAGCCGGGCGAAGCCAAAGGCGCCGCAAAAGGCCAGCACCGCCACACCGCCCAAAAATGCGCGCCGATTCAGAATGGGCGTGGCGGCGACCAAAAGCGTGATCAGCGAAAGCCCATGCACGCCGATCAGCGCCGCCATCTGGATGGGCAGCGCATCAAAGGCCCAGACCGTGCCCATCAAATTCCAAGGAAAGCCGGTCAGAATTTCCCCGCGCAGCAATTCAAAGCCAACAAAGCCGCCGGCAAACACCAGTACGCGCGGCCAGCCAGGCCTCGCCCCCCAGGCAATGGCGGATGGCACCGCGACAAAAAGCCCAAGCGGCAGTGCCAGCGCGGGCACCGCAATCGGCACCAGCCACCAATAGCGCGCCACATCGGTCAGGATGGCCGAGGTGATCCAGTAAAGCCCGCCGGCAAAGAAACCAAAGCCCCAGGCGAGCCCAATCCAGAAGGCGGCGGTCCAGCTTGCCGCCCCGCCAATCATGGCAAGCAGGCCTGGAACGGCAAGGAGCAGCGCCGGGATGATGTGCAGCGGTGGCAGGGCGAGGACCGCGAGCATCCCAAGCCCGAAAGCGGTTACCTGCGCGCGCCAACCATGCCGCGACGCGAGTGCCCGCCAAATCCGCCCCATCCGAAACCGAGCCTTCCTATTCCGCTGCGACGCGGGAATTGGCACCTGGCCGGCGCACGCGCAAGCGCCGGATGCGCCGCGGATCAGCTTCCAGGATGCGGAACTCAAGCCCTGAAGGATGGGACACCAATTCCCCCTTGGCCGGCACGCGCCCCGCAAGCGTGAAGACAAGCCCGCCCACGGTATCAATATCGGCGGCGCGTTCCTCATCTGTCAGCACATTGCCAAGCTTTTCCTCAAAGGCCGCGATCGGCGTGCGCGCATCCAGATCGAGCGCGCCATCGGGGCGTTCGGTGATCTGCTGCGCCTGAACCTCATCATGTTCGTCGCTGATATCGCCGACGATGGTCTCGACCAGATCCTCAATCGTGATCAGGCCATCAATGCCGCCATATTCATCCACCACCAGCGCCATGTGCACGCGCGCCTGGCGCATTTGCAAAAGCAGATCGAGCACGGGGATGGATGGCACCACAAAAAGTGGCCGGCGCAGGATATCGGCCAGTGCGAAGGCTTTGTCTTCCTTGCCGACGGCAGCGAAGACATCCTTGATATGCACCATGCCAATGATGTCATCCAGGCCATCGCGATAGACCGGGTAGCGGCTATGGCCTTCGGTCTGGATCAGCGCGATGGTCTCATTCAATGAATGGCCTTCCGGTATCGCCATGATATCGGCGCGGGGCACCATGACATCATAGGCGGTGATGCCGCGCAGGCGCAGAACATTGCCGAGCAGCGCGCGTTCTTCGGCATCAAGGCTCGTGGTCTGGCCATCGCCCGGGCGCGCTTCGCTTGGCACTTCATGCCGTTCGATCAGTTCTTCCACCTGATCGCGAATGGATTCCGCTTCCTTGCGGCGCAGCATGCCCTGGAGCTTCCAGAACAGGCCGGGTTTCTGGCTAGCGTCGCTCATGTTGCGCCCCGCCAGGGATTGGGCAGGCCAAGGCGGCGCATCACGCGCGCCTCGGCGCGTTCCATCCGCCGCGCCTCGCCGGCCTGCAAATGATCATGCCCGGCCAGATGCAGCGCGCCATGCGCGACAAGATGCGCGAAATGTGCCGCGACGCGCCGGCCATTGCCGCGCGCTTCACGCCGCACCACCCCAAGGGCGAGTGCCACATCGCCCAGATAACCAGGAACGCCGCCTGGGAAGGACAGCACATTGGTGGGCTTTGCCTTGGCGCGATGGGTGCCATTCAGCCGCTTCACGGTGGTGTCATTGGCCAGCAGGACGGTAACCGCGCCAGCGGCCCCCGCTTCGCGCAAGGCCGCGTCTGCCGCGCGGCGTGCCAGCGCCTCAGGCTGCTTGATGGCGGCGCGCCAGCCTGGCGCCGCCAGGATCACGGAGATATCAAGCCCCTCCGCCGATCCGCTCCGAAGCCCAGCCGAGGCACCCTTGCGGCGCCCCTGGCCGGGACGGCTACTTCCCGGTTCCATACTTCTCCTTCTTCGCCCGGTTCTGCTCATCGGCCCGCCCATAAGCGGCCACGATCCGGGCAACCAGCGGATGCCTTACCACATCCTGATCAGAAAAGCGCGTAATGCCGATACCTTCCACGCCGGACACAATCGAAAGCGCCTCGACAAGGCCAGAAGGCTGATGGGGCGGCAGGTCAATCTGCGTCGGGTCGCCGGTAATCACCATCCGGCTCCCTTCCCCCATGCGGGTCAGGAACATCTTCATCTGGGCGGGGGTGGTATTCTGCGCCTCATCCAATATGGCGTAGCAATGGGCCAAGGTGCGACCCCGCATGAAGGCAAGCGGGGCGATTTCAATCTCCCCGGCTGCGATCCGGCGTGCCACTTGTTCGGCCGGCAGCATGTCATGCAAGGCGTCGTAAAGCGGGCGGAGATAGGGGTCCACCTTTTCCTTCATATCGCCGGGCAGGAAGCCAAGCCTTTCGCCGGCCTCAACGGCTGGCCGAGACAGCACAATGCGGTCAACCCGGCCGGATTGTAGCAAAGCCACCCCTTGGGCCACCGCCAGATAGGTCTTGCCGGTGCCGGCGGGGCCGATGCCAAACACCATGTCGTTGCGCGAGAGCATATCGATATAGGCCGCCTGGGCAGCGCTCCGCGGTGCAATCGCGCCCTTGCGGGTGCGGATTGCCGGCAAATCCTGCAAGGGCAGGCGCGGTTCGCCCTGCGCCGCGCCGCCTTCCGCGAGCCTCAAGGCCGCTTCCACTTCCGCCGTGCCGACATGTTCCCCCCGTTCCAGCCGTTTCCAAAGCGCGAGCAGCGCCGCTTCCGCCATTTCCGTTCGTTCCGCCCCGCCTGAGATGGCGATGCGATTGCCGCGTGAAGCCACGCGCACGCCAAGCACCTGTTCGATCCGCGCCAGATGACGATCATGTTCGCCATGCAGCAGGGGCAGCAGCGCATTGTCGTGGAATTGCAGCGTGATGGAACGCTGGTCACTGGATTGGCGCGGTTCCGCAGCGCGGAGGCCAGGGGTTTGGATGTTCAAGCGGCGTCTCTCTCCGATGCTTGGGGTTTGGCCCCGGCGAGGTGTTCCCCGCCGAGGGAATTGGGGTTGGTGGCGGTCACGCGGACCGTGACGATCTGGCCGGTCAGGTCACCGGGGGCCGGGAAATGCACCGGCTGCAACCAGGGTGAGCGCCCGGCCAGTTGGCCCGGATGGCGGCCGGGGCCGGTCACCAGAACAGGGATTTCCATACCTGCGCGGCTTTGGTTGAAGCGGTATTGCTGATCGCGCAGCAGTGCCTGGATATCCTGCAAGCGTTCATCCGCCACCGCTTCATCCACCGCCCCCGCCATGCCAGCGGCCGGGGTGCCGGGGCGCGCCGAATAGCGGAAGGAGAAGGCTGAGGCGAAGCCGGTATCCTCAATCAGCTTGAGCGTCGCGCGATGATCCGCATCAGCCTCCCCCGGATGGCCGGCGATGAAATCGGAAGACAGCGCCAGATCAGGCCGCGCCGCGCGCAGCTTTTCGATCAGGGTCAGATATTCCGCCGCCGTATGGCCGCGATTCATCATCTTCAAAACGCGATCCGACCCTGATTGCACCGGCAGATGCAAAAACGGCATCAGCGCGGGAATATCGCGATGCGCCGCGATCAGATCATCGCCCATGTCGCGCGGGTGAGAGGTTGTGTAGCGCAAGCGATCAAGCCCCGGGATTTCCGCCAAGGCCAGCAAAAGCCGCGCCAAGGACCAAGCCGCGCCATCCGGTCCTTCCCCGTGATAGGCATTCACATTCTGGCCGAGCAGCGTGATTTCCCGCGCACCGAGCGAAACCAGCCGCTTGGCTTCTGCGATCACCGCCGCCGCCGGGCGCGAATATTCCGCGCCGCGCGTATAGGGCACCACACAAAAGGAACAGAATTTATCGCAGCCTTCCTGCACCGTCAGGAAAGCGGTCACCCCCTGGGGTGCCGCCTGTTCGGGCAAATGATCGAATTTCCCCTCCACCGGGAATTCGGTTTCGATCACGGCACCTGCGGCCCGGGAGGCGCGCGCCACCATCTCGGGCAGGCGATGATAGGATTGCGGGCCCAGCACAATATCCACCCAGGGCGCACGGGCGGTGATTTCCGCCCCTTCCGCCTGCGCCACACAGCCGGCAACGGCGACAATCATCTCCCCACCGCGCGCGGCCTTGGCTTCCCGCAAGCGACCCAGATCGGAAAACACCTTTTCGGTCGCCTTTTCGCGGATATGGCAGGTATTGAGGATGACCATATCAGCCTCCTCGGCCACTTCCGTTGGCGCATAACCAAGGGGTGCGAGCACATCGGCCATGCGCGCGCTGTCATACACATTCATCTGGCAGCCCCAGGTGCGGATCAATAGCCGCTTCCTTGCCGGGGTGCCTTGGCGTTCAGTCATGAAATCCGGGCCTCCGTCGCCCCAGCACAGGGCGAAACGGGGGAAATGAGCAGGCCGGCTGCGCTGGTCAAGCGCGTCAAGACCCGAAAGCGCGAATCAAGGAGCAAAGGATCATGTAACGAGCCTGGAGTCTCCGCCCGCGTCGGGTCAAGGGCTTATCGCTGGCCATTCAGAATAAGCGGCGTGGCGGGACGATTTTGCCGCAGTTGCGCCGCCCCGGCGGCGACCACGTCACTGACCGCCGCGGTCAGAACCTTACGGTCCGGCAGCGTGGCGGGGTCAGCCACCTCATGCAGCAGCACGGTCGCCCGTGCCCCGGAACGGCGCGCGATGCGCCAGAAATGGGAGGCGATGTCCATATCCCCATACCAGGCGAAAAGCGGCCGATCCCGCCGGCAGGCTGGCAGCCCGCCCAGGCGGTCATAAACCAGCGAGACGGGTTGCACCGCCTTGGCATCGGCGGCGGCGGCCAGAAAGGCAGACCGGAAGGGCAGCACCCGCGTGCCGTCATTGCTGGTGCCCTCAGCGAATAGGATCAGGCTATCGCCGGCCTGCAGCCTTTCGCGCATGGTATCGGCTTCCCTCAGCACCGTTGAATTGCGCTTGCGGCTGACAAAGACGGTACGGCCGAGCTTGGCGATGATGCCGACCACGGGCCATTCGCCGACCTCGGATTTCGAGACGAAGCTCGCCCTGAGCACAGAGCCCAGCACCAGAATATCAAGCCAGGAGGAATGATTGGGCAGGAAAAGCGTGGCGGGCTTGTCCGACATCTTCCCCACCACCTGCACCTTAAGGCCGATCAGCCAGCAGAGCACCCGATGATAAAAGCAGGCAAAGCTGATCTTGGCCTGGCCCGGCAGCAGCATCAGCACGGCTTGGATGGGAATGGCGATCAGCGTCCAGATCAGGGCAGTAGTGATGCGGCGAATGGCGCGGACCCGCCCGCCAAGGGGGCGCGGTTCCATGATATCGCCCCAGGCGTCACCTGGCATGAAGGGTTTGAAGCTCAGTGGTTTTAGCCGCATCTGGCGCCGCGGCTTCAGCGCTTCTTCCGGGTTTCGCGAAACAGCTTCCATGAAGGCCGGTTAGCGCGCGGTTGATGGCGCCGCAATGACGCTTTGGCGAAGAATGCGTGAAAGCACGGCCTAGCCTGCCAGAAATACCCGGAAATTGAGCCGGTTTCGCTTGAAGGCGCCTGTCCCGTGTCGGTGGCGCAACGCATTGCGCGCGAAGTGCCGCTATGGCGCGATGTGATCGAGAGGGCAGCGATTCCACGGGAGTAAGGCTGCGGTCTTGGCGCAAGCGATGATGGGACCTTTCCTGGTGGGTCAGGTCCCATTAGCGGGCTATGTCGCGAATAGCGCGTAGATATCCGCAAGCGTCACATTCCCCGCCAAAATCACATCATCACCCGCGCCGCCATTGAAGTTATTGGACAGCCCATTGCCGATCAGCATGTCATTGCCAGCGCCACCCGTGATGGTGATGCCGGAAATGCCAGCCGCGATCTGAAGCGTCTCCACATGAACGGGCATGGTGATGCTGACGGAGGTTATGATGGTATCCGCGCCACCTCCTGCGGTTTCGATGATCAGGTCCAAGGTGTCGCTCATGACGAAGACATCATTACCGCCGCCGCCATCCAATGTGTCGCGGCCCGCACCGCCGGTCAGCGTGTCATTGCCACCGAGACCACTGAGCCGCGCATTCTCGGCCCCCACCCCCACCGTCAGCGCATCAGGCCCTGATGTGCCTGTCTGCCCCAGGCCAGTCACATCCGTCACGCTAATGGCGACGGCCTGGGGTGCGCTGGTCAGCACGCTGTCCGAAGCCGTGACGGTGATGTCATAGACATTGTTGCCACCCGCATCGGCAGGCGCTTCGAAATTGGGTGATGTCTTGAAGGTAACCGCGCCGGTCGTGGCGTTGATGTTGAACAACGCCGCATCGGTGCCGGCAAGCGACCAGCTGAGCGTCGTACCCGCATCCGGATCGGACCCTGTCGCCTGATAGGCGGTACCCGCGGCATTCTCGGCAAAACTTGTTGTCGTCGCCGAGGTGATCACCGGCGCGCCGTTCTGTGATGTAACCGTAATCGTGATTGAAGGCGGCGGTGTGTTGTTGGGCCAGGCCAGCAGTGTGCCGAGTTCCTCTCCTGAGACGAGATCGATTCGCCCGTCGCCATCCAGATCCACGAAGCTGGGCGCGCTAAACTTGCCGACATCGATGCCGTTGAATGGGTTGGCGGTGCCGGTCAGCGCCGTGAAGCCACTTGCAGTATTGCGCCAAGCGAGCAGCGTGCCGTTGTATTCTCCTGATACGAGGTCGAGCCGCGCGTCGCCGTCCAGATCCACAAAGCTTGGCTTGCTGTAGCGGCCGACATCAAAGCCGTCGAACGGGTTGTCGGTGCCGGTCAGCGCCGTGAAGCCACTGACAGTGTTGCGCCAGGCCAGCAGCGTGCCGTTGTATTCTCCTGATACGAGGTCGAGCCGCCCGTCGCCGTCCAGATCCACAAAGCTGGGCGTGCTGAATCGGCCGACATCGAAGGTGTTGAACGGGTTGTCGGTGCCGGTCAGCGCCGTGAAGCCACTGACAGTGTTGCGCCAGGCCAGCAGCGTACCGTAGAATTCTCCCGAGACGAGGTCGAGCCGCCCGTCGCCGTCCAGATCCACAAAGCTGGGCGTGCTAATGAAGCCGACATCAAAGCCGTCGAACGGGTTGTCGGTGCCGGTCAGCGCCGTGAAGCCACTGAC
>JADCES010000147.1 GCA_020250005.1 Roseomonas sp.
ACAGGCCCGCGCGCATGCAGCCGCCCGGTTGCAATGCCGATTTCCGCGCCAACGCCGAACTCCGCACCATCGCAGAATTGCGTGGACGCATTCCAAAGCCCAACCGCGGAAGCAATGCCATCCAGGAATTGCTGCGCGGCAGCGGCATCTTCGGTGATGATCGCTTCCGTATGCTCACTGCCGAAGCGGCGGATATGGGCAAGCGCTTCGTCAACGCTGGCAACGACCTTCACCGACAGGATCGCATCCAGCCATTCGGTCGCGTAATCCTCATCAGTGGCGGCGGTCAGGCCCGGCACAATGGCCCGCGCGGCGTCATCGGCACGGAAATCGCAGCCTAGCGCACGCAAATCCGCAATCAGGGCGGGCAAAAGCGTGGGCGCGATGGCAGCATCAATCAGCAGGGTTTCTGTCGAGCCACAAACGCCGGTGCGGCGCATTTTGGCATTGGCGAGCACCGCGCGCGCCATGGCGTGATCCGCCCCGGCGTGGATGTAAGTATGGCAAAGCCCCTCAGCATGCGCCAGCACAGGCACGCGCGCTTCTTCCAATACGCGCGTCACCAGGCCCTTGCCGCCGCGTGGCACAATCAGGTCAATCAAGCCCGAAGCGCGCAGCATGGCGCCGACAAAGGCGCGATCTGCACTCGGCGCCACTTGCACTGCGGCTTCCGGCAGGCCCGCCAGCTTCAGTCCTTGCACCATGCAGGCATGAATGGCGGTGGCGCTGCGCAAGCTTTCAGAACCGCCACGTAGGATCACCGCATTGCCGGATTTCAAGCACAAGGCAGCGGCATCGGCGGTGACATTGGGTCGGCTTTCGAAAATCATGCCGATCACACCAAGCGGCTGCGCCACGCGCTGGAAACGCAGCCCATTGGGGCGCTGCCATTCCGCGAGCACACGGCCAACCGGGTCAGGCAGCGCGGCCACTTCCTCAAGCCCCTTCGCCATGGCTTCGATGCGCGCGGCATTCAGCAGCAGCCGGTCACGAAAGGCTGGCGAAAGCCCAGGTGCGGCCGCGATGTCTTCCGCATTCGCGGCGATGATCTGCGCTTCACGCTCACGCAAGGCTGCCGCCGCCAAAAGCAGCGCCTGATCCTTCACCGCGCGTGGCGCTACGGCCAGCGCACTTGTGGCGGCACGCGCGGCGCGCGCGGCAATCTCCAGGGCCTGGGTGGCATCGGGGGGCATGGCGTTCACGGGCAGAAAATCCTTTCTGCCCCTTCTATACGCCAAAAAAGGCCCGGCCGCCTATTCGATCCTGATGCCGCTTTCGCGAATGATCGGTTCCCATTTGGTGCGCTCGGCGGCCCAGGCAGCGGCGAATTCCGCGGGGGTGGAGGGCATGGCCTCCAGCCCGTTGCGGTTCAGGATGCCGACAACATCGGGGTCTTCCAAGGCAATGCGCATGGCATGTGCCAGCCGCTCCACCGCCGGTTCCGGCGTGCCGCGGGGTGCTACCACCGCATACCAGGACGGCACGTTGAAGCCCGGCAGGCCGGTTTCCGCCACCGTTGGGATATCCGGCAAAAGCCGGGAACGTTGCAGGGTTGGCACCGCAAGCCCGCGCAGCCGGCCCGCTTCGATATGCGTCTTGACGGAGGGCGAGGTCGGGAAGCCGTAATCCAGCCGACCGGAAATCAAATCCGTCGCAACCAGGCCGCCGCCGCGATAGGAGACCTCAATGGTTTCAATCCCGGCCATTTTGGCGAACAATAGGCCGGCCAATTGGGGCGCGCTGCCAATGCCGCTATGGCCCCAGGAGAGCTCTCCGGGCCGCGCCTTGGCGGCGGCGATGATATCGGCAGCGGTGCGCCAGGGGCGTTCGGCGGGGACGGTCAGGATATTGAACAGGTCAACGGCGATTGAGATCGGCACCAGATCCCGCGCCGGGTCTATCGGTAGGCGCATGACCATGGGGCTGATCACCAAGGCGCCGAGTGTTGCGAGCAGGATGGTGTAGCCATCAGCCGGGCTGCGGGCCACAAGCTCGGTCGCCAGATTGCTGCCGGCGCCGGGGCGGTTTTCCACAATCACCGGCTGGCCCAGCACTTCCGACATCTTGGGCGCAAAGGCGCGGGCCGAGATATCGGTGGCACCGCCAGGCGTGAAGCCCACCACCAAACGGATAGGCCGATTGGGAAAGGGCGCCTGCGCC
Organism: Roseomonas sp.; assembly: GCA_020250005.1. Lineage (GTDB taxonomy): Bacteria > Pseudomonadota > Alphaproteobacteria > Acetobacterales > Acetobacteraceae > Neoroseomonas. The sequence continues at coordinate 2,161 of JADCES010000147.1, forward strand.
AGGGCTGGGGCGGCAAGCAAGGGGCTGGCCGCGAGCAGGGCGCGGCGAGAGAGACGATGATCGAGCATGCCGGCGCTTTATCAGGCTTTGGGCCGATATGCATCCCCTGCCCCATTTACATTTTGCAGCTTGGCGCTAGTGAAAACGCCATGGAGGCCAATTTTCCCGCGCAGATCCTGCGCGCCGCCCTTTTCGCCGCCCGCGCCCATGCCGGGCAGGTGCGGAAGGGCGCGGCTGCCGAGCCCTATGTGAACCATGTGATTGAGGTTGCCGCGATCCTGGCCGAACATGGCGCGCCAGAGGAAGCCATCCTGGCCGGGCTGCTGCACGACACGGTGGAAGATACCGAAACCACCGATGCTGATCTGACCGCCGTTTTCGGCCCTGTGATTGCCGGCTTGGTGGCAGAAGCGACCGATGATAAAGAAAAGCCTAAGGAAATTCGGAAGGCCTTGCAGATCAGCCAGGCGCCCAAGCATAGCGAAGCGGCCAAGCAGTTGAAACTTGCTGATAAAATCGCGAATTTGCGCTCCATCGCCGATAGCCCGCCGGCGAATTGGAATCATGCGCGCCGCATTGAATATGTCGGCTGGGCAGGGCGTGTCGCGGCCGGGCTCAAGGGCGTGAACCCTGGGCTGGATGCGTTGTTTGACACAAGCTATCGCGCCGCTTTGGCCAGGCTCGCGAGCGAGATGCCATGAAGCGACGCCTGTTTTTGCTGAGTGCCGGGCTACTGGCCGCGCCAAACCTCGCGCGGGCGCAGCAGCGTGGCGTGACGCTATTGGTGCCTTTTGCCGAAGGGGGCGCGACCGATCAGCTGATGCGTGCCTTGGCGAAATACGCAAGCAAGTCATTGGGGCAGGAGATTCGACTCGACAATAAGCCAAGCCGAACGGGGCTTCGGCTTTTGTCGCAACTCCGCAGCGCGCCGCCGGATGGGTCCGTGGTGATGCTGTTTCCCGTGGTGACCTTGCGTGCCCTGGTGGAACGCGGCGTCGATTTCACCATGGGGCGCGATGCCACGCCCATCATGTGCCTGGCGGGTGGCACCTATGGCGTCATTGCCAAGGCGGATCGGTTCCCCGGCGGCTGGCGCGATTTCATCAATGAGGCTCGGCAAAAGCCCGGGCAGCTCTCCTTTGGCAGCGCGGGGGTGGGCTCGGTCGGGCATGTCACCATGGCGCGGCTGATGGTGAAGGAAAACGTCCAGGCCGTGCATCTGCCCTTCCGCGGCGCCGCCGATGGCGTGGAAGCGCTGATGGCGGGTGATCTGGATGTCATGGCGGGCGGGGCGCGGCTGCATGTGGCGGTGGATCAGGGGGATGCGCGCTGGCTGACGCTTTGGTCGCCCAGCCGCAATCCGCGCTGGCCCGATGTGCCAACCCTGGTTGAGCTTGGCTATGGGCTGACGGAAACCGCGCCCTTCGGGCTCATCGGTCCGCCCAATATGCCGGCAGCCGAGCGCCAAAGGCTGGAAGCCGCCTTCACCGCGGCGCTGCGCGCCCCTTCCGTCAAGGCGGTGATGACACGGCTTGGCATGACCGAGGATTTGCGTGATGGCGCTGCCTATTCTGCCTATCTGGCGGCAGCGGCCGGTGAGGAAGCGGCGCTTGGGCTTCGCCCGGAAGCGCGGCAGTGATTCAAGCGGCAGCGCCCGCCCTTACCCTTGCATCAGCATCCAAGGCGCGGCGGGCCGTGCTGGAAGGCGCTGGCCTGCGGTTTGAGACCCGCGTTGCTGGCGTGGATGAAGCCGCCATCAAGGAAGCCGCGCAGGCGGAAGGGATTTCCGCGGATGAGGCCGCGCTGATCCTGGCCGATGCCAAGGCGGAACGTGTGGCGCGGTCCGCGCCGGATGCGCTGGTGATTGGCGCCGATCAATTGCTGGTTTGCGATGGCACCTGGTTCGACAAGCCACCCGATATGGCAGCGGCGCGCGCCCATCTGCAACGCCTGCGTGGGCGGCGGCATGAATTGGTGACTGCCTTGGTCTGCCATCGTGGCGGGCAGCGCATCTGGCAGCATGTGGCGAAGCCGCGGCTGACCATGCGCGATTTTTCGGACGCTTTTCTGGACGCCTATCTGGCCGCCGAGGGTGAGGCCTTGCTTTCTTCCGTTGGCGCCTATCGGCTGGAAGGCCATGGCGCGCAATTATTTGACAGGATTGAGGGCGATCAGCCGGCCATTCTTGGCCTGCCCCTGCTGCCCTTGCTGGGTTTCTTGCGCCAGCATGGGGTGCTGATGGCATAAAAAAGGGCGGCCCCGCAGGACCGCCCCCATTTCTCGCAAGCTGCGATGGATCAGAAATCCATCCCGCCCATGCCGCCACCGGGCGGGCCACCGGCCGGCGCGCCCTTGGGTTCCGGACGCTCAGCCACCATCGCTTCGGTGGTGATCAGCAGGGAGGCGACAGAAGCCGCATCCTGCAGCGCAGTACGCACAACCTTGGTCGGGTCAATGATGCCGGCCGCGACCAGATCCTTGTACTCGTCCTTCTGCGCGTCATAGCCGTGGGTATAGGTGCCATCGCGCAGCACTTCACCCGCGATCACCGCGCCGTCCTTGCCGGCGTTTTCAGCAATCTGCTTGAGCGGCGCCTGGATGGCGCGGCGGATGATTTCGATCCCCACCTGCTCATCACTATTGGCACCCTTGAGGCCGCCGAGGTTGGTCGAAGCGCGCAGCAGCGCCACGCCACCACCCGGCACGATGCCTTCCTGCACGGCAGCGCGGGTCGCATGCAGCGCGTCATCAACGCGGTCCTTGCGCTCCTTCACTTCCACTTCGGTGGAGCCACCAACGCGGATCACGGCAACGCCACCGGCGAGCTTCGCCAGACGTTCCTGCAGCTTTTCACGGTCGTAGTCCGAGGTGGTTTCCTCGATCTGCGCCTTGATCTGCTCGCAACGGCCAGTGATCTGGTCCTTCGCACCGGCGCCATCAACGATGGTGGTGTTTTCCTTCTCGATCCGCACGGTCTTGGCGCGGCCAAGCTGCGCCAGCGTGACGCTTTCGAGCTTGATGCCGAGATCTTCGCTGATCACTTCACCACCGGTCAGGATCGCGATGTCTTCCAGCATCGCCTTGCGACGATCACCGAAGCCAGGCGCCTTCACGGCCGCGATCTTGAGGCCACCGCGCAGCTTGTTGACCACGAGGGTCGCGAGCGCTTCGCCTTCCACATCTTCCGCCACGATCACGAGCGGACGGCCGGACTGCACAACGGCTTCAAGCAGCGGCAGCATCGGCTGAAGCTGTGACAGCTTCTTTTCGAAGATCAGGATGTACGGATTGTCCATTTCCGCGATCATCTTTTCCGCATTCGTGATGAAGTACGGGGAGACATAGCCGCGGTCGAACTGCATGCCTTCAACGACATCAAGTTCGGTCTGGATGGACTTGGCTTCTTCAACCGTGATCACGCCTTCATTGCCGACCTTTTCCATGGCCTGGGCAATCATTTCGCCGATCTCGGATTCGCCATTGGCGGAAAGCGTGCCAACCTGCGCCACTTCGGCAGAAGTGGTGATCTTCTTCGTCTTGGCTTCCAGTTCAGCGACAACGCTGGACACGGCCTTATCAATGCCGCGCTTCAGGTCCATCGGGTTCATGCCGGCGGCAACCGCCTTGGCGCCTTCGCGCACAATGGCCTGGGCCAGCACGGTCGCGGTGGTGGTGCCATCGCCCGCCGTGTCATTGGTCTTGGAAGCGACTTCGCGCACCATCTGCGCGCCCATGTTTTCGAACTTGTCAGCCAGTTCGATTTCCTTCGCAACCGTCACACCGTCCTTGGTGATGCGCGGCGCGCCGAAGCTTTTGTCGATGACGACATTGCGGCCCTTGGGGCCGAGGGTGACCTTTACAGCGTCGGCCAGGATATCCACACCGCGGAGCATACGCTCCCGCGCGTGGGCGCCGAACTTAACGTCCTTAGCAGCCATGTTTGCGTGTCCTTATTCAGGTTCTGATTGGAAAATCGGCGATCAGGCGGCAAGAATGCCCATGACGTCGGATTCCTTCATGATCAGGAGCTCCTCGCCATTCAGCTTCACTTCGGTGCCGGACCACTTGCCGAACAGGATGCGATCGCCAGCCTTGACGTCGAGCGGACGAAGATCGCCCTTTTCGTTCAAGGTGCCGGAACCGACGGCGACGACTTCGCCCTCTTGCGGCTTTTCCTTCGCGGTGTCGGGGATGATGATTCCACCGGCGGTCTTTTCTTCCGCGGTAACGCGGCGAACGAGAACGCGGTCATGCAGGGGACGAAATTTCATAAGGTCCTCTCCTGAGCCTCGGGTTGATGACGGCTCGCTCTGGGAAGCCTGACCGGTCACCGAGGGTGCCCCGGCCGTTAGCACTCCCCCCAGAGGAGTGCCAATGATCTAGGCTGGGCGGTGCGGCGCGTCAAGCGGTTGGCAGCACTCAAAGCATGCTAGTGCTAATATCCTGATATCAAATATTTTTCTTGCAAAGCCCCGGAGTCGTCATGGCAAGCTTTCAGCCCGTACTTGCGATTGGCAGGGACGGGATGGCTTGTGACGACATAGGAAAAGGAAGATGAGCCTTAAGCTTCAGGGTTTGGAAAGCGTGGTGCGTATCCCGGATTGGCGGCTGACCACGGCCGAATTGCTCTATCATCTGCCCGATCACCCGCATGTGCTGCAAAGCTTCATTTGGCAGAAGCTGGATCGGGCGCCGGATTTTCCGGAATTGGACCGGTTCCTGGCCTTCTGGCAGCGCGAGATTGACGGGCCTTTGCATTCGGTTCGGTTCGCCTCGGCCGTGCTGACACGCCCGGCGGAACTCCGTTATGCCAATGGGGTGTTTACGCTGGACTGAAGTTTTATCGTTTTGACGAGGGCATCGCTTCGAGATAGGG
>JADCES010000148.1 GCA_020250005.1 Roseomonas sp.
ACGCCAGTGCCTTCAGACCCGAAGCGGGAGAGTATTTCGATATTCTCAACAGGCACGAAAAGCCTGTCCCCACCATCATAAATCAGCTTCAGGCAATCATGCGGCGCGCCGGATACTTCAATCGTGACCAGGCCTTCATACCGGCCAATGCCGTGATCCTGATGCACCACCAAATCACCCTCGGCGATTTCGGTGGCGTCCGCAATGAATTGATCAGCGCGGCGGCGGCGGCGCGGTGGGCGGGCGATGCGTTCGCCAAGCAAATCCTGCTCGGCGGTGACGGCGATGCCCTCAGCAATAAAGCCGCGCTCAATCCCCATCACCACCAAGGCGACGATATCCGGCGGCAAAGCGCGCGCGGCTTTCCAATCCTCGGCCGCCTCCGCACGCACGCCGTTTTCGCGCAGCAGATTGCCAAGCCTTTCGCGGGACCCGCGTGACCAGGCCGCCAGCACCGGCCGGCGCTTGGCCTTGGCTTCGCCCTGCACCATGGCGGCATAGGCTGCGAAAACATTCTCGCCGGCGCTGCGTGCTTCGGCGAAAAGCGGGCCGGGGCGCCCGCCGGCGGCGATGCCATCCGGCACCGCAAAGGGCGAAAAGCGCAGCACGCGGCAATCGGCCAGCATCGCCACCCAGCCGGCTTCATCCAGGTACAGTGTTGCAGGCGGCGCGGGGCGATAGGGCACATCGCCTTCCCCAATGCGGGAGGGCACGCGGCGGGCTTCGTAATGATCGGTGATCATCTCAAGCCGCGCCTTCAGCACTTCCTCGGCCTGATGATCGAAGCTGATTTCGGCGCCGGGCAGATATTCCAGCAGCGGCACCATGTTTGCGTGAAATAGGCCCGCCCAATGTTCCATGCCAGGATAGCGCCGCCCGGCGCTGATGGCGCCATAAAGCGGATCATCCGCTGCCGCCGCGCCGAACAAATCGCGATAGCCGCTGCGAAAACGCGTGCGCGATGCCTCATCCAGAAACACCTCACCCACCGGGCGGAGCGAAAGCGCGGGCACCACCTTGCCGCTGCGCTGGGATGCCGTATCAAAACGGCGCATATCCTCAATTTCGTCGCCAAAAAGATCAAGGCGTATGGGTTCCGGCTCGCCCGCCGGGAAAAGATCAATAATGCCGCCGCGCACGGCATATTCGCCATGTTCCATCACCGTGCCGGTGCGGTGATAGCCATTGGCTTCCAGAAAGGCGGTCAGCTTTTCCGGCTGAATCCGGCCGGATTTCGCCAGCGAAAGTGTGGCGCCTTCAAACACGGCAGGCGGCGGCACTTTTTGCACCAGCGCATTGACGGTGGTGAGCAAGACGCGCGGGCGCTTCGGCGGTTCCAGCAAGCGCGTCAGTGTCGCCACACGTTCAGCGATGATTTCAGGATTGGGCGAAACGCGATCATAAGGCAGGCAATCCCAAGCCGGGAAACGCAGCACTTCGATTTCGGGGGCGAAAAAGCCCAAAGCCTCTGCCATGCGGGCCATGCGCGCATCATCGCGGCAGACATGGGCGATGGGGGCTTCGATTTCTGCCCGCCGGCGCGCCACCAGCAGGGCGTCAAAGCCCTCAGGCGCGCCATGGATGGTGACGGGCTTCATGGCCCGCTACCGGCCTCGGCCATGATCCGGCGCAGCAGCGGGTGGTCATGTTCGGGCGGAATCGGGCGGCGGCCGGAAAGCCAATCGGCCAGATCCACATCCCAGAGTTCCAGAATCTCCTCCAAAGCTGCCACATCGGCATCGGTGAGGCTCGCGATATGGCGCGCGACAAAGCCGCCGATCAGGATATCGGTTTCCTTGGTACCGCGGTGTTGGGCGCGAAAGACAAGCCGGCGGCGCCGGGCATCAAGTTCTGTTGGGTCTGGCATATCGCTCTAGTCTCAAGGCGCTGGCATATAGAGGCGGATGGGAATCCTGTCAGCCCGCCCTGAACCGACCGATGCCGCCGAGGACCCCCTCGCGCGGCTATTGGCGCCAATTGAAAGCCTGCCCGGGCTGCGCAAGCCAGAATTGCTGGCGCGCGCGGCGGGTGGCGCGCGGGTGCTTGATCTGCTGCTGCATTTGCCGGAACGCGTGCAGCATCGCCCGGTGCTGCGCAGCCTGACCCAAGCGGTCGAAGGGCAGGAAGTAACCCTTGAACTCCGCATCACCGGCGCGCCGGCGCGTGGCGGGCGCGGGCCTTGGACAGTGCCGGCGATCTGTGGGGCTGATCCCGTGGCGCTGATTTCATTCTCTCGCGCCACCTGGGCGGCCACGGCGCTGGGCCGCGCCTTCCCGCAAGGGGCGGAGCGGCGCGTGGCCGGGCGGCTCAAACCCTATCAGCGCGCCTGGCAATTGGAATTGGATGCGGACCCGCTGGTGGAGCCGCCGCTCCGTATCCCGCTGTGGCAACCCATGTGGCCACTGACGGCGGGGCTTTCCTGGCGGAATATGGCGGATGCGTTGGATGGGGCGCTGAAATCCCTGCCCGATTTGCCGGAATGGGTGGATGGCCCGCTGCTGAAGCGCGAAGCCTGGCCTGGCTTTGCCGAGGCTTTGCGCGCCCTGCACGCGCCCCAAGCACAAAGCGCCGAGGCGCCTCGCCGGCGGCTTGGCTATGATGAATTGCTGGCGGGGCAGATCGCCCTTGGCCTGGTGCGGCGCCGGTCGCGCGAAAGGCCGGGGCGCGCGCTGATGGGCGATGAGCGGTTGCGCGGCCCTGCCCTGGCCGCCTTTGGCCATGCGCCCACACCTTCCCAGCTTCAAGCCATTGCCGACATAGATGCGGATCTGGCCGCACCACGGCGGATGCTCCGGCTACTGCAAGGCGATGTCGGCGCCGGCAAGACGCTGGTCGCGCTGATGGCCATGCTGCGCGCGGTGGAAGCAGGCGCCCAGGCCGCGCTGATGGCACCCACGGAATTGCTCGCGCGCCAGCATTTGCGCAGTTTTGAGCGGCTTTGCGGCGCGGCGGGCGTGCCAGTCGCGCTGCTGGCGGGCAGTGTGAAAGGCAAGGAAAGGCGGCGCGTATTGCAGGGCTTGGCGGATGGGACGCTCCCCATGGTGGTCGGCACCCATGCGCTGTTTCAGGAAGGGGTCGCCTTCAAGGATTTGGGCCTAGCCGTGGTGGATGAACAGCACCGCTTTGGCGTGGCGCAGCGCCTGATGCTGGCGGAAAAGGGCCAGGCCGCGGATATGCTGGTAATGACCGCGACCCCCATTCCACGCACTTTGCTGCTCACTCAATGGGGCGAAATGGCCGTCAGCCGCATGGCCGGCAAACCCGCTGGGCGCCAGCCCATCGCAACCCGAATCCTGAGCCAGGAACGCCTGCCCGAGATTGTCGCCCGCCTGCATGAAGCGGTGGCACGCGGCGCGCGGGCCTATTGGGTCGTGCGCGCCATTACCGGCAGCGAAAAGGATGACAGCGTCGCCGCCGAGGACCGCTTTGCCGAGCTTTCCGCCCATTTTCCCGGCCGGGTTGGCCTTGCCCATGGCTTGCAGGATGTTGCGGTGCGCGAAGCCGCCCTTGGCGATTTCGCTGCCGGGCGGACCAATATCCTGGTCGCCACCACCGTCATTGAAGTCGGCGTGGATGTGCCGGAAGCGACCATCATGCTGATTGAACAGGCGGAACGCTTTGGCCTGGCGGCGCTGCACCAGCTTCGCGGCCGCGTCGGGCGAGGGCGGGAGGCATCATCCTGCCTTTTGGTGCATTCCCCCGGCCTGAGTGATGGCGAAAGGCGACGCCTTTTGGTGCTGCGTGACACCGAAGATGGCTTCGTGATCGCGGAGGAGGATTTGAAATCCCGCGGCGGCGGCGATGCCTTGGGCGCGCGGCAGGCGGGCCTGCCCGGCGCCCGGCTATTTGATGCTCGGGAAGACCCGGATGAATTCTCGCGCCTGGTACAGATTGCCCATCGCGATGCGGAAGCGCTGCTGACGCGCGATGCGGCGCTTGCCTCCCCCCGCGGTCAGGCAGCGCGGCTTTTGCTCAGGCTTTTCGGCCATGATCTTTCCATGGCGCCCTTGGATGCCGGGTAGGGCGGCGCCAGGGGCTTGCAAGCCAGGGCGGGAAGGGTCAAATCGCGGCGCGCAAATGTACGAAATAATGGTTTGAGGCAGGATAAGGGGAGATAGGCTTTGGCCGCGCTGATCGAAATCGAGCGCCTGACCAAGCGCTTTGGCGCCTTCACCGCTGTTGATGATGTATCCTTCACGGTGGATCGTGGTGAGGTGGTGGGCTTCCTTGGCCCCAATGGTGCCGGCAAATCCACCACCATGAAAATGCTGGCGGGCTTCGTGACACCCTCCGCCGGCACGGCGCGCATTTGCGGCCAGGATGTCATTGAAGCACCCGTCGCGGCCAAGCGCGCCCTTGGCTATCTGCCCGAAGGCGCGCCGACCTACCCCGAAATGACCGTCACCGGCTTTTTGCACTTCATCGCGCGCATTCGCGGCTTTGGCGGCGCCGAGGCCGCTGAACGCATGGCGCGTGCGATGGCCATGACGCAGCTGGAAGGTGTGCGCCTGCAACCGATTGAGACGCTCTCCAAGGGTTTCAAGCGCCGTGTTGGCTTGGCGCAAGCGCTGCTGCATGACCCGCCCGTCCTGGTGCTGGATGAACCGACCGATGGGCTTGACCCGAACCAAAAGCATGAGGTGCGGGAATTGATCCGCCGCATGGCACCCGAAAAGGCCATCGTCATTTCAACGCATATCCTGGAAGAAGTGGATGCGGTCTGCACCCGCGCCATCATCATCGCCCGCGGCAAGGTGCTGGCCGATGCAACGCCAAAACAGCTTGAAGCGCCGGGCAAAACGCTTGAGCAAGTCTTCCGCGATTTGACCCTGAAGCAGGAGGCCGCCTGATGCGCGCTGCACTGCTGGTCGCCCGCCGGGAATTGGCCGGCTATTTCGCGACGCCCGTTGCTTACGTCTTTATCGTGATTTTTCTGATGATGGCAGGTGCGATGACCTTCAGCCTGGGCGGTTTCTTCAATCGCGGTCAGGCTGATCTTGGCCCCTTCTTTGGCTTCGTCCCCTGGCTGTTCCTGTTTCTCGTGCCCGCACTGACGATGCGGCTTTGGGCAGAAGAACGCCGGCTGGGCACGATTGAATTGCTGCTGACCTTGCCCATGGCGCAATGGCAGGCGGTGCTAGGCAAATTCCTGGCGGCTTGGGCGTTTTGCGCCATTGCGCTGGCGCTGACCTTCCCGCTGGTGCTGACCGTGAATTATCTGGGCCGGCCCGATAATGGCGCGATCGCGGCGGGTTATGGTGCGTGTTTGTTGATGGCGGGCGCGTACCTTGCCATCGGTTCCGCCATGTCGGCCATGACGAAGAACCAGGTGATCGCCTTCGTGCTGGCCGTTGCCGTGTGTTTCCTGTTTGCGGTCGCCGGCAGCGCGCTGGTGACGGATTTCCTGAGCCAACGCATGCCGGTGCTGGCTGAGGTCGCGCGCGCGCTTTCGCTCACGGAACGCTTCAATGGCCTCACACGCGGTGTGATTGCGCTGCGTGATGCAGTCTTTTTCGCCTCCTTCATCGGGTTCTGGCTTTTCGTGAATGCGGTGGTGCTTGACCACCGGAAGGCTGACTAGATCATGGCTGATCAAATCAAGGCAAAGCCCGGCACGCGGCGCGTCTGGTCCTCCGCGCTTGGGATTGTGGCGGCGCTGGCGCTCGCCATTGGTGTCAATCTGTTGGTGGAGCGTTTCGCGCCGCGCGCGCGGCTCGATCTCACGGCGCAGAAACTCTACACGCTGTCGGAGGGCACGCGCAGCGTGCTCTCTGGCCTGCAAGACCCGGTGACGCTCAGGCTATTCTATTCGCGCAAACTCGGCACCGCCATTCCCGCTTATGGCGCCTATGCCGAACGCGTGCGCGCGATGCTGGATGAATATGTCGCGGTTGCTGGCGGCAAGCTGCGCCTTGAAGTGCTGGACCCGGAGCCCTTCAGCGAAACCGAAGACCGCGCGCTGGCCTTCGGCTTGCAAGGCGTGCCGGTGGATCAATCGGGTGAGCAGGTTTATTTCGGTCTGGTCGGCACCAATCTTCTCGACGACGAACGCAATATCCCCTTCTTCCAGCCGGATCGTGAGCGCTTTCTGGAATTTGATCTGACGCGGCTGGTCTATGAATTGTCCAATCCGCGCCGCCCGGTGATTGGCGTGATGTCGCCCTTGCCGCTGAATGGCGACCCGCGCGCGATGATGATGCGCCAGGCTGCCATGGGTCAGCCCTTCGCGGTGATGAATAGCCTCAGGCAATTCTTCACTTTGCGCGATGTGCCCATGGATGCGCAGGTGATTGAAAATGATATCCAGGTGATGATCCTGGCCCATCCGCAGCGCCTTTCAGATGCGACGCAATATGCCGTGGATCAATTCGTGCTGCGTGGCGGCAAGCTGATTTTGCTGATTGACCCGCATTCCGAAGGCCAGGCATCGCGCCCCGGCCCGGGCGGGCGGCCGCCGGCCAATACTGCGTCCAGCCTGGAACGCCTGACCAATGCCTGGGGCATTGAAGCGCCCTCGGACAAGGTGGTGCTTGATCTCCGCGGTGCATGGCGCGTGCGCGCCAATCCGCAGGACCGTGTGCAGGCGGTGGATTACGTTGCCTGGTTCAATGCGCAGGGCGATTCGATTGCGCAGGGGGAAGTTGCGACCGCGCAGCTCAATCAGGTGACTTTTGCCTCGGCCGGTTTGCTGCGGCGGAAGGATGGCGCGCGGGTGGAATTCACGCCGCTCATCACCTCAAGCCCGCGCAGCATGGAAGCGGATGCGGCGAAGGTGCGCGAGAACCCGAACCCGACGCAATTGCTGGCGGATTTCCGCCCTGATGGGCAAACGCGCGTGCTGGCGGCGCGACTGCGCGGAGAAGTCGGCACGGCCTTCCCCGATGGGCCGCCACCACCGCCGCAAGGCGCGGAGCGGCCCGCGGATTTCCCGGCGCATCGTGCGCGGAGTGAAGGCGCGGCCAATATCATCGTGATCCATGATGCGGATGTGCTGGAAGATCGCTTCTGGGTGCGCGTGCAGGATTTCTTTGGCCAGCAGGTTGCCACACCCTTCAGCGATAATGGCGCGCTGATTGCGAATTTGGTGGATACCATGGCCGGTGGTGATGCGCTGATTTCGCTGCGCTCACGCGGTGAATCGCTGCGTCCCTTTGAAGTGGTGGATGATATCCGCCGTGACGCGGAAGCACGTTTCCGCCAGACAGAACGGGAACTCACGCAGCGCCTGGAAGCGACCGAACGCCGCTTGCGCGAATTGCGTCAAGGCCCGCAGGGCGGTGATCGCGGTCAGACCAATGCCGTGATCAGCGCCGAACAGCGCGCGGAAATTGACGCGGCGCGTGAGGAGATTCTCCGTACCCGTCAGCAATTGCGCGCGGTGCAGTTGGAATTGCGGCGCGATATTGAAGGGCTGGAAACGCGGCTGCGTATCCTCAATATCGCCGCCGTGCCGGTCTTGCTCACGGTACTTGCGCTGGTGATGGGTGTTGCGCGCGCGCGCCGGCGCGCCGCGGCGCGGCACTGAAGCGGGGGGCAGGAAGATGCAACGACGTTCCCTGATTTTGCTTGGCAGCGCCGCGGTGATTGCGATGGCCGGTGCTTTGCTGATCAAGCCACCGCCGCCACCAGCGCCGCCGGCGGGCACTGGTGGGCTCGCTTTTCCGGGCCTGGCGCAGCGGCTGCCCAATGCCGCGCGGATTGAAGTGCGCCGGCATGATGGCGCGCTGGAGATCATCCGGCGCGGCGATGTCTGGGTGCTGCCGACCAAGGGCGATTATCCCATCCGGCAAGAAAAACTGCGTGAATTGCTCACGGGACTCACGGAATTGCGGCTGATGGAACCGCGCACCGGCAATCCTGAGATGTTTGATCGCCTTGGCCTGGAAGACCCGCTGCGCGCGGGCGCCACCTCCACGCTGCTGCGCGTTTTGGATGCGCAAGGCAATGCGCTGGTGGAATTGGTGATTGGCCGGCGGCGCATGCGTACCCAGGGCAATGTGCCGGAAAGCGCCTATGTGCGGCGGCCTAATGAAAACCAGGCTTGGCTCGCGGAAGGGCGCATTCCGGTGGATGCCGACCCGCAGCTTTGGCTTGACCGTGACATCGCCAATTTGCCGCGCGAACGCATGACGCGCGTTGTTGTTGCGCGTAGTGGCGAAGCGGAATTGGTGCTGACCCATAGCGGCCAGGCCGATGGCAAGCTTGCCATCACCACGCCCGCCGAGGCACCGCCCGCTGACGATATCAGCCTTGATGAGGTTTCGCGCAGCTTCGAATTCCTGACTTTCCTGGATGTGCGGCGCGAAGCCGATGCGCCGGGCGAAGCTTTGGGTGAGACGCGCTTTGAATTGACCGATCGGCTGGCCATCATCGCCCGCCCGCGCAAGCAGGGCGAGGAAATCTGGGTAAGCCTGGCGGCTGAGGGTGATGATGAAGCCGCACGCTTGAATGCGCGCTGGCGCGGCTGGGTCTATCAGATCGGGCAATGGAAAGAAAAAGCCATGATCCCCCGGCTTGAGGATTTGCGCCGTCAGGAAGACGCACCCGCCCCCGCTGCTGAACCGCCGATCGTACCACGGTGAGCAACGCGCCGCGCGAATATCCGGACCGCCCCTGGGTCGGCATTGGCTGCATTGTGTTTCGCGAAGAAGCGGTGCTGCTGGTCCGGCGTGGCAAGCCGCCGCGCATCGGCCAATGGTCGCTGCCCGGCGGCGCGCAGCATGTCGGCGAAAAGGCGGAAGAAGCCGCGCGGCGCGAATTGCGCGAAGAGGCGAACATCGAAGTGGGCCAGATGGCGCTGGCCTATGTGTTTGACGCCATCAACCATGATGAGGATGGCCGCGCGCGCTACCATTACACCATCATTGATTTCGCCGCGCATTGGCAGGAAGGCGAAGCCCGCGCTGGCGATGATGTCAGTGAAGTTGCCTGGGCGCTGCCGCATGAGCTGCATGCCTATGATTTGACCGAAGCGGCGCATGAGGCGATTGCCGCGGCGCGACTGGCGCTCGGGTTACGCTAAACTTTCACCGCCGCCGCCAGCTTTCCTGCTTGCGATAGAGCGTGGATGGGCTGATGCCCAGAAACGCTGCAGCCTTGGCGATATTGCCGCCGCAAAGCCGCACCGCTTCTTCAATGGCTTCGCGCTCTGTCTCAGCAAGGGGGCGGATGCGTTTGGTTGTTTCAGCCGCGCGCAATGTGAGCGGTGGTGGCGCGGGCTTCACGACTTCCGGTTCCGGCAACGGTGGCGGCGCCGGTGCAGGCGTGGGCTTGGCGCCGCCTTCCCGCACTGTCGCCGGCAGCATGGCAGCACTCACCACTTCGCCATCATGCAGCACCACGGCGGTGCGAATGGCGTTTTCCAACTCGCGCACATTGCCAGGCCAAGTGTGGCGCATCAGCATCGCGCGTGCTTCGGCATCAAAACGCTGAAAGCGCTTGCCTTCCTCGGCCGCGCTTTTCACCAGGAAGGCTTCGGCCAAAGCCAGCACATCATCACCACGGTCACGCAGCGGCGGCAATGGCACGGGGATCACATGCAGGCGGTAGTATAAATCCTCACGGAAGCGGCCGGCGCGCACTTCTTCCAAAGGATCGCGATTGGTCGCGCAGACAAAGCGCACATCGGTTTGCAGCGTCTTGCCGCTGCCAACCGGCTGGAAGGTGCCGGTTTGAATGAAGCGCAGCAGCTTGCCCTGCAACGCCAAATCCATTTCGCAAATCTCATCCAGGAACAACGTGCCGCCATCCGCTGCGCGCGCCGCGCCGATACGGTCCGCCACCGCGCCGGTAAAGGCACCGCGCACATGGCCGAAGATTTCGCTTTCAATCAAATCCTTCGGAATCGCCGCGCAATTGATGGCAATGAAAGGCCCGGCCTTGCGTGGGGAGATGCTGTGCACTGCCTCAGCCGCCAATTCCTTGCCGGTGCCGCTTTCGCCGGTCACGAAAACGGTCGCGCGTGACGCGGCGGCATTTTCCAGAATGCGATAGACGGCCTGCATGGCCGGTGCGGCGCCGATGAAGCCGGCAAATCCCTGGCGCGGCGCCACAGCAGCCAATTCTGCTACCTGCCGGCGTAAGGCCGCGCGTTCCATCACATTGGCAACCGTGACCGTCAGGCGTTCTGGTGCGAAGGGCTTGACCAGAAAGTCAGACGCGCCGGCCTGCATCGCCTCCACCGCCAGCGCCACTGATCCATGCGCAGTCATCACCACCACAGGCAGGTCAGGATCGCGCCCGCGCAATTCGCGCAGTACGGAAAGCCCATCACCATCGGGCAGGCGCAAATCCAAAAGTACGCCATCGGGCATGGCCTGATTGGCGAATTTCAGCGCATCCGCAATGCAATGCGCGTGGCGAATATTGTATGGCCCCGCGCGCAGATATTCCTGATAGACAGTGGCGAGTGAGGGTGAATCCTCCACCAGCAAAAGCTGGTGATACGATGCGGCGTCAGCCACGCGCGCGCATCCAGCCAAAAAGGGTCAGGGCAGCACCCAGCACCAGGGGCACGCCCCAGGCAGGCGCCTCCAATACCGGCAGCAGCACGTGATCCCACAACATAGGCAGAAGATAGCGCTGAACGCCGGCCTGCACCAAACTCAGCAATCCGGAATCGAGGCGAAATAGCAGCGCCCCCAGGGGATCACTGCCGAACATCAAGTAAAGCCCTGCGGCCAGCGCCAGCAGGACAAGGCCAATCAGGCGCATGCCAGCATCACGCCCAAAGCCTTTCATTTTGCAGATTGGTGTAGAGATCAGTGACAAATTCGCCATAGCCATTGAACAGCAGGGTTGGCACCGTCTCCCCCGTGCCTAGCATGCGTTCCTGCGCCTGGCTCCAGCGCGGGTGATTCACGGCCGGGTTCACATTGGCCCAGAAGCCATATTCTTGCGGCTGCAGCTTTTCCCAGAAGGTGACCGGGCGCTGATCGGTGAAGCGTATGGTGACGAGGCTCTTGCCGGCTTTGAAGCCATATTTCCAGGGCTGATGGAAGCGAATGGGCCCGCCATTTTGCGGCGGCAGCAGCTTGCCATAGGCGCCCACAACCATGAAGGAAAGCTCATTGGCGGCTTCGGCGATGGTGCAGCCTTCCGTATAGGGCCAGGGATACCAGGTCTGCCGCAGGCCGGGCATGACAGAAGGCAGCACGGCAGTCTGGAACACCACATAGCGCGCGGAAGATAGCGGCTTTACCTCGGCCATCAGGGCAGAGAATTGAAAGCCGGTCCAGGGCACCACCATGGCCCAGGCTTCCACGCAGCGCAGGCGATAGACGCGTTCTTCCAGGGGCATGCGGCGGAGCAGGTCTTCAATGCCGTATTCGCGCGGGGTTTCCACCATGCCTTCCACCTTCACCGTCCAGGGGCGTTGGGGCATGCGCTGGGCGGCGGCACTGATGGTCTTGTGGCTGCCGAATTCATAGAAATTGTTGTAGGTGGTGACCTCACGCTCGGCGGTGATGGCGCGGCCTGGCACGTAACGCGGATTGCGCATGGCGGGCGGCAGCCCGGCCTGCTGTGCCATGGCGGGGCCAGCGGCCAGCATCCCAGCGCCAAGCGCCAGCGCCTTACGCCGACCAAACACCAGCGATTCCGGCGTGACTTGGCTTTCGGGCAGATTCCAGGGGCGGCTTTTCAGGATGTGCATGGCAGGGAACCTTTCGTTGAAAGCGATAAAGGCCCGCTTCCCCATAAGGTCAAGAAGATTACTGCCGGGGCCTGGGCAAAACCGCACTTGGCGGCTGGTCGGGCGCGGTGCTGACACGAAATAGCCGATAGGCTTCGGCCTGCTGGCCGCGGCGCGTACGAACCAGCCGGCCGGCGTCGCCTTCAATGGGGGTTGCTCCGGGCCAAAGCGGTGGGCCCTCACCGCGTCTCTCGCTGCGGATCAGCAAACCTTGGGCATTTTCGGGGGGGGTGGGCAAAGTGAAGAACCGCCAGCGCGGGTCCATGGCCAGGACTGGCACCTCGGGCGGCAGGCGAAAGGCCATGCCAGAAGCCAAGCCATATTCCTCAGCCGCGATAAAGGCCGCACCTTCGCGCTTGGCGGCCCGCGCCAGATCGGCCGCCAGCCCATCCCAGCCGCCAAGCCGCGCGAGCGTCGGGTCCTGGCGGCGCTGCAGCGGCAAGGGCGCGGCGGTGGCTTGCAGATAGGCTGCGCCGGCCATGGCGAAGCCCAGCGCGAGGGCAGGCATGCGAAGCCGCAGCCAGGAAGCAGGCAGCAGCGCGGCGGCAGCAATGGCGGCGCTGGGATAGAGGATCGCCGGCCAATTCCCCTGCACCCGGCTGCCCAAAGCCTGCCAGACGAAGATCATCGCCCCAGGCAAGATCAGCGCAAGCAACAACCCAGCCCCGGTATCGCGCGCGCGCCAGACCTGCCGTGCCGCCATGAAGGCACCCACAACACAAAGCAGAAACACTAAAGGTGTCACCAAGGCCACCTGACCACCCAACAATTCGCCGAGCCAGCGGAGACTCTGCCCCGCCCCACCGGCAGCCGTGCGCCCACCCTGCTTGGCAAAGGATGCCCATTCATGCGCGGCATTCCAAAGGATCACAGACGCAAAAAGCGCTACTGCCAAAGCGCCCCCTGCCCAAAGCTGCCAGCGCATCAGCCAGCGCCGCGCTTCCGGCAACAGCACCAGCCACAGTACCAAGCCGAAGCCGAGCAAGGCAGCCGTGTATTTGGACAGCAGCGCTCCGCCCGCGAAAACCCCGGCGGCCAGCCACCAGCGCGCATCCCCGCTGCGATGCGCCCGCGCCACGGCCCATAGCGTAGCCACCCAAAAAAACAGCAAGGGCGTATCCGGCGTCATGGTCACGGCGCCAAGTGCCGCGAAAAGCGTCGCATTCATCAACGCCGCAGCCCAAGGACCGGCACCGCGGCCGGGGAAAAGATCCTCGGTACTGCGCGCCAACATCAGGGAGCCCACGAACAGCGTGACCGGCCCCAAAAGCCGCACGCCAAGCGCCGTATCACCGACCAGCGCGGTACCGAGCCAGATGAAAATCGCGACCATGGGTGGATGGTCCAGATAACCCGCCTGAAGGCTACGGGACCAAACCCAGTAATAAGCCTCATCTGGTGACAGCGGCAGGATCGCCGCCAGCAGCAGGCGCAACCCTGTCAGCGCCAGCAGCGCAACCAGCCAGGGATTCACTTGGCGCGCCAGACCAGCGTGGCGGAAACCGCGTAATTCCACACTACCGTGAGTGCTGCCCCCGCCGCGCCGGCCAAGCCCCAAGCCAGCACGCCATCGCGCAACAGCAGATTGGCAATGCCGATATTGGCTGCCGCACCCAATCCGCAGACCAGATAGAACAGCACCAATCCGCGCAGCAGTGCGGGGCCACGCAGGCGGCGATCACGATAGGTGATGCGGTTGTTCAGCAGGAAATTCGCGGTCATCGCGATCAGCGTGGCGGCCCATTGCGCAGCATTGAAGCCAACCCCGCCAAAGCCATGCAGCAGCCCAAGCACCGCCAAATGCACCAGCACCCCAATGGCACCTACGGCGGCGAAGGACAGGAACCGGAGAGGCACCACGCCGCCCAAAGCCTTATCCGCCAGCAGGCCCGCAAATTCCAGCAGCACCGCCGCATCCAGCTTGCTTTCGCCCGCCACGCGCGCGCGGAAGGAATAGGGGATCTCCAGGCTCCGCAAAGGCCGTTTTGCTGATAGCAGAATATCCAACAGGATCTTGAAGCCCGTGCCGGTTAGGCGCGGCGCCACTTCCTCAAACACGTCGCGCGGCAGGGCGAAAAAACCGCTCATCGGGTCGCTCACACGCATCGGCAAAGCGGCATTGGCAAGCGCCGCCCCGGTATCGGAGATCATTTGCCGCACGGCAGTAAGCCCGCCCTGCTTGTCGCCGCCTTCGATATTGCGGCTGCCGATCACGATATCGGTTTCACCGGCTTCCAATGCTGCCAGCATGCGCGGCAGCAGGGTTTCATCATGCTGCAAATCGCCATCAATCACCGCAAGGAAGGGCGCTGAGGTGGCAAGCATTCCCTCAATACAGGCAGAAGCAAGCCCGCGTCGCCCGATGCGCCTGATGCCACGAATGCGCGCATCCTGCGCGGCAATGGCGCGCACTGCCGCGCTGGTGCCATCGGGACTGTCATCATCAACGAAAATCGCTTCCCAGGCGATGCCGGCCAAGGTGGCATCAAGCTGCGCCACCATGGGCGCCACATTGGCAGCTTCATTGTAACAAGGGATCACCACGCAAAGGCGCGGCGGCGCCGCGGCGGTCACTTTTCTTCTTGCCAGGCCAGCCCTGCTTTGCGGACGGCCAATTCCATCTTCGGCTTGCCGAAAAGATAGCCCTGGCCATAGCGCACGCCGAGTTCAAGCATCAGCGCCGCTTCTTCTTCCGTTTCAATGCGTTCAGCCACCACCTGGGCGCCAACCGTGCGGGCAAGATCAACCATGGCAGCGATAAAGCCCCGATCACGTTCACTCTGCAAGGCATTGGCGACATAAATGCCATCGACCTTCACATAATCCACCTTGAAGGCGCGCAAATACCGAAAGGCCGCGGCCCCGGCGCCGAAATCATCCAGGCAGACGGGTATCTTATGTTCCCGTAGCAATTCAATCATGCGCACCGCTTCATCTTCCTGTTCGATTTCGGCGGTTTCGGTAATTTCCACCACCAGACGCTCGGCCATGCCGGGGGTGTTTTCCAATAGCGTCTTCATTTCCTCGCGGAATTTGGGGCTTTGCAGGGAAAGCCCGGAAAGATTGCAGGCAACGCGGGTGCCGCCGGCCGCCCCAGCCGCTTCACACACAGCACTCACCACCGCCCAATCAAGTTCCTCGGTGAGCCCAACAGCTTCAGCCAGGGCGACGAATTCACCGGGATGAGACATGGCCGTATCATCGGCCTGAAGGGGGCGGATCAGCGCCTCATAATGATGCGGGGTGCGATCAGAAAGGGCCACTATCGGCTGAAAGGCCATGCGGAAGCGGCGTTCCGCAATGCTGCGCCGGAGCACGGTGGCGCGTTCCGAAGCGCTGTCCAAGAAGCCCGCCAGCCCCCCGGCAAAGCCCGCCTTTTCAAGCGCATCATTGCCGCCCCGCGCAAAAGCGGCCAGCGCGAAGCGCAGCGCCCGCGTGGCTTGAACCGGGCTCAGCCCCTCCGCTTCAAGCCCTACAGCCATGGCGCCGACCGAGACATCATTGACGCCGCGATCCTTGAGGATTTCCGAAACCGCTGAGGTCAGCGCCGGCAGATCAAACGGTACCTGACCCGGCAATACCCCGTAGCGCCCGGCGGCCAGTTCGGTAGCGACGGCGCCCTCACCCGCTTGCTTGTTCAATTCAGCCTGAATTTCCTGATTGACCTCACCGCCCGGCACATATCTGCCCGCCGGGCCAGTCAATTCCAGAAAGCCGACCGAGCCACCTGGTTCGCCGGAGCGCAGGATTTCCTCGGCCAGGCTGGCAAGCCCTGGCCCGCCAGGCAGTGGGCCACCGGGCAATTCACGGGGCAGTGGCGCAAAAGTAAGGATCAGCTTTGGCTGCGCCTCATCAAGCCGTAGCGCGGCTACGCTGAAAGCAGTCGCAGCATCATCCGCAAGTTTCAGTGCGGCAGGCTTTAGGCGGCCACGTTCAAGCAAAAGCCCCAAGGCGGTTGCAAAGGCAGGGCGGTCACTGGTCGCGACCAGTGACCCCACGGGCTTGCCGAGGAATTCCTCAGCGGGCCGACCAAAACGGGCGCGGAAGGCCCCTTCGGCGAAGGTAATGCTGCCTTGGAGATCCGTTTCCACCAATAATTCAGCCGCCGCAAAAGCAAAGACCACAAAGCGATCCCTGCTGCTGCGAGAAAGGCCTCTGACTTTGGGGGTTGCGGCGCTTCGCATCATTCCTTCCGGCGATTGCGAGAGTATACGCATGCCAAAACGTTAACAGGTACTTAAAGCAAAGCGCTTTGATCTTTTTTTTGGTGATTTGGCAGCAGGAAGGGCGCCAGGGCCGATTGCCCAGGCGCCTTTCCCGGCCTTGGCGAATTACTTCACCGGTGAAAACGCCGTCGGCTTCATTTCCATCACCGTCTGCTGCTTGAGCGCGCCCAGCGGCGCAATCGCCTTGCCGAATTCCGCCCAGCCCGGATCGCTCATCATCGCGGTGCGGCGGCGGTCACGGTCACCCAGGCTCTCATAGGCCCACATGAACACCACCTGGTTGATCGGGCCAATCTCCGTCACCGCGAAAAGCAGCAATTGGCCAAGCATGCGCTTTTGCACGGGCAGGCCGTATTTTTCGTAAGCCTCCAACCAGCCAGCCATCTTGCCGGGGTGGAAATCATAGGTGCGGTGATCGACGAACATGCCGGTCCCGCCAATCTCACGCTTGAATTGGAAGCCCTTGGCCTGGGTAATGGGCGAAAAAGGCACGGTTTTCAGGAACTTGACGTCCTGCTGAGCGAGCGCCCCGGCCTCTGCCGAGCGCTTGCGGAAGGCCTGCCAATCCGGATCAGCCTCCCGCGCCGCAAGGCTTGCTTCGCGGGTATCAATATCATCCCAGCCGCGGAAGAAGACCACGCGGTTGATGGTGCCGACTTCCACCTGAAAGAAGCCAAGCGATGGCCCCATATGCCGGGCGGAGGCCGGGCCGCCGAGGCTTTGATAGGCGTCCATCCAAAGCGGCATCTTGCCCGGATGGAAGGTATATTGGCGTTGTTCGACATACATTTGGCGTTCTCCCCTTAGGTTGTCGGCCAAGCTTCTGCCGAGACCGCCGCCAAGGCAAGGCGCCCGATGCCCCAGAAATTTGTTGCAGCGCAAAAAACCACTTGAACCGCCCGTGCTAGAGGCGCAGGAAGATGCCCAAAACAGGAGCCTACGCCATGACCACCAAGCGCCCCATGCCCCCCGGTCGCGAATTGCTGAGCAAGGGCAATGCGACCGCCCAGCGCGTGCTGGAACAGTCCCGCAGCATGGCCGATGTGGTGGGCCGCCACGCCCGCACCCTGCCGGAGGCGCTGAACCCCAAGGCGCCGCTGGAAAGCCTGGCCAAGGCCGGGAATGGGCTGATGCGCGCACCGCAGAACCTGGTCATGGATGCGGCTTCCTACATGCTGGACGCGGCGCAAAGAAGCTTCCTGTTCTGGGACACGATGCGCGAAGCGGGCAACAACTTCGTCTCCCACGAGCAGGCGGGCTGCCCGCCTGTGCTGATTTTCGATTACGAAACGGTGGTGGGTGGCCGCAAGCTGAAGCGCCCGGTGAATTACGCGCTGGTGCGCATCACTCCGCCTGATGACATGCCGCCCAGCAATGATGCGCTGCGGCCCTTTCTGATCATTGACCCGCGCGCGGGCCATGGTGCGGGCATTGGCGGCTTCAAATCGGACAGTCAGGTGGGCGTGGCGCTGCGCCGCGGGCATCCGGTTTACTTCGTGATCTTTTTCCGCGACCCCGAGCCTGGCCAGACCATTCTGGACATCACCGCTGCCGAAGCGGTGTTTCTGAAGCATGTCACGGATGCGCACCCCAAGGCGCCGAAGCCTGTCGTGATCGGCAATTGCCAGGGCGGTTGGGCGGTGATGATGCTGGGCGCTTCAATGCCCAATCAGCTTGGTGCGCTGGTGCTGAATGGCGCCCCGCTATCCTATTGGGCGGGTGAGCGGGGCAAGAACCCCATGCGCTATCTGGGTGGCTTGGCCGGCGGTGGTTGGCCGGCGGCACTCATGGCCGATATGGGCAATGGCCGTTTTGATGGCGCCAATCTGGTCGCGAATTTTGAGGCGCTGTCGCCCGCCAATACCTGGTTCCGCAAATATTTCGACCTCTATGAAAATGTCGATCAGGAAGCCGAGCGCTTCCTGGAGTTTGAGCGCTGGTGGGGCGGCTATTTCCTGATGAACCGCGATGAGATTCGCTGGATCGTGGAAAACCTGTTCATCGGCAATCGCTTCGCCGCCGGGCGCATTTCGGCGGGCGATGGCCAGACCTTCAATATGCGCGAAGTGAAGGCGCCGATCATCGTTTTTGCTTCCGCCGGCGACAATATCACCCCGCCCGGCCAGGCTTTACGCTGGATTGCCGATGTCTATCGCGATGAACGCGAAATCAAATCCCTTGGCCAGACGATTGTGTATCTGCTGCATGAGGATATCGGCCATCTTGGCATTTTCGTCTCCGGCAAGGTGGCGAAGAAGGAACATAGCGAAATCGCCACCACGATTGACATGATCGAATCCGTGGCACCTGGCCTTTATGAAATGGTCATCACGGGGCATGAGGGTCATGAGGATGGCGCATGGCAGGTGGAGCTGGTGGAACGCACCATCGCCCATGTGCGCGAGATTTCGGGCGAGGCCGAGAATGAAGCCTTCCCCGCCGTCGCGCAGATTTCTGAATTGAACCAGCATCTTTATGATGTGCTGGTGGCGCCTGTGATCCGGCAATTCAGCACGGAAATGGGTGCGGAAGCGCGGCGGCGGATGAACCCGATGCGTTGGCGCCGCTATGCGCTGAGCGATATGAACCCCTGGATGGGTCCGGTTTCATCTCTGGCCGGTTTGGCGCGGCAGAATCGCAAGCCCGTGGCGGCCAATAACCCCTTCCTGGCGTTCGAGAAGGCGTTTGCGGATTCGGTGGAATATGGGCTGAATTCGATGCGCGATTTGCGCGATGCCTGGGTGGAGATCGCTTTCCATGGCGTCTATGGCACGCTGCATGCCGCCGGCGTCACCGGTGAGGATTATGATGCGGAAGCGGATGCTGCGCGGGATTCCGTCACCACCGATACGCCGCAGCGTGCAGAGGCTGAGGCGAAGCTGGCGCAAGGGGGCTATGCGGAAGCGGTCATTCGCATGATGATCCTGCTGGCCGATGCGCGCGGTGCGGTGCGGCGTTCACGCCTCGCGCGGTCCAACCAATTGCTCACCACCGAAGCGCCCTTTGCGCAAATGAGTGCCGCGGAGCGCATGGCGGTGATCCGTGACCAGACCATGATCGCAACACTTTTCCCGGAAGAGGCGATCAAGGCGCTGACGGTGCTGCTGCCCGATGCGGCTTCCCGCCGGAAGGCCTTGAAAGCGGTGGAAACCGTGGCCGGGCCGGATGAGGAACTTGGTGAGAATGCGCGCGCGCGCTTGCAGCGTTTGCGTGAAGTTCTGGCGGTGCGCCCGCAACGCGCAGCGTAATCAGGGGTGGCTTGCCAGCATTTCCAGCATTTCGGCATCGCTGATCTGGTGGAAATCCTGGTAGAAGGCGCCAATGCCAAAGCGGATGGGGGCGGCCTCGGCCGTGATCACCTCATCCGCCAGACCTTGGAATTCCGCCACGCTTCCGGGTGCTGCGATGGGCACGGCAAGCACCAGCCGCGCCGCGCCCTGTTTGCGTAGCGCAGCAAGCCCAGCCCGTGCGGTGATGCCGGTTGCAAGCCCATCATCCACCAGAATGGCGATGCGCCCCTTGGGGTCCTGCCTGTGTCGGCCCTTCAAATAAACGGCGCTGCGACGGGTGAGTTCCTGTTTTTCGGACGCCAGTACAGGCGCGATCATCTCCTCGGTCATGCTGGTATGGGCGATGATGTCCTGATTGAGCAACGCTTCTGCAAGGCCTTCGGCAATCGCCCCGAAACCCAATTCCGGCTGCCAGGGCACACCCAATTTGCGCACCAGCAAAAGATCAAGCGGTGCGTGCAAGCCTTGCGCAATGGGTAGCGCCACAGGTACGCCACCGCGCGGCAGGGCATAGACCAAGGGGCGGTCAAAACCACGTGCTGCAAGTAATGGCAGAAGTTTCAGCCCCGCTTCGGCGCGATCAGCGAAAAGGGGCAGGGGTCTTGGCATGGCCTGTCGCGTTTCAGGCTTCCTCATCGCGCAGGATGCGCGCTGCGGCCAGCAACGCCTTTTCGTAGCGCGCGCGTTCCTTGGCGGTTTTCTCGGCGGGCCAGGGGCGAAAGCCCTCTCCGGTCTTGGGGCCAAGCTTGCCTTCCGCAACCAAGCGCGCGAGGCCCGGGCTTGGATCGGGGCTGGTATTCAGCGAAGGATAGATGGTCCGCCCCGCTTCCAATTGCGTCTCCAGCCCCGCCAATTCCTTTTGCAGAATCGGCCCCGCCGCGACATAGCGAAAGCCGAAGGCATAGCGCACGGCGTTGTCCACATCCTCAGCGGTGGCGAGTCCCTGATCAATCACCGAAAAGGCTTCGCGCATCAGCGCATGCTGGATGCGATTGGCGAGAAACCCAGGCACATCTTTCGCTACGCGAATGACCTTGCGGCCAAGCCCGGCCATGATGTCAGCGAGTTTATCGCACACCGCTTGGTCCGTATATTCGCCGCGCACGACCTCGACGCCCGGCACCAGATGGGCGGGCAGGAAGAAATGGAGGTTCGCACAGCGCGCCCGCCCCGGCAGATCACCGGCGATATCCGTGATGCGATAGCCGGATGCGTTGGACGCGATCGGGATGCCTGCCGGGACCAGCGCATCAAGCTCAGCAAAGACCTTGCGCTTCAGATCGAGCCTTTCCGGCACGGCTTCGATCACTGCCTCGGCGCTGGCGTAATCCGGCGCCTTCATGTCATCCATCAGCGTGAGGCCGGAAGCCGCGGCGGGATCACCATCCAATTGGGTGATGGATTGCGCCACACGCGCCTGTGCAGCAGGCCAGCGATCTTGTGCGGGTTCCACCGCGCTCACGCGCCAACCGCCCTTCAGGAAAATCGCCGCGATATCGCAGCCCATCAACCCCATGCCGAGGATAACAATATGGCGCGGCGTATTCATGCCGCGGCCCGTGGCGTAATGCCGCCTTGTGCCACGATGAAATCGGCGATGTCAGAAACCCCTTGCAGCGCCTTCAGATTGGTGAAGATGAAGGGACGCGTTCCGCGCATCTTGCGCGCATCGCGATCCATCACGGAAAGATCAGCGCCCACCAGCGGCGCCAGATCAATCTTGTTGATCACGAGCAAATCGCTGCGCGTAATGCCGGGCCCGCCCTTGCGCGGGATTTTATCACCGGCGGAGACATCAATCACATAGATGGTCAGATCCGCCAATTCCGGGCTGAAGGTCGCCGCCAGATTATCGCCGCCGCTTTCAATGAACAGGATTTCCAGCTTCGGGAATTTCGCCGCCATGTCATGCACGGCAGCAAGGTTGATAGACGCATCTTCGCGGATCGCGGTATGCGGGCAGCCGCCGGTTTCCACCCCCGCGATGCGTTCCGGCACCAGCGCACCAGAGCGTGTCAGGAATTCCGCATCTTCGCGCGTATAGATGTCATTGGTGATCACCGCGATATCGTAGCGGTCACGCATATATTTGCAGAGGCGATCCACCAGCGCTGTTTTGCCGGAACCGACCGGGCCACCAATGCCCACGCGAAACGGGCCATTCTGCGAAGTGCTCATGATCTGAACAACCTTGTGTATTGCGTCTCATGACGCAGGGAGAAAACATCGAGCATCGGCGCTGCCGTACCAAGCCTTGTTACATCTGCGTTCAAGGCGGCCTCAGCAGCCGCGGCGACAGCGGGTTGCAGCGCGGCGATGGCAAGCTGGCCGTCGGTCTGGCCAAGCGGCACCAGCCTGACGCCGGCCGAGACCAAATTCGCCGCAAAAGCCGAGAGAAAGCCGAAGGCAGCATCGCGCACGCCGATGCCCTGTTCCGCCGCCGCCGCACCAAAGGCGACCGCATGGGCAAGCTGGCGCGGATGGCGTGCGGCAAAGGCGGCAAAACGCGGCATGGGCCAGGCGGCGAGTGTTACGTTGGTAAAAGCCGTGCCCTGCGCTTCGGCTTCCAAAGCGGTTTCCGCCGTACCGCGCCAAGCAGCGCCCAGTTCTGCGACTTCATCCAAAGCGGCGTCATTGCCCTTCGCCATGGCGCGATGCGCTGCCGCCAGCAAAGCGCCATCCACGCGCCCCGCACCACGCTGCAAGGCAGTGCTGACATAGGCGATCAGCCCATCGCGCTTGGCCACGCTGCCCGCTTCCACCGCCGCTTCCAGCCCATGGCTATAGGTATAGGCGCCCACCGGATAGGCCGGCGAAAGCCAGGTCAGCAGCCGATACAGCGCCTGCTGTGCGGCGCCCGGCTTTTTTTCAGTGATGGTGGTGATGATGGCCATCGCCGTGATGATGGTCGTGATCACCATCACCATGATGATGGTGATGATGCCCCGGATGGCGGTTATGTTCGCCGTAAGCGCCGCCTTCGGGATCAAAGGCGACTTCCACATGCTGCAATTGCGCACCCAGGCCCTTCAGCATGGCTTCAATCACATGATCCTTGCGGATCAGGATGCGGCTGCCTTCGATCTGCGTCGGCAAATGCCGGTTACCCAAATGCCACGCTAAACGCGCAAGGCGTTCAGGCGTTTCCGCCGTGACCTCAATCAAGGGCTCGGGTGCGGCCTGCACCAGAATGACGCCACCACCTTCCAGCAGCAGCCCATCACCCTGGCGGAGTACAGTCGCTTCCTCCAGATCTAGCAGGAACGCAAAACCATCTTCTGCGACATAGCGCTTGCGGCGACGGAAGCGGTCATCGAAATCCAGCGTCACACGATGGCGCGCGGTGCGTTCCACCCAGCCGCCGGCGGGCAGGACTTGGATGGCACGGGGGAGAGTTTCAGTCATGTCAGGCACACCTCAAAACATGAAATAGCGCTGCGCCATGGGCAGCACCTTGGCGGGTTCGCAGACCAGCAGCACGCCATCGGCGCGCACCTCATAGGTTTCGGGATCAACCTCGATCTTTGGCAGCGCCGCATTATGCACCATACTGCGCTTGCCAATGCCGCTGCGGCAATTGCGCACCGCGACCAATTCGCGCGCAAGCCCGAAACGGCCGGCAATATCCGCCTGCAACGCAGCACCGCTTACGAAGGTTACCGCAGATAGCAGACGAGAACGCCCGTAACTCCCGAACATTGGCCGGTAATGCACCGGCTGCGGCGTGGGGATGGACGCATTCGGGTCTCCCATCAGCGCCATGGCAATGGTGCCACCCTTCAACACCATATCGGGCTTCACGCCGAAAAAGGCCGGCGTCCACATCACCAGATCGGCGATCTTGCCGACTTCCACGCTGCCGACATGATCAGACACGCCCTGCGCAATCGCCGCATTGATGGTATATTTGGCGATATAGCGCTTGGCGCGGGCATTGTCGTTGTCGCCCTTTTCTTCCGGCAAGCGCCCGCGCTGCACCTTCATCTTATGCGCGGTCTGCCAGGTGCGGATGATCACCTCACCCACCCGGCCCATGGCCTGACTATCAGACGACATCATGCTGATGGCGCCGATATCATGCAGGATATCTTCGGCGGCGATGGTTTCCTTGCGGATGCGGCTTTCGGCAAAGGCGACATCTTCGGGAATGCGCGGATCAAGATGGTGGCAGACCATGAGCATATCCAAATGCTCATCTACGGTGTTCACCGTATAGGGCATGGTGGGGTTGGTGGAAGAAGGCAGCACGCCCGCCTCACCGACCAGGCGCAGAATATCCGGCGCATGGCCGCCGCCGGCACCTTCGGTATGGAAGGCTTGAATGGTGCGGCCGCGAATGGCCTTGATGGTTTCCTCGACAAAGCCGCTTTCATTCAGCGTGTCGGTATGGATGGCGATTTGAATATCCATCTCATCCGCGACGGAAAGGCAGGTATCAATCGCCTTGGGCGTCGTGCCCCAATCCTCATGCAGTTTCAGCCCGCAAGCCCCCGCGCGGATTTGTTCTTCCAAGCCCGCCGGTAGCGCCGCATTGCCCTTGCCGAGGAAGCCAAGGTTCATCGGAAAACCTTCGGCGGCCTGCAACATCCGCTCCATATGCCAGGGCCCGGGCGTACAGGTGGTAGCCAGTGTGCCATGCGCCGGGCCAGTGCCGCCGCCGAACATGGAGGTGATGCCGGACGCCAGCGCTTCTTCAATCTGCTGCGGGCAGATGAAATGGATATGCACATCAATCCCGCCCGCGGTCAGGATCCGCCCTTCACCCGCGATGATTTCCGTGCCCGGGCCGATGATGATATCCACATTGGGTTGTGTGTCGGGATTGCCCGCCTTGCCGATGGCAGCAATGCGCCCACCGCGCAAGCCGATATCCGCCTTCACCACGCCCCAATGATCCAGGATCAGCGCATTGGTGATCACGGTATCCATCGCGCCATTGGCGCGCGTCACTTGCGATTGGCCCATGCCATCGCGGATCACCTTGCCGCCGCCGAATTTCACTTCCTCACCATAGGTGGTCAGGTCGCGCTCAACCTCGATGAAGATTTCCGTATCGGCCAGGCGCACACGGTCGCCCATAGTTGGGCCATACATGCCGGCATAGGCGGCGCGAGAGATTTTCGTTGCCATGGGTCAGACCGCCCCTTCCGTTTCGCCGCGAAAGCCATGGATGATGCGTGCGCCTGAAAGCGGGATGAGCCGCACCTTGCGCGTTTGCCCAGGTTCAAAACGCACTGCCGTGCCGGCGGGAATATCCAGGCGGCAGCCGCGCGCCTTGGCACGATCAAAAGCAAGCAACGGATTGGTTTCCGCGAAATGGTAATGGCTGCCCACTTGCACCGGGCGGTCGCCCTTATTCGCCACCGTGATTTCTACCGCGTCGCGGGAAGCGTTCAGCGTGATCTCGCCAGGGGCGGTGATGATTTCGCCGGGGATCATTTGCGTGCTCCCTTTCTGCGGGCTGGCTTGGCCTTGGGCTTGGCGGCGGCTTTTGCTTTGGCTTTTGGTGCGGCTTTCGCCTTTGCCTTCGCAGCAGGCTTCGCCTTGGCGCTGGGTTTTTTCGGGGCGGCGGCACGGATGGGCTGATGCACCGTTACCAGCTTGGTGCCATCCGGGAAGGTCGCTTCCACCTGGATTTCGTGCAGCATCTCGGCGATGCCTTCCATTACCTGATCGCGCGTCAGCACGGTGGCGCCATCGCGCATCAATTCCGCGACGCTGCGGCCATCGCGGGCACCTTCCACCACGAAATCCGTAATCAGCGCCACGGCTTCCGGGAAGTTCATTTTCAGGCCGCGTTCCAGGCGCCGTCGCGCCACGATCGCAGCCATGGAGATCATCAGCTTGTCTTTTTCACGCGGGGTCAGGTTCATGGCGTTGGGTTCCGCAATCGCTGTGCCATCATCATGGGATTTTCTGTTTCATGTCGTCCACAGGCGCGGCAGCCGCGCCGGCAGGCCAAGCGCTGGGCGCAGCCGGCAAATCGCCGCACCCAGCCCTTCGCGCACCGCAACGGCACCGCCAAGCCAACGCGTGACCAAAAGCCCGGGCCGCACAAGGCTTGCCAGCGCGCCATCTTCACGCAGCACATCGCGCAAATCGGGCGTGGCCAGCGGGCCGGCCAACACCAGGCTGCCCAGCGCTTCGGCATCGGCGAGGCCAAAGGGGTCGGTGAAATCCGCCGCGATATCTTCACCAAGGCTGAGCCCATCCGCCCAAAGCAGCTTGCCGGCGCGCCGGATGCGCCAGGAATCCTGAAGCGCACCACGGCGCCAGGTCTCGCCCCGCGCGGCACGGCCAAAGACCAGCGCTTCGGCCATCAATAGTGTCGCGTCCTCCGCGATATCGGCGCGCAATTGGCGATCAAGCCGCGCGCCTTCGAACAGGATGGTTTCCTGCGGGATCCATTCGAAAATCGCGCCTGGGCCGGCTTCAAGCGTCACGCTGATTTCGGTGGCGGGGCCAAGGCTGCGATAAATCTTCTCGGCCGCCGGGGTTGAGAAACTCGCTTGCGCCCCGGCACCAAGGCTGAGGGCGATTTCCACCCTATCGCCGCCGGCCAGGCCACCCGCGGTATTCACCAGCGCGCAGATCGGTGCCTCATCGGCCTCGGGGTCGGGGAATAGGGCGCGCATGGGGGGTGATTGATAAAGCCCGCCGAGCACCGTGCGCCCTTGGTGCAAATGGTAATCCAATTCCAACCGCCCGCGGGAGCGTTGGTGGCTGGGTTGGGGCAGGGCGGCGGCCTTCATGGTGCAAGCTTAGACATGCTGGCGCCAAGTCACCAAATGGCGCGGCGCCAAGCAAATTCTGCGCAAAATAGAGGCAGGGCAATGGGCTAGACAGGCGCGCGCGGCGCGGCTTTGGTGGTGGGGTTCAAACCGGAAGCCACCCCATGCGCCGCATCACGACCGAACCCCTCACCGCCGAAGCCTTCGCGCCTTTTGGGGAGGTGCTGGAAAGCCCAACCGCGCCGGGCCGGGCTTACATGGACAAGATGCTGGAAAACCGCCGCGGCGGGGCGGCGCCCAGCCTTTCCTTCACGCGCGCCCTGCCGAAATCGGTACCTTTCGCTTCCACCACCATGGAGCGGCACGAATTTTCCTCGCAATCCTTCATCCCCATGGAAGGGGGTCGCTGGCTGGTGCTGGTGGCGCCGCATGGGGCGGATGGCAAGCCGGATATGGCAAGGGCGCGCGCCTTTCTGGCGCGGCCTGATCAGGGGGTCACTTACGGGGCCAATGTCTGGCACCACCCATTCACGGCATTTGACCGCGAAGCGCGCTTCGCGGTCTTCATGTGGAAGGATGGTACTTCAGCCGATGATGAATTTGTTGAGGTTGCCCCCTTCGAATTGCATCTCGGCTGAAGCGCGGTTCAGGTGCCTTGCGGCTGCTGGCCGCGGGTTTTCCAGAGAGACCAGAAAATCCCGCCAGCGATGATGGCCGCTGTCACACCCAGCGAAATCGCGGGGTCAAGCTTGCCGACCATCTGGTTCCAGAAGATCTTGCCGCCGATGAAAACCAGCACCAGCGCCAGCGCATATTTCAGGTAGTGGAAACGGTGCACCATGGCGGCAAGTGCGAAGTAAAGCGCGCGCAGCCCCAGGATCGCCATGATATTCGCGGTATAGACAATGAAGGTATCGGTCGTGATGGCGAAGATCGCCGGCACGCTATCCACCGCGAAGATCAGATCGGCGATATTGATGACCACCAGCGCCAGGAATAGGGGCGTGGCAAAGGCCAGCTTCTTGCCCGTTGCCGGGTCCATCTGGCGCACAAAGAATTTCTGGCCATGGAGTTCATCCGTCACGCGCATGTGCTTGCGCATGAAGCGGACCACCGGATTTTTCGAGATATCCTGCTCCCCTTCCGGCACCACCAGCATCTTGATGCCGGTCGCGATCAGGAAGGCGCCGAAGATATAGAGCACCCAGCTATATTGCTGCACCAGCGCCGCGCCCAGGCCAATCATGATGCCGCGCAGCACAATCACGCCAATGATGCCCCAGACCAGCGCACGATACTGATAGCGGCGCGGAATGGCGAAATAGCCGAAGATCAGGCTGATCACGAAGACATTGTCGATGGACAGCGCCTTTTCGATGAAGAAGCCGGTAAAATAGGCCATGCCGGCATGGACCCCGTCCGTGGTCGTGATCTCTCCGTTTTCATAGGCCCACCAGATGCCGGCGCCATAGAGCATGGCAAAGGCAATGTAGAAGGCAGAGAGATAAAGGCTCTCGGCCACACCCATTTCCTTGTCCTTGCGGTTCAGGACGCCAAGATCAAAGGCGAGCAAGAGAACGACGATGAGCAAAAAGCCCTTCCACATCCAGAAGGGCTTGCCCATCCATTCGGCAGCCAGGAATTCCATCCCGAAACCTCATTCAAGGACGCGGACCAGCCATAGGGGGCCGTGACCGCGCAGGGTTGCACGATCCGACATCGCGACAGGCTGCCCATAATGCGGACAGCCCCCGCCAGAGGGGCCCGGATTTGGCGTTACGTGGTGCAAACCAGATTGCTTTTCAACCCCCATTGCGGCGGGGCTATCGACAAACCATTTGGGGGTTTGCGCGGTGACCCCTTGGCTATTAGGTTGCCGCCATGTCATAGGGTCCGAAGCTCCGCTCCGGCGGGTCTTCCAACTGGGAATTGAGGCGTCGCAATGGGTTCCTTCAGCATCTGGCACTGGCTTGTGGTTCTGCTGGTCATTCTGCTGCTTTTCGGCAGCGGCAAGATCAGTGGGCTGATGGGCGATCTGGCCAAGGGCATCAAGTCCTTCAAGCAGAATATCAAGGAAGATCAGGCGGATGCCTCGATGGAGGCGCAGGCCCAGGGGCAGACCCAGCCGGCCGGCAGCATCCAGGGCCCGGCCGCCGCTTCTTCCACGGCGCAGGCCGCGCCGGCGCAGAACACGCCGCCCCGCCCGGGCGCCTAAGGTCATTAGCGTCACGCCCCGGCGCCATGGTGCGGCGGGGTTGGCTGCGGCCCTCGCCCCAGGCGTATTGACCTGGGCCTGGGGCCGACGGTCTATTCAGGTTGCCGGGCCAAGTCTGATAGAAATTCGCCTCTTTCGTCGCGTGGAGGGCCCGCGCCATGCTGACAACCTGGACCATTGAGGATGGCCGCTGCCGCGTACGCGAAGGCGCCATTTCTGAAATCACCGCGGCCTTGCCTGAGCCCGCGCGGGAGAATGCTGCCGAAGTCGCTGCTGCGGAAAATCTCCGCCGCGCTGTCTGGATAGATTTGCTCAATCCGACCGCGGCTGAAGAACGCGCAGTGCAGCATGCCCTTTCGCTTGAGATTCCAACGCGGGAGGAAATGCAGGAAATCGAAAG
>JADCES010000149.1 GCA_020250005.1 Roseomonas sp.
ATCAGGAAATTGGCACCCGTAATGCCGACATCAGCCGCCAGGAAGCGATGACGCAGTTTTGTCCGCGCTTCGGTCAGGATATCGCGCCTTTCGCTGAACACACGATCCTTCGGCAAATCCGTGTGCATTTCACGGAAGGATTTCTCCCAATCCTCCCGATTCAAGTGAAACGCCGGCGCGATGATATGGGAAGGATGTTCACGCCGAAGCTGGATGATGTATTCGCCAAGATCGGTTTCAACCGGTTCAATCCCATGCGCTTCCAGATGGTCATTGATCCCGAGTTCTTCGGAGATCATGGATTTGCCCTTGGTGACGGTCTTCGCACCGGCATTGCGGCAAATCTCCAAAACCGTCGCGCGGGCTTCTTCCGCGGTGGAGCACCAATGCACCTTGCCGCCGGCGGCCTCCACATTGGCGGCATAGGTTTCCAGGTAGAAATCCAGATTGGCGAGCGTGTGATTCTTGATATCGCGCCCGATTTCGCGCAGCTGTTCGAATTCCGGCAGGCGCGCAACCGCATCGCCCCGTCGTTGCAGGAAGGCGCCCTTGGCCTTGCCCAAAGCCTTTTGCAGCCCGGCATCGCCCATGGCGCGGGCGGCGTTTTCCTTGAATTGCGGCGAGGTGATCTGAACCACGGCGGAAACCCTATTGCTTTTGACGCGCAGTGTAGCGCAACCGGCGCGCCTGGTCATGGGGGTTTGCGCGCTCGCGCGGCCTTTCCTAACCTCTCGCCTGCCAATTGGGGGAGGATGCCATGGCAGGGCCGGTTGCAGGGGTTTCACCATGAATGTCGCGGCTTTGCCTGCCCGCGCCGCCACCGCGCCGGGCCTGGCGCGCTGGGGGCGCGACCTGACGGCAGACGTCTTGTTCAGCGTCGGCGATGCTGCCTGGATTCTGGCGATCCATAAGGGGGTGCTGATATCCGCCAACCCCGCCCCGCCCCTGATGCCTAGCTATGACCTTGCCATCCGCGCGGGCGCCGAGGATTTCGCGCGCTTCCTGCAAGACCCGCCGCCGCCAGGCTGGCACGACATTATGGGGCTGGTCCGGCTTGGCACCTTCAAGGTGGAAGGCAATGTCGCGCTATTCATGGCGCATATCTTTTGGTTCAAGGGCGTGCTCGCCCTCCTCAGGGAGCCCCGCGCATGATCGAACCCATCACCGGGCGCTATATGCGCCTTGAACTCGAAGGCCGGGCGCATCGGCTGTATTTTGAGGAAGCTGGCCAGGGCATCCCACTATTGCTGCTGCACACGGCAGGCAGTGATGGAAGGCAATGGCGCGGGCTGTTGAATGATGCGGAAGTGACTGCGCGTTTTCGTTGCGTGACTTTCGACATGCCTTGGCATGGCAAATCCAGCCCGCCCGAGGGGTGGGAGAATGAAACCTATCAACTCACCACCGCGCGCTATACGGGCATGATCATGGCGGTGGCGCGTGCGCTTGGCCTTGACCGGCCCGTAGTGATGGGCTGTTCGATTGGCGGGCGCATTGTGCTGGATCTCGCCGCCGAACATGCAGATGATTTGCGCGGCGTGATCGGCCTGCAATCGGCAGCGTTTCTTTCACCCTATTACGATACATCCTGGCTGCATCACCCGCATGTGCATGGTGGTGAGGTGTGTGGTGGCATCGTCTCCGGCCTGATTGGCCCGCATGCGCCAGAGGCTTCGCGCTGGGAAACGCTGTGGCATTACATGCAGGGCGGCCCTGGCGTGTTTCGCGGTGATCTGCATTTCTACAAGGGCGAAGGCGATTTGCGCCCGAAGCTGGCGCGCATTGATACCAGGCGCTGCCCCGTGCATATGCTGACCGGCAATTATGATTATTCCTGTAAGCCCGAGGATACGGAAGCGACCGCCGCGGCCATCCCGGGCGCCAAGGTGCAAATCATGAAGGGCTTGGGGCACTTCCCCATGAGCGAGGATTACGCCGCGCTGCGCCGCTATCTTTTGCCGGTATTGGCGGGGTTCACGTAAAGCCGCGTGTCACGCCGCCAGCCGGTCAATACGATCACGCAGGCGATACCAACCGCCGATGATGGGCAGGAACCAATTCGGGTTGCCGTTATAAAGCGCAACCGTCGGGAATTCCAAACCATCAAGCGCGAAGCGTTGATTGGCTGCGCCTGCGATTTTCAACGCGGCGTTATGGCCAAGCCAGGTTGCCATGGCGACACCAGAGCCCTGGCAGCCGGCTGCGTAATGAATACCGTCCTGCACGCCAATATGCGGCAGAAAATCGAAAGTGAAGGCGACATTGCCCGTCCAGGCATGGGTGATTTTCACCTTGCTGAGCTCAGGAAACACCGCCGTCATGAAGCTGTGCAACCGCGGCGCGGCCGCTTCCGGCGCATTGGGGCCGAAGCGTGCGCGCCCGCCCCATAATATACGATTGCCATAAGGCGCTGGGCGAAAATAATTCAGTACGCGCTTGGTGTCGCTGATCATGCGCCGGCCCGGAAAAAGCCGGTCCATCGTCTCAGCGGGTAGTTCCTCGGTCGCGATAATGTAGGACGCGACAGGGATCATGCGCCGCGCAAGCCAAGGCATGGCGCTTTGCCCATCCGCACCGCGCGAATAGCCATTGGTTGCAACCAGCACGGCATCGGCGCGCAAGTCACCGCGATTGGTTGCAATGCGAAAGCCTGATCCATCGGTGCGAATGCCGCCAACACGCGTATAATCAACCAGTTTTGCACCCGCGCGTTCCGCTGCTGCCGCGAGACCACGCGCATATTTGCCAGGATGCAAGCTACCCGTGGCACCGGCCTTCATGCCACCGCGATAATGGTCTGACCCAAGTGCCTCATGCTGGCGTGAAGGCGGCAGCATTTCAGTGGGCAGGCCGGTGATTTCCGCGATGTAATCGGATTGTCGCGCCAGCATGTCATAATGCTTGGGCGTCCAGGCTGCGACAAAACGCCCGCAGCGCGTATAGTCGCAGTCAATCCCCTCACGCGCGATGGTTTCTTCAATGAAGGGAAAGGACGCGGCGGCGGCCATGGCGATATTGCGCGCCGGTTCCGCACCAAGCTTTTCCGCAAGCGCGGTGCGCGCCACCTTGAGCCCGCCAGACACCATCCCCCCATTGCGTGAGGATGCGCCCCAGCCGATGCGCTCCGCATCCAGCACCGTCACCTGATGGCCAAGCCGCGCCAGGCTGAGCGCGGCAGAAAGCCCGGCATAGCCGCCGCCAATCACCGCAACCGGCGTGTGATCCGGCAGGGCATTGTCGCGCGTCGGCGGTTCCGCCGCTTCCCACCACCAGGGGCTGGTCTTGAAGCCTGGAGCAAAGAGCGCGCTGGTCATCGCCCTACGCCGTCTTCGCTTCCTGCAGGCCCAATTCGCGGGTCATTTCCTCTCGCATGATGAATTTCTGCATCTTACCTGTCACGGTCATAGGGAAGCTTTCGACGAATTTGATGTGCCGCGGTACCTTGTAATGCGCGATCTGTCCGGTGCAGAAGGCGCGTACATCATCCGCGGTCAAATGTTCATGCGCGCGCAACTTGATCCAGGCGCAGAGTTCCTCGCCAAAGCGCTGATCGGGTACGCCAAAAACCTGCACATCTTCGATCTTGGGATGGCGATAGAGGAATTCCTCAACCTCACGCGGATAGATATTCTCGCCACCACGGATCACCATATCCTTGATGCGGCCAACGATATTGCAAAAGCCTTCCTCATCAATCGTCGCCAGATCGCCGGTATGCATCCAGCGCGCAGGATCAATGGCCTGTGCGGTGCGTTCGGGGTCTTCCCAATAGCCGAGCATCACGGCGTAGCCGCGTGTGCAAAGCTCTCCCGGAACGCCGCGCGGCACGATGCGGCCTTCGCTATCAATAATTTTCACTTCCAGATGCGGTTGCACGCGCCCCACGGTGGAAACGCGACGATCAAGCGGATCATCCACGCTGGTCTGAAAGCTCACCGGGCTTGTTTCCGTCATCCCATAGGCGATGGTGATTTCGCGCAAATTCATGGTGTCCACCGCGCGCCGCATCACCTCAATCGGGCAGGGTGCGCCGGCCATGATACCTGTGCGGAGCGATGAAAGATCAAAGCTCGCGAATTGCGGGTGTTCCATTTGCGCGATGAACATGGTGGGAACGCCATGCAGGCCGGTGCAGCGTTCCTCGGCGACGGTTTGCAGCGTTGCCAGCGGATCAAACCCCTCACCCGGATAGACCATGGCTGTGCCATGCGTGGTACAGGCCAGATTGCCCAGCACCATGCCAAAGCAATGATAGAGCGGGACGGGAATGCAAAGCTTGTCCTGCGGTGTCAGCTTCATCGCTTCCCCAATGAAGAAACCATTATTAAGGATATTGTGGTGCGTCAGCGTCGCGCCCTTCGGTGCGCCGGTCGTACCCGACGTGAATTGGATATTGATGGGATCATCAAATTGCAGCTTGCCGGCCAATTCACGCAAACGTTCATGATGTGCCGTCGCGCCCATTTCCAGAATGCTGTGGAAGGGGATCATGCCCGGTGAAGGGCTTGGGTTAATCTCCACCACCATTTCAAGCTTCGGCAATTTCTCTGCCGTCAGCCGGCCAGGCAAGGCGCGCGCCAATTCCGGTGCCAGCGTATTCACCATGCCGACGTAATCGGATGTCTTGAAGCGTGTCGCGATAATCAGCGCGCGGCAGCCTACCTTGTTCAGCGCATATTCAAGCTCAGAAAGCCGATAGGCCGGATTGATATTCACCAATACGAGCCCAGCCTTGGCGGTCGCAAACTGCGTGATGACCCATTCCGCATTATTGGGCGACCAGATGCCCACCCGGTCACCTGGTTGCAGCCCAAGCGCCAGTAGCCCGGCGGCGAAGGCATCCACCTTCGCGCCCAATTCCGCATAGCTCCAGCGAATGCCCTGCTGGCGCACGATCAGCCCTGGCCGATCACCCCATTGGGCAACGGTCCGGTCGAAATTCAGGCCAATGGTCTCACCGATCAAGGATTGGCTGCTTTGGCCTGTTACATAGCTAAGGGCTGGGCTGGTCATTGCTATTCTCCCTGGGCATTGACCCATTCTTGGCGGTCCAGGGGCAAGTTTGCAATATTGGCTTGGCCTTGGCGGCGCCTCCGCCTATCTTACGAACAATTATTTTCTGAACCACGACGGGTTGAGCATGGCCAATATTCCAAACCGCCTTCCGGGGCTTGATTTCGATCTGGGTGAAACCGCCGATATGCTGCGCGATCAGGTGGCGGCTTTCTCCGCGGCTGAAATCGCGCCGCGCGCTGCGGAGATTGACAAGACCAATGATTTCCCCGCCGATCTTTGGCGTAAATTCGGCGATCTTGGCGTGCTCGGCATCACGGTTGCGGAAGAATATGGCGGAGCCGGCATGGGCTATTTGGAACATGTGGTGGCGATGGAGGAAATCTCCCGCGCATCAGCTTCCGTTGGACTTTCCTATGGCGCGCATTCCAATCTTTGCGTGAACCAGATCAGGCGGAATGGCACGGAAGACCAGAAGCGGCGCTATCTGTCCAAGCTGATTTCCGGTGAGCATGTCGGCGCGCTGGCGATGAGTGAGCCAGGCGCCGGTTCAGATGTGGTTTCCATGCGGCTGCGCGCTGAAAAGCGCGGTGATCGCTATGTGCTGAACGGCACAAAAATGTGGATCACCAATGGCCCGGATGCGGATGTGCTGGTGATCTACGCAAAGACCGATCCTGCCGCCGGCCCGAAGGGCATCACTGCTTTTCTGGTAGAGAAAAATTTCCCCGGTTTTTCCTGTGCGCAAAAGCTCGACAAACTTGGGATGCGTGGTTCCAATACCGGCGAATTGGTATTCCAGGATTGCGAAGTGCCAGCGGAAAATGTGCTCGGCGAAATCAATGGCGGTGTACGCGTGTTGATGAGTGGGCTTGATTATGAACGCGCCGTACTCGCCGCCGGGCCGCTTGGCATCATGCAGGCCTGCATGGATATCGTGCTGCCCTATGTGCATGAACGCAAGCAATTCGGTCAGGCGATTGGCGAATTTCAGATCATGCAAGCCAAGATCGCCGATATGTACACCACCATGAATGCGGCGAAATCCTATATCTATACGGTGGCCAAGGCGTGCGATCGCGGCCAGACCACGCGCAAGGATGCCGCCGGCGCCATTTTGTACGCCGCCGAAAAAGCCACCTGGATGACGCTGGAAGCCATTCAATGCCTCGGCGGCAATGGCTATATCAATGACTACCCGACTGGCCGACTGTTGCGCGACGCCAAGCTGTATGAGATTGGCGCGGGCACGTCTGAAATTCGGCGCATGCTGATCGGGCGGGAATTGTTCCGCGAAACCGCATGAGCATTCTGCGCAGCACGCTTGATACAGGCAGCGAGAGCTTCGCCGCCAATGCCGCCGCCATGGCGGAGCTGGTGGCAGATTTGGAAAAGACTATCGCCGTCGCAGAACAGGGTGGCGGCAAAGTCGCGCGGGACAAGCATTTGGCGCGCAATAAGCTGCTGCCGCGCGGGCGCGTGCGCGCGCTGATTGATCCGGGCTCGCCTTTTCTGGAGCTGTCGCAGCTTGCCGCCCATGGGCTTTATGGTGGGGAAGTGCCATGCGCCGGCATCATTTCCGGCCTTGGGCGTGTGGCGGGGCGTGAATGCGTGCTCATCGCCAATGATGCCACGGTGAAGGGTGGCACCTATTTCCCGATGACGGTGAAGAAGCATGTGCGCGCGCAGGAAATCGCCCGCGCCAATCGCCTGCCCTGCATTTATCTTGTGGATTCCGGCGGCGCCTTCCTGCCGCAACAGGA
This sequence comes from Roseomonas sp., assembly GCA_020250005.1. Classification (GTDB taxonomy): domain Bacteria; phylum Pseudomonadota; class Alphaproteobacteria; order Acetobacterales; family Acetobacteraceae; genus Neoroseomonas. The sequence continues at coordinate 6,777 of JADCES010000149.1, forward strand.
TGAGATTTTCCCGGACCGTGAGCATTTCGGCCGCATTTTCTTCAACCAGGCGAATATGTCGGCGGAAGGCATTCCACAAATCGCCGTGGTGATGGGAAGCTGCACCGCGGGTGGCGCTTATGTTCCCGCCATGTCTGATGAAAGCATCATCGTTCGCCAGCAGGGCACCATCTTCCTGGGCGGCCCGCCCTTGGTGCGTGCTGCAACTGGTGAGGTTGTGACCGCCGAGGAATTGGGTGGCGCTGATGTGCATGCGCGCCAATCCGGCGTGGTGGATCATTATGCGCAGGATGATCGCCATGCGCTGGCGATTTGCCGCCGCATTGTGGCCGGGCTTGGGCCACGCATGGCGCCGCAATTGGCGCTGCGTGCGCCGCGCGCGCCGCTTTATGATGAGCGTGAATTGCTGGGCGTTGTGCCTGCCGATATCCGTGCCCCTTATGATGTATGGGAAGTGATTGCGCGCCTGGTGGATGGCAGTGAATTTGATGAATTCAAGCGGCTTTACGGCACGACCTTGGTGTGCGGTTTCGCGCATATCCATGGCTATCCCATCGGTATCCTCGCGAATAACGGCATTCTGTTTTCGGAATCCGCACTGAAGGGCGCGCATTTCATTGAACTCTGCTGCCAGCGCGGCATTCCGCTGCTGTTTTTGCAGAATATTTCAGGCTTCATGGTGGGGCGGAAATATGAAGCCGGCGGCATCGCGCGGGATGGCGCGAAGCTGGTGACGGCAGTTGCGACCGCGGGCGTGCCGAAATTCACTGTGGTGATTGGTGGCAGCTACGGCGCCGGCAATTACGGCATGTGCGGGCGCGCTTATGATCCGCGCTTCATGTTCATGTGGCCCAATGCGCGGATTTCCGTGATGGGCGGCGAACAGGCAGCGAGTGTGCTGGCGCAGCTGCGGCGCGACAATATGGAAGGGCAAGGCAAGCCATGGCCCACGGAGGAGGAAGAAGCCTTCAAGGCCCCGATCCGCACAAAATATAAAACCGAAGGCCACCCCTATTACGCTAGTGCGCGGCTTTGGGATGATGGCATCATCAACCCTGCTGACACGCGACGCATTCTGGGACTGTCACTCGCGGTGGCCTGCAATGCACCCATTGAAAAGACACGCTTCGGCGTGTTCCGGATGTAGGGGCCGGCTATGTTCCAAAGCCTTCTCATTGCCAACCGTGGCGAAATCGCCTGCCGCATTATCCGCACCGCGCGCCGCATGGGGCTGCGCAGCATCGCGGTATTCTCCGACGCCGATGAAACCGCGCAGCATATGAAAATGGCCGATGAGGCGATCCATATCGGGGCCGCGCCAGCGCGTGAAAGTTATTTGAACATCACCGCCATCATCGCCGCCGCAAAGCGTGCGGGGGCAGATGCGATCCATCCTGGCTATGGTTTTTTGTCTGAAAACCCAGCCTTTGCGGAAGCCTGTGCAGCGGCCGGGATCATCTTTGTTGGCCCAACGGCTTCTGCCATGCGCGCCATGGGTTCCAAGGGTTCAGCCAAGGCGCTGATGGAGAAAGCCGGCGTGCCGCTGCTGCCTGGCTATCACGGCGCGGAGCAGGACGCGGATTTTCTCGCGGGCGAAGCGCAACGCATTGGCTTCCCGTTAGTGATCAAGGCCGTCGCCGGCGGTGGTGGGCGCGGCATGCGCGTGGTGCGCGCGGCGGCTGATTTTGCGGAAGCACTGCGTGCCGCGCGGCAGGAAGGTGCCTCGGCCTTTGGTGATGATCGCGTGCTGATCGAACGCTATCTGGAACGCCCGCGCCATATTGAAGTACAGGTGTTTGGCGATAGCCACGGCAATGCAGTGCATTTATTTGAACGTGATTGCTCCGCCCAGCGCCGCCATCAGAAAGTGATTGAAGAAGCCCCCGCACCCGGCATCAGTGCTGAAATGCGGGATGCCATGGGCGCCGCAGCCGTCGCCGCCGCCAAGGCCGTGCAATACCAAGGCGCCGGCACGGTGGAATTCATCGCGCAGGATGGCAGGTTCTATTTTCTGGAAATGAATACGCGCCTGCAGGTGGAACATCCGGTGACGGAAGCCATCACCGGTTTTGATCTGGTGGAATGGCAATTGCGCGTGGCCGCCGGCGAAACGCTCCCGGTGCGGCAGGAGGATATCGGCGCGCAAGGCCATGCGATGGAACTCCGCCTCTATGCCGAAGACCCGGCGCGGGATTTCGCGCCTTCCATCGGCGCGCTTCAGGTATTCCGGCTTTCCGATCAGGGCTTGCGGATTGATTCAGGCTTTGTCGCCGGCGATCGCATCAGCATCCATTACGATGCCATGGTCGCGAAAATGATCGCCCATGCACCTACCCGGGCAGAGGCGATTGCGCGGCTGCGCGCTGGCCTGGCGCATTCGGATATCATTGGTGTTGCGCATAATCTGGATATGCTGGATCGCATTCTGGCGCATCCGGATTTTGCAGCGGGCGGCATTGACACCGGCTTTATCGGGCGCAATGCGGAAATACTGCTGACACCGAAGCCGCACCCTTCCGCGCAAACGCTTGCCCTGGCCGCGCTTGGCGTGATCGCCCTGGAAGAAGATGTCGCGCGCACCCAAGCGGCGAATAGCGCCGATCCACATTCGCCTTGGCATGCGACGGATCATTGGTGGATCAATACGCGCCCATCCCGCGTATTTGATTTTCACCTGGAGGATGATGTGCATGCCATCACGCTAACGCCTGTGGCAGATGGTTGGCGCATTACGGCGGGCGATACGGAAATCACCGCGCGGCACGCCAGGCTTGAAGCTGGGCGCATCCATGCGCTGCTGGATGGCATGCGGCTTTCCGCTTCCATCCATCGCGCTGGTGAGACGATCAGCCTGCGCCATGCCGGGCAAAGCTGGCGCTTCCGCCTGCCGGATCCCATCGCGCGCGCTGGTGAGGAAGAAGGCGGCGATGACCGGCTGCTGGCACCCCTGCCCGGACAAGTCACGCAGTTATTGGCAAGCGAAGGCCAGGAAGTCGCGCGCGGCGATGTGCTGGTGGTGCTGGAGGCGATGAAAACAGTGTTTCGCCTCACCGCACCGCGCGCCGGCAGGATTGAAACCATTTCCTGCCGCGTTGGTGAGACAGTGCGTGAGGGGCAAATCCTGATTCAATTCGCCGCCGCGGATACCGACTGAATTCACCCAGGCTTCGCGCCTGTCGCGCGCAGGATCGGCACCCATTTGTCGGTCTCAGCACGAATGAAGCGCGCGGAAGCCGCGGGATCATTCGGCATGGGATCAATACCAGCATCGGCGAAGCGCTGGCGAATGGCGGGATCATTCAATACGGCCGTCACTGCCGTTGAAAGAGTGGTGATGATCTCCGCAGGCGTGCCGGCTGGCGCATAGAGCACCTGCCAGGATGAAGCGGCATAGCCTGCCACGCCGGCTTCCTGCAGCGTCGGCAATTCCGGCAGCAATTGCGAACGCCGCGCTGTCGTCACCGCCAGGCCGCGCGCCCGGCCATCACGCACCAGTGGCGCCAGCAGGGTTTGGCTATCAATCACGAAATCCACGCGCCCGGCGACGAAATCCGTCACTGCTGCCGGCGTGCCACGATACTGCACAATGGTGAAATCCACGCCTACGAGCTTCTTCAGCAATTCACCCGAAAGATGCGAAGCGGCGCCGATCCCCGTGGTGGCGAAGGTCGCTTCTCCACGCCTTTCGCGCAGCCATGCCAATAGCTGCGGCACATCACGCACCGGCAGTGATGGATGCACCGCCAGCAGGAAGCTCTGATCGCCCAAGGTAGAAATCGGGATGAAATCATTGATCGAATCAAACCCGGCATCCGGATAGAGCGCCGGGATCACGCTATGCGCGGCACCATTCAGCAAAAGCGTATGCCCATCCGGCGCGGCGCGTGCGACACTGCGCGCACCGATAGTGCTGCCCGCCCCTGGTTGATTTTCTACCACCACAGGCTGGCCCAATACGCGCGGCAGCGGCTCCGTCACGATGCGCGCCACCACATCAATCACGCCACCGGCGGCGAAGGGTACAATCACGCGAATGGGCCGCGAGGGATAACGGCTTTGCGCCAATGCAGGGGCAGCCAAGGCGCTGCCAGCCAGCGCGAATAGGGCACGACGTTGCAACATGGGATTTTTCCTTCTTCTACGTCTGGAATTCACACACCACCGACGGGCTGAAAATCATAGGTGCCAATCCCTTGCAGAATGGCAAAGCGGCAGCGCCCACCATCCTTCCCCGTTACGCGATGCGCGCGTTTGGCAGGCACCGCATGCATCTGGCCCGGCGCCAATTCCACGCTTTCACGCGGCGCGCGCATTTCAATCACCATCGGTCCATCCATGCACCAGAAGGTATCCGTCACTTCGCTATGCCAATGCCAAGGCACTTCCTGCCCGGCGGCAAGCGTCAGGATCTGCATGCGAAGCCCCGGCGCTTCGGCGATCAATTCGCGCTTTTCCAAAGGATAGGACATGGCGTTTCCCTTCACGCTTTCGGCGGATGCTGCGCCCACCAATGGCGCGCAATATCAGCGCGGCGACACACCCAAACATCCGGCGTCGCCGCCACGCGATCCAGAAACCGCGCCAGCGCCGCCGCACGCCCTGGCCGCCCGATCAAGCGGCAATGCAGCCCAACCGACATCATCTTCGGCGCCCCGGCGCGGCCTTCCGCGAGCAGGGTTTCAAATGCATCGGTCATATACTGTTCCCAGCCATCGGGCGCTGAGAAACCAGGCGGCACGGCATATTTCATGTCGTTATTATCGAGTGTGTACGGAATGATCAGCATCGGCTTGCCCGCGGCCGTCACGTAAAAAGGCAGATCATCCGCATATGAATCCGAATCATACAGGAAGTCACCATATTCCGCGACCAGGCGGCGCGTATTTGGGCTGATGCGCCCAGTATACCAGCCAACCGGGCGCGTGCCGGTCAGGCGTTCAATCACCTCAACACAGCGCGCGATCTCCGCACGTTCCGTCGCCTCATCCACGCTGTGATAATCAATCCAGCGCCAGGCATGGGAAGCGACCTCATGCCCCGCATCGGCGAAGGCGCGCGTGACCGTTGGGTTCAATTCCAGCGCGCGGCCCACACCATAGACGGTCAATGGCAACTTGCGCGCGGCAAAGGCGCGCAGAATGCGCCACACGCCGGCGCGCGCGCCGTAATCGAATTGGCTTTCCACGGTACGATTGCGTTCACCCAATATGGGCGACCCGCCCGGCACTTCATGCAAATACAATTCGCTGCCGGCATCGCCGTTCAGCACGGTATTCTCACCGCCTTCCTCGTAATTCAGCACAAAGGAAAGCGCGAGCTTCGCGCCATTTGGCCATTTTGGGTCGGGCGGATTGGCGCCATAGCCCAGGAAATCGCGCGGATAATCCGTATCCGCTGCCACCATATGGGAAGTGTCGGTCATATCGCCTTCTCCTTTTGTCGGTCGCATGTCCCGAGTCGCCAAGTGAAGCCACTTGGCTCGGACATGCTCCTCACGCCAATTTCAACCCGATGATGCCCGCGGTGATCAGCGCCACGGAAGCCCAGCGTAGCGCGGTATTTGCATCGCCGAATAGCGTAATGCCCACCAGAAAGGCGCCAACCGCGCCAATGCCGGTCCAAACGGCATAGGCGGTGCCAACAGGGATTTCCCGCAGCGCCAGCAGCAGCAACCCGCCACTCGCGATGATGCAGGCAATGGCGAAGGCGAGCCAGCCGTAGCGCAGCCCACCCGCGGCCCAACCAAGCTTGAGGCCAATCGGCCAGCCGATTTCACAAAGCCCCGCGAGAAAAAGATAAGCCCAGGCCATTTGTTCCATCCATGAAAAAGGGCCGCCCGAATGCCCAGGCGGCCCTGATCAAACCTGATCCAAATCGCGAAGCCCGCTTCAGTTGCGGCTCTTGTCCACAAGCGCACCCTTCTTGATCCAAGGCATCATGGCGCGCAGCTTCTCACCCACTTCTTCAATCGGGTGTTCAGCCAGGCGGCGGCGCGTGGCCTTGAAGCTCGCCTGGTTCACCTTATTTTCCAGCATCCAATCGCGCGCGAAGCGGCCGGACTGGATATCTTCCAGCACGCGCTTCATTTCCGCCTTGGTTTCCGCCGTGATGATGCGCGGGCCAGTGACGTATTCGCCATATTCTGCGGTGTTGCTGATGGAATAATTCATGTTGGCGATGCCGCCTTCATAAATCAGGTCCACAATCAGCTTCACTTCATGCAGGCATTCGAAATAGGCCATTTCCGGCGCATAGCCCGCTTCCACCAGGGTTTCGAAACCGGCCTTGATCAATTCCACCAAGCCGCCGCAGAGCACGGTCTGTTCACCGAACAGATCGGTTTCGCATTCTTCCTTGAAGGTGGTCTCGATCACGCCCGAACGCCCACCACCAATGGCGGAAGCATAGGACAGCGCGATTTCCAG
>JADCES010000015.1 GCA_020250005.1 Roseomonas sp.
GGGGCCTCCTGATCCATCGCGCCATAGATGGCCCATTCGGCGCGACTTCGCCATACTGGTTCCCAAAAGGAAATTCGCCATGGCATTCACCGATGCATCCGCCCGCGCCGCGCTCCGCCAAATCTTCGACGCGGCCATTGCCAGCGCCGATCCGCGCCAGGTGCTGGCGCGGCATTTGCCGGAACGCCCGCGCGGGCGGGTGATTGTGCTCGGCGCCGGGAAATCCGCCGCCGTCATGGCCGCTTCGGTGGAGGCCGCCTGGCCCGATGCCCTGATCGAGGGCCTAGTCGTGACCCGCTATGCCCATGGCTACCCAACGCGGCGGATCAGGGTGCTGGAAGCCTCTCACCCTGTGCCGGATGCGGCCGGGGCCAGGGCCGCGGCGGCATTGCTGGAATTGGCGCGCAGCGCGGGCGCGGATGATCTGGTGCTGTTTCTGGTCTCGGGCGGCGGGTCTTCGCTGACGACGCTGCCCGCCCCCGGCCTGACGCTGGAAGACCTGATTGCGGTGAATAAGGCGCTGCTCGCTTCCGGCGCCACCATTCATGAAATGAACTGCATCCGCCGGCATCTTTCCGCCTTTTCCGGCGGGCGGCTGGCGGCGGCGGCGCATCCTGCGCGCGTGGTGACGCTGGCCATTTCCGATGTGCCGGGGGATGATCCGAGTGTGATTGCCTCCGGCCCCACCGTGCCTGATCCTTCCAGCTTCGCCGATGCCCGCGCCCTGGTGGCGCATTACGGGATGCAGTTGCCGGCGCCGGTGATGGCGCATCTGGAAGCAGGGGCGGAAGAAAGCCCGAAACCCGGCGACCCGCGCCTGGGCACGCCCGATTATCGCTTCATCGCGACGCCGGCCATAGCCTTGCAAGCCGCCGCCACTGCCGCGCGCGGGATTGGCCTGACGCCCTTGATTTTGGGCGATGCACTGGAAGGCGAGGCGCGGGAATTGGGCACCGCACTCGCCGGCATTGCCCGTTCCGCCGCGACCCATGGCCACCCCTTGCCCGGCCCGGCCATCCTGCTTTCAGGCGGAGAAACCACCGTGACCATCCGCAGCCCCGAGCCAGGCCGCGGCGGGCGGAATGGGGAATGCTTGCTCGGCTGCGCGCTGGCCTTGGCTGGAACCCCCGGCATCTGGGCGCTGATGGGCGACACGGATGGCATTGATGGGTCAGAGGATAATGCCGGCGCCATCGCCACCCCGGATACCCTGGCCCGCGCCCGCGCTGCCGGGCTCGACCCGCGTGCGCTGCTGGCGGGGCATGACAGCTACCGCCTGTTTCAGACGCTGGGCGATCTTGTGGTGACGGGGCCAACGCTCACCAATGTGAATGATTTTCGCGCGCTTTTGGTAGCTTAACTTTTAAAAGTTAAGTCGCGCCGATTTTAGGTGGCGCCTTAACTTAATTTTGCTAAGATGCCGCCATGCGCGACCCAGCCCTTGAAGCCCTTCTCGCCCGGCGCGGCACCGTCAAGCAGATCGCCGCCGCCCTGGGCATTTCCACCGCCGCCGTTTCCCAATGGAAGCGTATCCCTGAGGATCGTATTCCGGAAATCGCCAAGGCGCTGAACCTGCCGCCCGCAAGCCTGAGACCCGATCTGGCGCCCGCCCCAACCCATTCTGAACCAAGCACAGGAGCGCCCCGCATGGTGGCCCGCCCCGTTCTGCGCCGCCGGCGCCGTACCAAAATCATCGCAACCCTCGGCCCCGCCAGCAGCAGCGCGGAGATGATTGAAAAGCTCCACCGCGCCGGCGCCGATATCTTCCGGCTTAATTTTTCCCATGGCAGCCATGAGGATCACGCCGCCCGCATCGCCACCATCCGCGCCGTCGAGGCCAAGGTGGGCCGCCCCATCGGGATATTGGCCGATGTGCAAGGGCCGAAGCTGCGCGTCGGGCGGTTCCAGGCCGGGCGGGTGCAGTTGCAATCAGGCCAGAGCTTCAAGCTTGATCTGAACCCGACGCCGGGCGACGCCAGGCGGGTCAATCTGCCGCATCCGGAAATCATCGCCGCGGCGCAAATCGGCACGACGCTGTTGTTGGATGATGGCAAGCTTCGGCTGCGCGTTACCCACAAGCGCCCTGATCATCTGGAAACCCAGGTGGTGGTGGGTGGCCCGCTTTCGGACCGCAAGGGCGTGAATGTGCCAGATGTGGCCCTGCCCATCCCGGCACTGACGGAAAAGGACCGCGCGGACCTCGCCTTCGTGCTGGATCAGGGCGTGGAATATATCGGCCTTTCCTTCGTGCAGCGCCCGGAAGATGTGGCGGAAGCCAAGGAAATCGCCGCCGGGCGCGCCTGGATCATGGTGAAGCTCGAAAAACCCCAGGCGCTTGAAAACCTGGATGCCATCATGGCTTTGACCGATTGCGTCATGGTCGCGCGTGGTGATTTGGGCGTGGAACTCCCACCAGAAGAAGTGCCACTCGCGCAAAAGCGCATTGTGCGCACGGCCCGCGCGCTGGGCAAACCGGTTGTGGTGGCAACGCAAATGCTGGAGAGCATGATCACCGCACCAAGCCCAACGCGCGCCGAGGTTTCCGATGTCGGCACGGCCGTTTTTGATGGCGCGGATGCGGTGATGCTCTCGGCCGAGACCGCCGCCGGGCAATACCCTTATGAGGCGGTGAATATGATGGACCGCATTGTGGCGCGGGTGGAACAGGACCCCGATTGGCGGCGCCTGACCGATGCCGCGCGCCCGCCGCCGGAACATTCCAGCGCCGGCGCCATCGCGACCGCCGCCCGCCAGGTGGCCGAGACGATCGAGGCCGAGGTAATCGCGACCTTCAGCTCCACCGGGTCCACCACGCTCCGCGTGGCGCGGGAACGCCCGCATTGCCCGATCCTGGGGCTGACCACCAGCGCGGGTGTGGCGCGGCGCATGGCGCTGTTCTGGGGCGTGCATCCGCTGGAAGTCAGCGAAATCCATTCCATGACCGAAATGGTAGCACGCGCGACGCGCGCCGCGCAGCATGAAGGCTTCGCCAAAAGCGGGGATGAGGTGGTGGTGACGGCGGGTGTGCCCTTTGGCACGCCGGGGACGACGAATGCTTTGCGTGTCGCGATTGTGAAGTAACGCCAGCCAGAAACAAAAAAGCGAGACCCTTCATCAAGGGTCTCGCCAATCATAGTCAAAAACTCAGCGCATCGGCAGCGCGTACATCAGCCCACCCGGCGTGGTCCAAAGATGGTTCGGGCCGCGTGGCAATTGCACCTGGCTCTTGTCGCCCATGGTACGCTCATAAAGCTCCCCATAATTGCCGATGGCGCGGACCACGTTGTAGGCCCAGGCCGGGTCAAGCTTCAGCGATTGGCCAAGCTCAGGCGTCACGCCCAGCAGGCGGCGCGTATTGGGGTTGGTGCTGGTCCGGCGGCGTTCTTCGGCATTGGCCTGGGTGATGCCCTGTTCCTCCGCTTCGATGATGGAATAGGTGTACCAGCGCACGATATCGAACCATTGCTCATCGCCGCGGCGGATATAGGCGCCGTAGGGTTCCTTGGAAAAACGCTCGGGTAGGATGGTCCAATCGGCGGGGCGCGGCATGGAAGACCGCACGCCGGCAAGCTGGGACGCATCCGTGCCGAAACTGTCGCAACGCCCGGCTTGCAACGCGGCCACTGCCTGATCCGTGCGCTCAAACACCACGGGCTGGAAGGGCGCATTGATGCTGCGGAAGTAATCCGCCGTCACCTGTTCATTCGTGGTGCCCTGGATCAGGCAAATCGTCGCACCGCGCATTTCGGCGACCTTGTTGATGCCCGCATCCGCCTTCACGATGAAGCCGTGACCATCATAGAAATAGGTCACCGCATGGCGCAGGCCGAGTGTGGTATCGCGCAGCATGGTCTGGGTGGAGGTACGGAACAGCACATCCACCTCCCCCGCGCCCAGCGCGGTAAAGCGCGTTGAGGATGAAAGCGGGATGAAGCGCACCTTTGTCGCATCATTGAAAATCGCCACCGCCAAACCGCGGCAGAGATCAACATCCAGCCCCTGCCAGACACCGCGGCTATCGGGAAGCGCAAAGCCCGCCACACCATTATGAATGCCGCAGACCAGCGTGCCGCGTGCCTTGATGGCATCAAGCGTTGGGCTCGCGGAAGGTTGGGCGAAGCTGGGCGTGGCGAAGGTCGCGAAAAGCGCGGCAAGTGCGGCCTTGAAGCCGAATTTACGCATGGGGAGCCTCTTTTTCCTTGTTGAAGAGAGGGCATGTCACCGATGCGATAAAGCGATGTCAATGCAACTTCGGATTTATTAAATTACGTCAATGCGTGCTCCACAATGCGCCCATCTTCCATCGCCACAACACGGTCCGCGATATCCAGAATGCGCGGATCATGCGTCACCATCAAAATCGGCACACCACGGGATTTCGCCAAATCGCGCAGCAGATGCGCAACCTCTGCGCCGGAGACTTTATCGAGCGCGGCGGTTGGTTCATCGGCCAAAACAAGGCCGGGTTCCCCCACCAGCGCACGGGCAATCGCCACGCGCTGGCGCTGCCCGCCGGAAAGCTTGGCCGGCAGCCGGTCCGCATGTTCCGCCAAACCCACCGCCGCCAGCATCTCACCAGCGCGCGCCAGGCGTTCGGTTTCCGAAAAGCGCGGCGCCACTTCCAGCGCCATGGCCACATTCTGCCGCGCGGTCAGCGCGCCCAATAGATTATGGTTCTGGAAAATGAAGCCGATGCGCTGGCGGAGTGAGACCCGCGCGCCTTCGGACGCACCGAATAATTCCTGGCCCAATACGGTGCAGGAACCTTCCTGCATGGCGCGCAGCGCACCGATCAATGTCAGCAGCGTGGTCTTGCCGGAACCGGATGGGCCGGTCAGCAGCAGCACCTCCCCCACCCCCACCTGAAGCGCGACATCACGCAGCACAGGCCGGCGCAATTCGCCTTCACCATAGGCGTAATTCAGCGCCTCAATCCGAATAGGTTCGGCCTGCATCAGGAAAACATATCCGCGGGATTGGCATCACGCAGTTTGCGCATGGCAAGCAAGCCTGCCACCGCGCACATGCCAAAGATCATCAGGAATACGGTGACGGCGCGATCCAACGTCATGCCGAGCGGCAGGAAAGTGGCGGTGCCGACGAATTCATACATCCAGATCGAGGCCAGAAATCCCGGCACAAACCCAAGCACCGCCAGGATCAGCGCTGATGCCATGACAACCCGCGCCAGATAGAAATTGGAATAGCCAATCGCCTTCAGCGTTGCGTATTCGCGCAAATGATTGGCGATATCGCTGAACAGGATCTGATAGACAATCACCATACCGACAATCAGCCCCATGATGCTGCCAAAGCCGAAGATGAAGCCAATCGCGGTTGCGGTTTCCCAGTAATGGCGTTCATGCGCCACCAATTCCGGCTGCGTCAGTACCATGACATCGCCGGGCAAGAGCGCCTTCAGCCTTTCCTTGGCGGCCTGAATATCGGCACCGGGCACCAGGCGAATGGCAATCAGGTCAACATTCGATGGATCACGCCCGCGCACCACGCGGCGGAAATTCACCTCACTCATCACCAGATTGCCGTCAGCGCCGAAGGAAGGGCCGATTTCCACCAGACCCACAAGGCGCATCATGCGATTGCCGATCTGCACCTCAAACGGTCCGTGATCGGCCAGTTTCTTCGCAATATCGCCAAATTCGGGGCGGGAACGCACGTCAAAACCGACCGCATCCACCTGCCGGAGCGCATCCGATATCTTGTCGAGGCCCGGAAAACGCATGGCACCCGCTTCAACATCAAAGCCGATCAGTTGAATGGCGCGCTTGGCGCCGGTCTCCGGATTGCGCCAGGAAGCCTGCGTCAAATAGACAGGCACGGCCTGTGCCACTTCCGGCAGGGCAAGCGCCTGAGGGGCACGGATACGTGGCACCTGCTCTGGCCGGAAGCTCGCCATGGTCAGCGGGTTCATCAGGAACAATTCCGCTTCCATCGCGGCATAAAGCCGCGTCGCGCTGTCGAACAAGGCAGCGCGGAAGCCAAGCTGCATGAAGACCAAAACGGAGGCGAACATCACGCCCGCAATGGCGGAAAAGAGGCGCGCGCGTTCAAAGAAAAGCTGGCGCGTCGCCAGCCGCGCGGGCAGCCAGAACCATTCAAGCAGCGAAACGCGCCCCTTGCTCAGCGGCACTGATGCCGAAGCCACCGGCGCCGCGCGCAGATTTTCCGTCAGTGCATTCATGGCCGGATCGCCACCTGCACCTGCATATTGGATCGCCGACGCAAGGCAGCGGCGCCGGCCTCCTCCAGCGTCAGGCGCACTTCCACGGTGCGCGCATCCACCGCCGCCACAGGGTCATTGCTGGCCTGGATCTGGCGGCGGACGGTCCAGCCGATATCGCTCACGCGCCCGGCGAAACGCTGCGCTTCGCCGGGCACGACGATCTCAGCCGGGGCGCCCATGCGCACGCGCGGCAAATCGGTTTCATAGACATCAGCCACGATTTCAAGCCTGGACAGATCGGCGATTTCCAAGACGCCATCCGCACCCACCTGATCACCGGGGCGCACGAATACCCGCAAGACCGTGCCCGCAATCGGCGCGCGCACCCGGGCCAATTCCGCATCCGCACGCGCCTTGGCCGCTGCCGCCCGTGCACCGGCGACGCGCGCCTCGGCCAGGGCGATATCCTCAGGCCGCGAGGATAGTAGCGTGTCCAAAGCCGCCATGGCTTCGCGCTTTTCGGCGGCCAGGCGCGTTGCAATGGCGCGGCTGCGATCAGCGGTGGCAATCGCGCCCGCCCCGGTCGGCACCAGGCGCTCGGCCCGCTCGGCATCACGCAGCGCAATTTCTTCCTGCGCGGTGATGGCTTCAATGCGCGCGCGCTGTGCTTCGATCTCTGAGGGCCGCCCGGCGGCGCGCAGCCGCGCGAGCTGCGCCTCGGCCTCGGCCAAGGCGGCTTCGGCCTGGGCGGCGGCGGCATCCTTCATGCCGGCATCGGCGAATTCCGCGAGCAATTGGCCCTGCGCGACTTCCGCCCCTTCAGCAACCAGCAGGCGATCCAGCCGTGTCACCGCCGTGCCGCCCGGTTGATTGAGCCGGCGAATGCGCGAGGCAGGTTCAACACGCCCCAAGGCGCCAACACCAATCGGGCCTGAGGTGGCAGCGGGCGCCGGCGCTGCGGGCGGCGGCGGGCTGGCGCGCAAATGCCAAAAAGCGGCGCCGCCAAGCCCGAGCAGCAAAAGCCCCGTGATGATCTTGCCGCGCAATGTCATGGCCGCACCCCCAAAAGCCCGGCAAGCGCCGCGCGCATTTCCGCCAATTCTTCAGAACTAGGCGTGTAGAGGCTGAACAGCCGCGCCATGAACAACCCATCCCCGGCCGCCATGATCGCCGCGCCATGGCCGGGCGGCAGGCCATCAGCGGCAACGGCAGCGCGCATTTCGGCAATCACGGCGCGCATCGGCGCCAAAAGTGCCGGGTCATGGTGGAAAGCGGCCAGAAAGACCGCGCCGGCGCGCTGATGGCGTTCATTGCAGGCCAGGTCGCCCTCGCCAAAGCCCCATTCCAGCATGGACCGCGCCACACGCCCCGGCCCTTCCGGCTGGGTGGCGACGCAGGCGGCGAATTCCTGCGCAATGAAGGCGGAAAGCCGGCCCAGCAGCGCTTCCAAAAGCGCTTCCTTGGAGGCGAAGTGATAGAGCAAGCCGCCTTTGGAAACCCCGGCTTCGCGCGCAACGGCTTCGAGCGTCATGGCGCCGACGCCGCGGGCGATGATCAGGGTTTCAGCCGCATCCAGGATACGTGTGGGCGCATCGGAGCAGGTTGGCAACGCATTCGCGTCGCCAACCTGATCCGATTTATTGTTTGATCGCATTTTCCGAGTCGCCAAGCCAAGAGGCTTGGCTTGAAAATGCTCAGCGTCGGGGGTTTGGGTATCCATACCCGCTTAACTATACCGTCCGGACGGTTTGTCAAGTTTTTTCTGGGATAACCCTATCCAGCAGCGCTTCAATCTCCGCCGGGTCATCCCAGGCAAGGGCGATGCTCACCACCTGAATGCCGGCGCGCAGGGCGGGCGGAATGCGCACAATATCCTTGCGCGTCGTGACCGGGGTGGCGCGGAGCTTCTCGGCCTCGGCCAGCAGGTCGCGGATTTCCTGATCATCGAAGGGGTAGTGATCCGCGAAGGGATGGCGCGCGGCCAAAACGGCGCCGGCTTCCTGCAGGGTTGCGAAGAATTTGCGCGGATTGGCGATGCCGCAAAAGGCGACCACGGGCTTGCCGGCGAGCGCGGCCGCTTCCGGCCCCGGCACCAGCCGGGCGCGCAGCACGGGCAAGCCGGGCGGAAGTTGCGCGAGTGCACCGGTTTCATCTTCGCCGACCAGCACGGCGGCCTGGCAGCGCGCGGCGGCGGCGGCCACGGGTTCGCGCAGCGGCCCCGAGGGGATCACGCGGCCATTGCCGAAGCCATAAGGCCCATCAATGATCAGCAGCGAGAGTGATTTTTCGAGCGTCGGGTTCTGCAACCCGTCATCCATGATGATTGCCTGCGCCCCGGCTGATTGCGCGGCAGCACCGCCCGCCGCACGATCCGCCGAAACCCAGGTGGGCGCGATGGCAGCCAGCAGCAAAGCCTCATCCCCCACGGCGCGGCTGTCATGGCTGGCAAGGTCAACCCGCGCTGGGCCTTTCAGCTTGCCGCCATAGCCACGCAGCAGGAAATGCGGCGCCAGGCCGCGCGCGCTGAGCCTTTCACCAAGATCCAGCGCCACCGTGGTTTTGCCCGCGCCGCCTGCGGTCGCATTGCCGCAGCAAATCACCGGCAGGGCGAGCTTCTTCCCCTGCTGCGTCATGCGCCGTGCCGTGGTGGCGGCGTAGAGCGCCGCAATGGGCGAGAGCAAGGCTGCCGCCACACCAGGCTTACCGCTCCAGAATTCAGGCGCTCGCATCAGTTGAAACCGTTCAAACCTTCCGCAGTGCTGGCATCGCGCCGATGGCGAGCACAGCAAGGATGACTTTTCCTGGGGCTTCCCGATCCGCGCGGCTTCGCCGTCTTTGCGGTAAGGGCCCCGAGTTTTCTTGGACTGGTCCTTCCCGGTGGGGGGATGCTACCGCGCCGGGCGGATCAAGGGCAACAGGCTTGTGGCGATGCGCTCTGGCAGGCCGGCCTGATCCTGCGCCAGCGCCGCCGCCGCCCCCGCCATGGCCAGCCCGGCGGCGGGATCGGCCAGTAGGCGCGCGATATTTCCGGCGAGTGCTGGCGCTGCCCCCGGCCCATCCGGGGTTTCGGCCAGGGCATGGGCGGCGCGCAAGCGGGTGATGATTTCAGCGAAATTGAAGTGATGCGGGCCAGTGATGATGGGGCAGTCAAGCCGCGCGGCTTCCAGCGGGTTCTGCCCGCCATGCGGCACCAGTGACCCGCCAATCAGCGCAACCCGAGCCAAGCGGTAGAACAAGCCCAATTCGCCAAGCGTATCCGCGACATAAACCGCCACCCCCTGCCCCGCTTCCTGCCCCGCGCCGCGTCGCGCCACGGGCAAATCGCCGGCCAAACCCGCGATATCGGGCCCACGCGGCGGATGGCGCGGCACGATCACTGTCAGCAAACCGGGGTGCTCCCCAGCCAGCAACCGGTGGGCCGCAAGGATGATTTCATCCTCCCCCGGATGGGTACTGGCGGCGAGCCATACCGGCCGCCCCGACCAGGCGGCGCTCAACCGCGCCAGTTCGGCGGCGTCTGCCGGCAATGGCGGCGCGGCGTATTTCAGGTTCCCCCAGCAGGGCACCTTATGCCCCGCCAAGGCCGAAAAGCGCGCAGCATCAGCCTCCGTCTGCGCCAGGATCAGCGCA
>JADCES010000150.1 GCA_020250005.1 Roseomonas sp.
CGGCGGATCGCGATCATGGCTTTCTTTCCAGTACAGCACAGAAGAATCCATCCGTACCCTGCGCGCCAGGGGAAAGCCGCAACCACGGTCCCGCGCAAGGCTGCGCGACATCAGGGCAGAGCGCAGGCCATAGCGCTTCAAGCACCATGGGCGCGAAATCCGGGTTGCTTGCCAGGAAGCTTTCCATCCGCTCCTCATTCTCCGCGGGCAATACGGAACAGGTAGCGTAGACCAATCTGCCGCCTGGACGCACCAATTCTCTTGCCCTGTCGAGAATGTTATTTTGCACCGCAACAAGCTCGGCCAAATCGGCCGGGCGGGTGCGCAGCCGCGCATCCGGGTTGCGCCGCCAGGTGCCGGTGCCGGTGCAGGGCGCATCCACCAAAACGCGGTCAAAACTGCCGGCGCGGCGCTTGGCCCAGCGATCCCCGGCGGTCAGCAAATGGCGTTCGGCATTATCCACCCCGGCGCGGCGGAAGCGCAAAGCCGCCCCCTCCAACCGGGGCGCCGAGGTATCGCAGGCGGTGATCTTGCCCCGATTGCCCATGGTGGCGGCCATGGCGAGCGTCTTGCCCCCGGCGCCGGCGCAGTAATCGGCCACCCGCATCCCCGGGCGCGCATCGGCCAACAGCGCGATCAATTGGCTGCCTTCATCCTGCACTTCGATCAGGCCGGATTTGAAGGCCGCCGCGCCCGTCACTGGCCGACGGGATGGCACGCGGAGCCCCCAGGGGGAAAAGCGCGTGGGTTCCGTGGTGATGCCCTCGGCCGCCAGGGCAGCAGCGGCTTCTGCCCGCGTGCCGCGCAGCAGATTGGCGCGGAGATCAAGGGCTGCGGGCTGTTCCATGGCGGCGGCTTCGTCTGCCAGCGCCGCCCCAAAACGCGCCTTGAAATCGGGCAGCAGCCATTCGGGCAGGTTCAGCCGCACCGCTTCCGACATATCCGGGTGCAGCAAATCCCGACCGGCCATGATCCGCACCGCGCGGGCTTCGGCGGCATCGGGCGGGGCTGCGCCATAACGTTCGCCGGAAAAGCCCCGGCCGATATCGGCTTCCGTCCAGCGCGCCACCAGTACCAGATAGGCCATCAGCAATAGGCGCGGTGTGGGCTCAGCCGGCAGGCGTGCCAGATTCCAATACAGCCGCAGCCTTTGCCGTACCACCCCCCAGACCCATTCACTGACGCTCCGCCGATCCCCCCCGCCGATGAAGCGCCGGGCGCGGAAAAAATCACTCGCCACCGCATCGGCGGGGCGGCGACGCGCATCGGGGGCAAAGCATTGGGCTTCGAGCGCACTCAGCAGCTGGATCGCCGCGGCAAGTCTGGCGGATGGGGTCACCGGGGAAGCATCAGGGCAGAAGCGCCCCCTGGCAAGGCCCACCCCCCTTCACCTTTCGCGCTGCCTTGTTTTAGGCTGAGGGTCGAAACGGCGAGGCACATCGCCCAAAACGACTTGAGGAAGCGCCGCATGCATCTTGGCCTGTTCATGATGCCGCTCCATCCACCGGGGCGGCCCATGCATGAAACCCTGGCAGAGGATACGGAAAAATCCCTGCTCGCGGACCGCCTGGGTTTTCAGGAGGTCTGGGTGGGGGAGCATTTCTCCGCAACTTCTGAACCCATTGCCTCCCCCCTAATGTTCATGGCGGGGCTGGTGCATCGCACGAGCCTTACGTTCGGCACCGGCGTGATCAACCTGCCCAATCACCATCCGGCCATTGTGGCGGCCGAGGTCGCGCAATTCGACCATATGGCACATGGGCGCTTCATGATGGGGATTGGCGCCGGCGGGCTTTCTTCGGATTTTGAGCTCTTTGGCGATATCGAACCCAAGGAACGCGGCAAGCGCATGGTCGAATCGATTGAGACCATCCAGCGCATCTGGGCGGCTGAGCCGCCTTATGATGTTGGCGGCGAAACCTGGCCGGTGAAGATTTCGCGCAATGTGCTGCCGCAATATGGCGTGGGCTTCATGCCGAAACCCTTCCAGCCGGGCGGACCTTCGATCCATATCTCGGCGCGCTCCAAGGATTCGCAGGGCGTGGCGCTGGCGGCCAAGCGCGGCTGGGGCGTGATCAGCGCCAATTTTGTCGCGCATCGGATTCTGGCCGGCCATTGGCAGAGCTTCGCCGCCGGCCAGCGTGAAGCTGGAAAGGCCCCCGATGGCGCGCGCTGGCGCATGGCGCGGAATTTCGTGATTGCCGCGACCGATGCCGAAGCCCGCGCCCGCGCCACCGCCCCGGAAGGGGCCACCCGCTATTACTTTGAATATCTGGGCAGTCTCGCGAAGCGCGCGGGGCTCGCCGCCACCATGACGCCGCGCGAAGACATGGACCATAACGCCGCAACGGCTGAGGATATGATTGACGCCTGCGTGATCGCCGGCAGCCCACGCACCGTTTTGGACAAGCTGATCGCGCTGCGTGAAGAAGCCGGCCCTTACGGCCATGTGCTGATGGCGGGCCTTGATTGGTCCGGCCCCAATGCGGCTTGGGAGGCTGAGAGCATGGCGCGGCTCGCGCAGGAAGTGATGCCCAGGCTGCGCCAACATCTTGATCGGCGCGCGGCGGCGGAGTGAACCAAAAAACTGAGGGATGGGCGCAAATTTCCACCAGGGGTGTCGATTCTTCAGAACTTTATTTACGAATCTCGGCTAGATTAGCCCCATGACGAAAACCATCCCCGGCGGCATCAATGCCGCGATGAATGCGACGCTGAGCGGCATGCAGCGAGCCGTGGAGCGTCTGGAAATGGCGGCAATACGCCTTGCCAACACTACCGCAGCGCCAGAACGGCCTGTGTTTGTCCCGCCCATCCCGAGAGAGGGCATCGGTTCCGGCATTGCCGCCATTCAAGGGCAGGAAGCCCTGGAGACGGCCATGGTTGATATCATGATCGCAAAACGCGCTTATGAAGCCAATGCCAAAGCGTTTCGTTTCATCTCAGCGACTGAGGATTGGCCCTTCAGTCGAGGGTTCTGATCAGCGCTGTCTAAGTACCAACGTAGTCCAAGGCCCAACATTTATTCTGCGTTCAAGCACCAGGCCCTGACGGCGATGCGCCGCCAGCACCATGCGCGCCTGCGTGCCGAGAAGCCCGGCCAAAATGGCCGTTCCCTGCGGTGCAAGATGCGCCGCCAATTCTCGCGCCATGGCACAAAGCGGGCGCGCCAGGATATTCGCAAAAATCAGATCATAGCGCTTGCCCTGCAACCGTCGATCACGCCAGCCATCCGCCAATAGCGCGCGCATCTGGGCAGACAGGCCATTCAGCCGCGCATTCTCCGCACAAATGCGCACCGACCAGGGTTCGATATCGGTTGCCGTCACCGGCACATGCAGCAGCTTCGCCGCCGCCATGGCGAGAATGCCCGAACCACTGCCCAGATCCATGACGCGCCGAGGACAGCGATGGGCCACGGCTTCAAACGCCATCAGGCAGCCTTGCGTGGAAGCATGCTCGCCCGACCCAAAGGCCAGGCCGGCATCCAGCTTCAACACCAGCCGATCAAAACAGCGCCGGTCCGCAACATGGGTCGGGCGGATCAGGAAGCGCCGACCAATGCGCTGTTCCGGAAAAGCCTGCACGGTGCGCGCAAGCCAGCCATCCGCTTCCACTGGCGCAACCTGCACTGCGGGCGGGGCGATGCCGGCCACCAGCGCGGCCAAGGCCAAGGCGCTTTCCAGCGCCTCCTGCCCTGCACCTGCTTCGCGCACACCTTCAACGCGCCAGGTATCGCTGGGTTCATCGCGGAAATAGGCGACTGTGCCGCACACCTGTTGCAGTGCCGCTTCAAAGAAGGGCAGCGCTTCCTCACTCAGCCCATCAATGCTGAGCGCTTCAAGCGGCTCCGCGCGGCGGCGGGAAAGCGCGCCCGCGCCATCAGGGCCGGCAGGGCGCATCAGGCTTTCTCCACAAAACGATCAATCAGGCGCTTTTCGCCGGCCTTGTCGAAGCGGATATCAAGCCGATCATCATCCACGCCCGTCACCTCGCCATAGCCGAATTTCTGGTGAAAGACGCGATCACCCGGCGCATAACGCGCCGCACTCGCGGGGCGTTCCTTCACTTCCCAAGCACCTGCTTCAATCACGCGCGGGCGCTGGCCATACAAGCCGCCTGAGGCCGGGAACACACTCGCGCCCCGCATCTCCCGCGCCGCATTGCCTTCCAGCTTGATCTCAGGCGCCGGTAATTCATCCAAAAAGCGGGACGGGATGGAAGCCTGCCAATTGCCGTAAATGCGCCGATTGGCGGCATGGCTGATCACCGCAAAACGCCGCGCGCGCGTGATGCCAACATAAGCCAGGCGCCGTTCTTCTTCCAAGGCGCGTTCGCCGCCTTCTTCCAGGCTGCGCTGCGATGGAAAGACGCCTTCTTCCCAGCCGGGCAAGAATACGCGATCAAATTCCAAGCCCTTCGCGCCATGCAATGTCATGATGGAAACGCGCTGGCCTTCCGCCGCTTCATCATTTTCCATCACGAGCGAGACATGTTCCAAAAACCCGGCCAGCGTTTCGTAATCCGCCATGGCGCGTAGCAATTCCTTGAGGTTATCAAGCCGCCCCGGCGCTTCCGGGCTGCGATCCTGCTTCCACATATCGGTATAGCCGCTTTCTTCGAGAAGTGTGGCCGCCATCACCACATGGCCTTCATTGGGCAGCATGGCGCGCCAGCGGGCGAAAGCTTCCAGCAATTCCCCCAAGGCCGCGCGCGCCTTGGCCTGCTTGATCACGCCCTTTTCCAAGGCGAGCCCGGCAGCAATGGCCAACGGCACGGCTTCGGCGCGCGCCAGCGCATGCATTTCCCGCATCGCGGTATCACCAAGCCCGCGCTTGGGCAGGTTCACAATCCGTTCAAACGCCAGATCATCCGCGGGCTGCGCTACCACGCGGAAATAGGCCATGGCATCACGGATTTCCTGGCGTTCATAAAACCGCGCACCGCCCACCACGCGATAGGGCAGGCCAAGCGTAATCAGGCGTTCTTCAAAAGCGCGCGTTTGAAAACCGGCGCGGATCAGAATGGCAATCTCTCCAAGGCTCTCGCCCGAACGCCGCGCGGCCTCGATCCTATCCCCCACCATGCGCGCTTCTTCTTCGCTGTCCCAGACTGAGACGACGCTGACCTTCTCCCCATCCGCATCATTGCGCCCCGGGCGCAAGGTTTTGCCCAGCCGGCCGGTGTTGTGCGCAATCAGCCCGGAAGCGGCGGCCAGGATGGGCTTGGTGGAGCGATAATTCGATTCCAGCCGCACCACCTGCGCGCCGGGAAAATCCTTCTCAAACCGCAGGATGTTTTCAATTTCCGCCCCGCGCCAGGAATAGATGGATTGGTCATCATCACCAACGCAACAGATATTGCGATGCGCCTGCGCCAGTAGCCGCAGCCAGTAATACTGCACCAGATTGGTGTCCTGATATTCATCCACCAGAATATAGCGAAAGCGCCGCTGATAATCGGCCAGAACTTCCGGATGGCCGCGCAAAATTGTCACCACATGCAGCAGCAAATCGCCGAAATCGGCGGCATTCAGCGCCTTAAGCCGCGCCTGATAGGCTTCATAGACGCTGCGCGCGCGCCCGGCGGCGTAATCCGTATCCTCAGCCGGCGTCACGGCATCCGGCGTCAGCCCGCGATCCTTCCAGCGCTGAATGATCGCCATCAGCCCATTCGCAGGCCAGCGCTTCAGGTCAATATGTTCTGCTTCCATCACCTGCTTCAGCAGGCGCAACTGATCATCCGTATCCAGGATGGTAAAATTCGAATTCAGCCCGACAAGTTCCGCATTCCGGCGCAGCATGCGCGCAGTGAGCGCATGGAAGGTGCCAAGCCATAGCCCTTCCACAGCCTCACCCATCATCGCGCCGACACGTTCGCGCATTTCCCGCGCGGCCTTGTTCGTGAAGGTCACGGCCAGCACCTGGGAAGGGAATGCCTTGCGGCTGCGTAGCAAATGCGCAAACCGCGTGGTCAGCACGCGCGTCTTGCCGGTGCCCGCACCTGCCAGCACCAAAAGCGGCCCATCCAGCGCTTCCACAGCCGCGCGCTGTTCGGCATTGAGCCGCGAAAGGTAATCCGCGTCACTCACTGGCAGGACCCGATAGACCCGGCGCCGCAAATCTTCTCGCCATCCAGCCAGCGCGCGCCGCTGAAATCAGCGCCGGAAAGATTGGCGCCGGTAAGCTCCGCCCCGGTCAGATCGGCGCCGCGCAAATCGGCGCGGAACAGCGTGGCGCGGCGTAAATCCGCGCCCTTCAGCGTGGCGCCGGCCAGCACGGCGCGCGTCAGATCAGTGCTGCGGAGCGTCGCACCAGTCAGATCAGCGCGCGACATATCCGCAAAGCTGAACCGCGCATCTGACCCATCAATGCCATTGAGTTTCGCCTCGACAAAGCGCGCCCGCGCGAAGGAGGAATCGCGAAGTGTGGCCCCCGCCAGGTCTCGGCCCGAGAAATCCGCATTATCCAGCAGGCAGCGTCGCCAGACCACGCCAGGGGCGGGGGAATCGGCGCAGGCGCCAAAGGCAGGGCCGGCGAGCAGCAGCAGGCCAAGCAGCAGGGGAATCCGGGGGAGTTTGATCACGGTGTGGATATAGAGGCTCCCACCCGCCGGTCCAACCGCGCGCCGCTTGCATCCCGGCCCCGAAGCGGCAAGCATGCTGGGGAAAACCCGTGGGAGATGAGGATGCGCCGCCAATTTTTCGCCCTGAGCCTGATGGCCCTGCTGCCTTTGCCGGCGGCAGCGCATCACCCGATGGACGGCGCCATGCCACAGACGCTGTGGCAGGGTTTTGCCTCTGGCATCGGCCATCCGGTGATTGGGCTGGATCATTTGGCCTTTTTGCTGGCGGCCGGTGTGCTGGCCGCAGCCCTGCCGCGTGGTGAGGCGTTGCGCGCGATTGCCGGTTTCCTCGCAGCCGGCATGTTGGGGCTCGCGCTGCACATGGCCGACATTGGCCTTGGCATGAACGAGGCCCTGGTTGCGGCATCCGTGCTGTTGGCGGGGCTGGCGCTGCTGGTCGCCAAGCGCGTTTCCGCTCCGGCGCTGCTGCTGGGCTTTGCCCTGGCCGGGCTATTCCATGGCCATGCCTTTGCGGAAGCCGTGATCGGCGCAGAGGCAACGCCGATCATCGCCTACCTTTCGGGGCTTGCGGTGATCCAGGGCTGTTTGATGCTGGGCGCCATGGCGCTGGCGCGGGAAACGTCGCGCGCGCGCTGGCTACGCCCGTCGATGGGCGCGGCGGCGAGTTTTGCGGGCTTCGCCTTCCTTGTGACGGCCTTGATCGCCTAAGCCGCCCGCCAAACCACCGGAAACACCTCACTATCCATCGCGGCACCATGCCGGTCATCACCAGCGATGCACTTGGGGTGGAGGGGCGGGCCAATCTTGTTACCGTTCAAATCCGCCTCTGGCCCCGGCCTTGCCAGGGTCGCCGAGGCAGCGTCAGAATCGGTAGCTCAGCCCAAGGCCGAAGGTTATTTGGTTTTCTTCGCCTTCGCGGGTGACAATGGGGCTGTCGGCGGCATCGCCCATCAAGCGCTTAAAGCTGACAACGCCGTTGATGCCCCAGCCACCCGTAATCACATAATTCGCCGTGAGCGATAGGCTCACATCGCGGATACCACTGCTCGCCTTGTATTCAGGCAAGCCGCTTGCGGCGGCGCCAGCCTGCGTCACGCCAAAAAAGGTCTGATTGTAACGATCAGAGCCATAGCCCGCGAGCGCGATCGACCGGAGCCGCAGCCGATTGATCGGATCAAAGCGATAGCTGCCGCCGAAAAACAGCAGGCCGCCGGATGCAGTGGAAGAAACATCATGGACGTAATGCACCTCAATCGCGGCTTCGTCGCGACTGGTGAGCACGTCGCGGAAGGGCACCCGCATGAAGGCGCCAGCTTCGGTCGAATCGTCAATATCGCCAAGCAGTTTCACGCGCTTGTTTTCGACATCAGAACGGCCAAACCGCTGACCCAAAACGGGGCCAAATTCGATGCCAGACCAGGGCGAAACATTGGCACGCAAGGCAATGCTGGCGCTCAATGTGGCGGTTTCGATGTAGTAATTATCATAGGCGAGGCGACCGGCAATGAGCGGACCAATACTCTGATCTCTCGAGCCTTGGTATTCCGGCTTGGAAAGCACGCCGAGTGCGAAGAAGCCTGATATCCGCGGGTCGGACTGGGCCATGGCCGGGGCGGCCAGACCTGTCAGCAGAAACGGCGCTGCGAGAGAGAGAAGCGGCGAGCGGCTATTTCTATTCATGGACGCGGGACCCTTCGGTTGCAGCGGTAATGCCAGTGATGCGGAAACGACGTGCTCAGACAATTCAGTTTAACGTGAAGCTGACTAATGTCGAGATAAAATGTTGTTGAACAAATTGTGGCGGATGCGCTGCCGCAGAGGCGGCGACTGAGCCGCGGGTTTGAGGGGGGAGCGCTCGGGCGCATCATCTGGCGACCCGAAAAATGTCGCGTAACGACGGACTGAAGCATATCGGCCGCGCGCATGCGTGGCAGACATGCCCTGTAAGGACGACGACGAAGGCGCATTGGTCGCTTATGGGCTTATTTGGTCGATCACTGCGTGGCCTGAAAATACTAAGCCGCCCGCCAAACCACCGGAAACACCTCACTATCCATCGCCGCGCCATGTGCCGGCGCATTTGCCGGCGCGGGCGGGCTCTCAATTCCCTTGCGGCGCGTGAAAACCGCATCATCGCCTGTCCAGCGCGCTGAAACCGCGCGGCGCCTAAGTTTCCCGCTGCGATTGCCCGGCGCGCCATGCAACGTCAGCCCATGGAAGGCCACGCAATCGCCGGGCTCCAAATCCCAACCGAGCAGCGTATAGGCGCCGCGATTACCATCAACATCGGGCACCGGTAGAAAGCGCGGATCGTCAGAAGGATGGTCGGCGCTATCGGCAAAGCGCTTCGGCTTGAACCATTCGCCCCGCCGATGGGACCCTGCGACATACTCAACACCATTCTCCCGCGCCACGGGATCAAGCGGGATCCAGAGCGAACACACCTGCCAGCCCTCCACCGTCCAATAGGGCTGGTCATTATGCCAAGGTGTTGGTTCTTCCGTGCCCGGTTCCTTCACCAGCACATGTTCATGAAACAGATTGACCTTGCCGCTTTGCATCAGTGCGCCGGCAATCGCGGCGGCGGGGGAGTGGCGCAAGAACGCCTCATATTCCGCAATGCGCTGCCAGGAACAGTAATCGCCAAAGAACATGCCGGGCTTGCCTTCCGGCGTATAGCGTTTGCCGAAGGGGCCGGGCTCTTGCAGATTGCGCTCAACACCGGCGGCGAGCAGCTC
Organism: Roseomonas sp.; assembly: GCA_020250005.1. Classification (GTDB taxonomy): domain Bacteria; phylum Pseudomonadota; class Alphaproteobacteria; order Acetobacterales; family Acetobacteraceae; genus Neoroseomonas. The sequence continues at coordinate 9,324 of JADCES010000150.1, forward strand.
AACCCAATGCGGCGCAAAGGCGCCACGGATCACCACCGCGCCATCCCGGTCATAATCGGCGATGATCTGGGGATCGAGGATTGGGGGCATCGCGTTTCTCCTGGTCTTGAAACGACCTTAACGGGCCAAACCCGCGCGCGCAAAGCGGCGGACGAAGTCCTCCTGCGCCGGGGTCTCGATCGCCTCAGCATGGTAAGCAGCGCGCAGCCAGGCCACCGGGTCGCCCTCCACCACGCCGGCCAGGATGGCAAGGCAAGCCATGGCCGTGCCGGTGCGCCCAAGCCCGGCCTTGCAGCCGATGTGATAGGCGCCATCAGGCGCGGCGCGCATGGCTGCCAGCATATCCGTCAATACGGCGCGCAAACCAGCTTCATCGGGCAGGCCGAAATCCGGCACATCAAGCTGCCATTCCGCTTCGCCAATACGCGCGGCGCGCGCTTCCAGGCAAAGCCCGCGCGCACCTGCCGGCATGGCATCAAAGGGCCCACCCGAGATGCTGATGCGCTGCCCCCCCAAGGGCAATTCAAGCCGCCCGCGCAGCATCAGGGCGCGGCATTTCCCTTGCCATTATCGGCGACCAGCACGGGTTCCAGCAGGCTTTCCGCTTCCTGCTTCAAGCGCAAATAGGACCGCACCGAAAAGGGCAACATGCCAAGATAGATCATGCCGGCCATGGCAAGCGCGCCCCAGGGCTCAGCGAATAACAGCGCCATGTAAAAGCCAACGCCAAGCAGCAGCGGCAGCACCGCCGCACGCGGTACCTTGAAATTCTTGAAGGACCAGGTGGGCAAAGTGCTCACCATCAGCCCGCCCACCAGAATCAGAACGCCCGCGACCAGCACGGGGTTCCGCATGATGCTGGCCAGCAGGGGCATTTCCACCTGCGTAAAAAACAGCCCGGCGAAAAGCGGAAACAGCGCGCAGCCCGCCCCGGCTGGCGCCGGCACGCCGGTGAAGAAATTATAGGTATAGGCAGGCTTCGGCGCCGGCCCGACATCAAGCGCCGCATTGAAGCGCGCAAGCCTGAGCGCGGAACACACCGCAAACAGCAAGGCCGGTGCGAAGGCAATGCCGCGATAATCCTGCAAGGCCCAAAGATATAAAACGAGTGCGGGCGCCACACCGAAGGACAGAAAATCCGCGAGGCTATCGAATTCCGCCCCGAAACGAGATGTCGCCTTCAACAGGCGCGCAAGCCGCCCATCCAGCCCATCAATCACGCCCGCCACCACAATCAAGACGGCCGCTTCTGCAAAGCGCTGCTCAAAGGCCGCACGGATCGCAACCAAGCCGCAGCAAAGCCCCAGCATGGTCAGGATATTCGGGATCAGGCGATTGAAGGATTGCCCTTCAAAACGCGGGCGCGTGCGCGGGCGAAACCGTCTGCGGAGGCGCCGCATGCGCGCTGAAGAACCCGTCTCGCGCTCAGTATTCATCGCGCCTGCAACTCCGCCAAAACCGTCTCACCGCCGATCATGGTCTGGCCCACCGCCACCATGGGCTCAACACCCGGCGGCAGGTAGATATCCGTTCGGCTACCAAAACGAATAATGCCAAAGCGATCGCCCGCCTGCACCGCATCACCCACCTTGGCATCGCACAGGATGCGCCGCGCGATCAGCCCCGCAATCTGCACCACCGCAATGTCGTGCCCATCGGGCAGCCGCAGCGCAAGCGCATTGCGTTCATTCTCATCACTCGCCTTGTCCAGATTGGCGCTGAGAAACTTGCCATGGTGATAAGCGATGCGCGTCACCGTGCCATCGCACGGCATGCGGTTCACATGCACATCAAGGACCGAAAGGAAAATCGCGATGCGCCAGCGGGTTTCCTCGCCCATCCCAAGCTCCACCGGCGGCTTGGCCGGCACGATTGACACCACATGCCCATCTGCCGGCGCCAGCACCAGGCCAGGGCGCGCGGGGGGGATGCGTTCAGGGTCACGGAAGAAGTAAAGGCAGAACAGCGTGAACGCCACGCCAAGCCAAAACAGGAAAGCGCCAAGAAAGGCGCCGCCCAGCAGCGCCACCGCCGCGCCGCCGATGAGGAAGGGTTTCGCGGCCGGATGCGGCCGGGCGAGAACCATGCGAAGACTTTGTCCGAGTGCCATGCGTTCCCGCTTACAGTGTTTTTACCAAAATTGCACAAAAATGCTGCCCATGGACGTGATGACCCTTGGCCAACTGGCCATAGACCCCGAAGGCCGCCTTGCCCCCAGGCAGGCAGACCGCCCCCTGGAATTCACCTTTGATTGGCGCGGAAGGCGTTGCCGGGCAGAGCTCAACGCCGAAGGGCTGGTGGTGGAAACCGATGCCGCGCGCATCCCCTCCACCGCCGAAGGGCGGGATTTGCGCCAAGCAAGCTTCGCCACCCTGGCCGCGCTGACCCCTGGCCTGCCGGAAGGCTGGCGCATGGGCCTCACGCCCGATCACCGGATTCGTTTTGAAGTCGATTTGGCGCTGGTGCCACCCACCAATGCGCCGGAATTGGTCGCGGCGTTGGTGCGCTTCGTCCTCGCGCTTGATCCTTATCTTGATCGGTTGGAAGCCGCCGGCGCCGGCTGGGCAACCGGCAGCGTAAAGACCTGACCCGGATAGATTTTATTGGGATCGGCGATCTGATCCTTATTGGCCTGATAAATCACCGTAAAGCGAATGCCCCGCCCATAGGTGGCGCGGGCGATGCGCCACAGATTATTCCCTGGCTGCACCACAATGCGCTGTTGGGCGAAAGCCTCGGCTGAGAGTTCCTCGCGCTGGAAGGGTACCTCGGCGCGGGCCAGCACGCGCCCATCAGCCGGCGAGAGCTGATCAACCCTAAGCCGGTGCCGCCCGACGGAGGGTTGGTTTTCCGGCTGGAAGGCCCAGCGCCCAAGGGCATCGGCAACGGCTTCCCCGATATGCTGATCATCCACGTAAAGCCTGAGCCTGGCGCCGGGCGGCGCAGCGCCGGCAAAGCGCATGGCCCCACCCTGGTCATATTCAACCGAATCAATGCCAAGTCGCGATGCTGTGCCTGCCGCCGGGGCTGGTTCTGGCACCTGCAAAAGGCGCGGACCAGCGGCTTCTGACCGGCCCGGGATCAGCACAGCCAAGGGGCCTGTGGGGGCGGGGGCCTGGGCTTGCGCCGGGGGGGCCGCAGCGGCGGGCGGGGTTGGTTGGGCTTGTTGCGCCCCAGCGGGGGCCTGGGCTGGCGCCGCGGGCGCGGCGGGGCGGGGCGCTTCGGCCGTTTGCGCCGCAGTGTCGGGCACTACCAGCACCACCGTATCCGGCCCGGCCAGTTCCTGATCCCCGAGTCGCGCGCGCAGGCTGAGTTCCATCGGCCCAGGCGGCAGGGCATCGGCAGGCAGGATCACGAATTCACCACGCCGATCAGCCCGCGCGCGGCCCAATTCGCGGCCATTATCGGCGAAAAGAATCACCTCGGCCCCCGGTGCTGCGCGCCCCGCCACCACGGCGCTGCCGCGCGCGCCGACCCGCACCACATCAAAGCGCGGCGGGATCATGGTGGTCGCGGGGGTGGCGGCATTGGGATCTGGGCGCGCGGCCTCGGTGCCTGGGGCAGCCAAATCAGGCGGGGCAGGGGCGGCGGGAATCGCGGGGCGTGCCGCCTGGCCCGTGCCGCCGGGGCCGGCAGGACCGGACGGCGCCTCATTCACCGGGGCACGCGCAAGGCCGCTCACGCCCGGAGGTGTCGGGGAAAAAACGCCGCGCCAGCCAAGAAAAACCAGCACGGCAAGCACCAGCAACAAAGCCGGGATGATCAGCTTCTTCGCGCTGCTGGCGCCGGCATTCTGCTCACTCATGCTGCACTCCCCTGCCGCGCCGCATGCGGCAACAAAGCCTTGCCCAGGGCTTGGAAATCTTGGAATGCTTCTAAGTGTCTTGTCATTGGCCTGCAACAAGGCCAATCGTGCCAGTCACAACCGGCAGGTGAACATGAGCGCGCCAACAACCCGAATCCGCATTTGGGACCGCCCCGTCCGCCTATTTCATTGGACCCTGATCCTGTTGGTGGCGCTATCCTTCGCCAGCGCGAAAAGTGGCGCCTGGGGGCTGCATTACGTTTCTGGCTACGCCATCCTGACCCTGGTGCTGTTTCGCATTCTTTGGGGTTTTTTCGGCTCGGAGAATGCGCGCTTTGCCCATTTCCTGAAATCACCCCTGGCCGCGCTCAGGCAGGTAGCGCGCTTCCCGCGGCGTGAGGCGGACCGGGAAACCGGCCATAACCCTGCTGGAGGCTGGATGGTGGCGCTATTGCTTGCGCTGCTGCTTGCCCAAGCGCTCAGCGGGCTTTTCGCCAATCACGATCCGGGCTTTCGCTATTCCCAGCACGGGCCGCTCGCCTTTTCGGTCAGCACAGCGATGTCAGAAACCGCGAGTATCTTGCATCTTGCTGTGCAGCACTACCTTCTGGCTTCGATCGCGCTGCATGTGCTGGCGATCATGCTCTACAAGCTGGTGAAGGGGCATGAATTGGTCATGCCGATGTTGACTGGGGAGAAGCTGCTGACGGAGGGCACCAAGCCGCCACGCCTTGCCCCTGGCAGGATTGCGCTTGGTCTCTTGGTGATTGCCGGGGCGGCGGTGTTTCTGTTTATCAGGTTTTTCTGAAGGATCAGGCTGTTGCTTGAACAGGCCTATCGGCTCCTGCTCCGAAAAGGCCGATGGCAGGCGGTGCAATTGGCTGCAGCCTGCTGGAAGGCCGCCTGCAAGGCTGCGCGATCGCCCGTATTCGCTGCGGTTTCAAGGCTTCGAAGGCTGGCAATCATATTGGCATTCGCCGCCGCAAAGCCCCCAGGATCCGACCAGATTGTGGATCGAGCACGGGTATCGCCCTCGCCGCTATTTGGCGGAAAAAGCGCCGGCATTCCCCCAAAGAAGCGAATCATCTCAGCAATGGGGGTCGCTGCCGCACGTGGATCGCCGCGTTCGTCAAGCAGGGATTCGATCCGGTCCATTTGATGCCCAACCAACCTAAGCCCATCGCGCCGGGCGCTGATCACATCTCCCGTCATGGCCGAAGCGGCGAACGGGAGTAGCAGCAGGACCGATACAGCGTTTTTCAAAGCCTTCATGATGGCCTCTTACGATTGGCACCCTCAGATGGGCAGGAAACACCGTTTGGAAACACCCGAAGAGCGCGCGGCGCCAAGTTCACCCACCCGCTTGCGGCCTTTTCCCCCGCCCGCTATAGCCCGCTTCATCGTTGCGGTCGGCCTCGGAGTGTAGCTCAGCCTGGTAGAGCACTGTGTTCGGGACGCAGGGGCCGGAGGTTCGAATCCTCTCACTCCGACCAATCGCCCCGGTGATTTGCCCGGGCATTCTCCCACAACTTTGATCCCTTTTGTTTGGGCCATTTTTCGGGGCCAAGCCATGCCTCGTGCCGGATGTGGAACACCCATACTCCTCCCGCGGCGGGGCAGGGGCTTGTCCAGGCCGGTTACCTTGCGCGGTTTGTGCGCCCGAGTGGTGCAATTCATGCTGACCTATCCCATGCCCAAACAGCCCCCGCGCGCCACTAGCCGTATATTTGGTGGGCCGATTCACGCAGCTGTCGGTTCCCGATAGCGGCGATCGGACCGCTAGGCTCCGCGAGGCTTTGGACCTTTCGGTAATCACGGGCACCCGTTCACGCGGCTTCCCTGCCGAAGCGTGATCGAAAACCGCGCTACGGCGATAGTGAGACTCCAGCAAAGGCCGCAGCATAGGCCGCGCCGGTCAGGGCAATCCACAGGCAGGCGGCATGCTGGCCGATCTTTATGTGGCGCCACCCGACCCGGCGGCTCGCGCCATCATCGAGGTCAACTACATGACGCTCAACGCCTATGCGGGCGGGGTGGGGAAACTGCTTGGCGTGCAGCTTGTCTCGGGCCTTTGGCTGATCGCGCTCGCCGTGACCTTCTGGCGCAGAGGATCAAGCGCCAAGGAGGCCCGAAAACATGCCGCGTGAGCCGCGTACGATCAGGCCTTTGCCCGGAAGCGGTGCCGACAAGACGCCCTGGCCTTCCGTTCAAATACCTCGCCGATGCGCACGCGGTCGCAAGCCGCTCATTCATTCAGGCGACCGCTCGTTCAATCGTCAGCTGCGGCATTCCAAGTGCGGCGTATGAATGTCGCAGTCGATTCGCGCGTTTGAAATTCACAACAGGTATGCGCCCTGCGGCGCTGTCGCGCCTTGGTTGCGCCTTGGTTTTGCTCAGCATGGCTTGGAGACCCGATGATGTCCGAATTCCCGATCACCCGACGTGAAATATTTGCCAGCCTTGTTGGCCTTGTCAGCGGCCCGGCGCCTGCGCAGCAAATTGATATCAACCGTGCTGCCGCCTTTGTGGATAAGGCGGGGCGGGATTTGGTCAATGCCATCAATGACCCCCGCATGAATCAGGGGCAACGGCGTGATCGGGTGGCAAGCATCCTTCGCGGCGCGATTGATATCGAAGGCACTGGCCGCTTCATCCTGGGCCGCCATGCGCGTCAGGCAACGCCGGCGGAATTGCAGGAATACCTTAAGCTGTTCGATGAAATCATCATCCGCAACCTCTCATCCCGCTTTGGCGAATATCGCGGCGTGAAATTCGCGCTAGGGCGTTCCCAGCAACGTACTGAGGAGGATGCGCTGGTCAGCACTCTGGTCGAACGCCCCAATACGCCGCCATTCGCGTTGGATTGGCGCGTGGCGGAAATCGCGGGCCAGCCCAAGGTGGTGGATATGATCGCGGAAGGCACATCCCTTCGCCTGACGACGCGCAGTGAATATGCCGCGGTCATCCAACGCAATGGCGGGCGGGTGACGGCGCTTTTGGATGCCATGCGCGGCCAGATCACCCAATTGGCGGCCCGGGAAGGGGCTTGAGCTGAATTCCTACCTGGCCGCCCAGACAATGAGCGCCTTGGCAGGCCAGACCCAGACAATTCCGGCCAGCGCAAAATAGATGAATTCCAGGGTCCAATGCGTGCCAAGTACATGATCCGCAAGGATAATAACTACCGCCACGTAGAGCAGGAAGCCGATAACGCCGATGATCCCGGCGAGCATGGGTTTTGACATGGCCCGCAAATAGGGCCGGGGGAGAAATTTTGCCAGCACTGTCAACTTAACTGGACATTTAAAGTGTAACATTGATAAGATCGGGCAGGAAAGGCTCAGCAGGCCCGCACTGATCGGTGCAGGGTATGGCGCAATCAAGACAGCGGCAGAACGTGACAGAAACAAACGACCAACTGGACCTTAGGGCGCATATTCGCGGTGTCCCGGATTTTCCAAAGCCGGGCATCCTCTTTTATGACATTTCCACCTTGCTTAGGCATGGCCCCGCTTGGCGCACCGCCATGGCGCGTATGGCACACGCGATCCGCCCGCATAAGCCTGATCTTTTGGCGGGCGTTGAAAGCCGCGGCTTTCTGGTTGCGGCACCGCTCGCGCTCGAATTGGGCCTTGGCTTCATCATGCTGCGAAAGCGCGGCAAGCTGCCCGGTGAGCGCATCGGCCTTGATTACGCTTTGGAATACGGCACGGACCGGATTGAAATGCAGGCCGATGCCGTCAGCCCCGGCCAGCGCGTGGTGATTTTGGATGATCTGCTGGCGACCGGCGGCACCATGGCCGCCGGCATAGCCCTGCTGCGCCAAGCCGGCGCCGTGGTGCCGGCCGCTGCTGCGCTTATTGAACTTTCGTTCCTGAACGGGAGGAAGAAGCTCGATGTCCCATTCGAAGCGCTCGTCTCCTACAGCGAATAGCCTCGCGGCCCATCTGCCAACGCCCTTGCAGGGCGTGCTGAGCGCGGCTGTGCTCGCGACACCAACGGGGATTGTGATTTGCGATCCTAACCTGCCTGATTGCCCGATCATTTTCGCCAATCCGGCCTTCTACCGCATCACCGGCTATCCGGAAGAAGAAGTGATCGGGCGCAATTGCCGTTTCCTGCAAGGCCCGGCCACCAATCCGCGCCATATCCGCGCGATTCGGGAGGCGATCGAAAAAGGCAAGCCGATTGACGTGGAAATCGTCAATCACCGCAAGGATGGATCGCGCTTCATCAATGAACTGCATCTGTCGCCGATTTTCGGTGATGATGGCGAAGTGCGCTATATTTTCGGCATTCAGCATGATGTCTCGGCGCGCGAGCAATTCGCCCGCGATGCGGAACGTGCCCGCCGTGCGGCGGAACGCGCCAATGCCGAGAAAAGCGATTTCCTGGCCTTCATGAGCCATGAAATCCGCACGCCGATGAATGGCGTGATGGGTACGATTTCGCTGCTGCTGGACACGACGCTTGATGCCGAACAGCACGCCTATGCGGAAACCGCGCGGCGTTGCGGTGAATTGCTGCTCGCGACCGTGAATGAAATGCTCGACCTGTCGCGCATTGAAGCCGGGCATTTGGCGATTGAGGAAGAAGCCTTTGATCTGGCCGCACCCGTTGCCGAAGTGCTTGATCTGCTGGCGCCAGCCGTGGCGGAAAAGGGCATTCGGCTTTCAGCCAGCATTGATCCCCTTTTGCCCGCGCGCGTGATTGGTGATGCGCGACGGCTGCGGCAGGTGCTGCTGAACCTTGCCGATAATGCCGTGAAATTCACGGCCGTTGGCGGTGTTGGCATTCGCGTGGAACGGGCGGAAGCGACCGGCCAGGTGCGCTTTGCGGTGGCCGATACCGGCATTGGCATGCCGCCTGAAGTGCAGGCGCGGCTCTTTGGGCGTTTCGCACAAGGCGGGCCGGAAACCGCGCGGCGCTATGGCGGTTCTGGCCTTGGCCTCATGATTTGCAAGCGCCTGGTGGGGCTGATGGGCGGGCGCATTGTGCTCGCTTCCACACCGGGCAAGGGCTCGACCTTTTCCTTTGAGATTCCGCTGCGCCCGATTGCGGAATCCGGCCGCCCGCCAAGCACGCTGTTGCCCAGACCCGCGCTGGCGAAACCCCTGCCAGGGGCGCGCGGGCGCATCCTGATCGCCGAGGATGGGGAAGCCAACCAGCTTGTCGCCGCTGCCATTTTACGCAAGGCCGGCTATGCGGTGGATTTGGCGCGCGATGGCGAAGAAGCGCTGGGGGCTGCGCGCACCGCCGCTTATGATCTGGTGCTGATGGATGTGCGCATGCCGCGCATGGATGGGTTGGCGGCCACCGCCGCCATTCGTGGCTTGGAAGGCCCGGCCGGGCGTGTGCCCATTATTGCCATGACCGCCGCCGCCATGCCCGATGAAGTGGCACGCTGCCTTGCGGCCGGCATGGATGCGCATGTCGCCAAGCCCATGGATCTGACCGCGCTGCTCTCGGCCGTATCGGATATGCTGGAAAAACGGCCTCGTCGGCCGCGTGTTGCCTCCGATGAGCCCGATCCTGCGGGCCCGACGCTGATTGACCATACCACCTTGCAGGAATTGCGCGCGGCGGTCGGCCCTGGGCGCCTGCCGCGGCTGATTGGCGTTTTTGCCGAGGAAACCCGCGCCCGTGTGGCGCGGCTGACCGCAACCGATGATGTCGGCGTGATCGAGGAAGAAGCGCATGGGCTGAAATCCGCTGCCGGCACTTTTGGCGCGGCGGCCTTGCGTTCCATTGCGGCTTCGCTTGAGGAAGCCTGCGGTGCGAAGGACATGCTGAAGATTGCGGAGCTGCGCAATGGCTTGGCCAATCTGGTGGAAAAGAGCCTTGCCGCCTTTCCCTTGGCGCCGGGCGGCGCCGTCAATGCCGGCCGGAATGGGTGAGGGCAGTTTTCAGGCAATCTCCCTGATCAGCTTGCGTCTGACAGCTTGGCCAAAGCTGTTGAAATCCTCAGCCACAATGTAGAATGCACCGGGGCCGCCGATCACATGGTCGCGGAAATAGAGATCAAGATTGGGCGGCGGCGGGCGGCCAAAGGTTGGGCGATCATTCATGATTGGCAGGGCATTGATCACAATACCCTCGGCCACTGCCTCATCACGCACCACATCAACCATTGGCCCGCTATTGTTCACCCCATCGCCGGAGACATCAATCACGCGCCGCGTTGCCTCATACGGGCAGGCCGCCAATTCGCGCCGCGAATGGATGATCGCGCCCGAGATGGAGGTCCAGGATAGCGAGGCACGCGGCGCGCGCGCCAAGGCCTCAGCCCATTGGCGCGCATCGGCTTCTGTTGCGATGCGTGTCCAGGGTAGGACGGTACGCTGATACTCAATCCCCGCCCATTCGATATAGACCAAGCCAATCGCGCCAATCATCCCGCCGCGAATGGCGGCCAGCACCGCCGGATCGGTCACCGCATCGCGGTAGCCTTCGCGCTGCAGCTTTGCCTCATCCTCATCAATCGAGCGTGAGACATCAACGGCGAGCACAAGCGCGACATCTACAGGTTCGGTGGCCCGCGCCCTGGTATTCGCAGCGAGAACCGCGCCGCCGGTGGCGGCCAAAAGCCTACGACGATGCATGATGCGCCCCTTTCGCTGAGCGCCATGATGCTGCCGAAGCCGGGGGCGAATTACAAGTTCTTCAGTACAACCTCAGCGACACGCGCGGCGTCTTCTTCGCTCATATAGGCATGCATGGGCAGCGACAGGACCTGGCCCGCCAGCCTTGCGGCAGGCGGCAAGTCGCGTCATGCTCGTTTTTCATTTCCTATCCGCGATGCTCTGGTCGGGTGAGTTTCGGCACGGCACGCTGCGAGTCGGGGCAAGGCTGGACTTCACCGACCATCGCGAAACCGTTCCAGGCATTACCCTGGTCACGACCCTTCGCTTGCAGGGGCCATTCAAAAATGCGGTATCAACTAGCACTAAGCGCCGAAGATATCACAGATCAGGTCTGGAAGGATTTCAATGGCTTCGGGTTGCTGCGCGGCGAGTATATCCTGAGGAAGGCCGGGATCTATTCAACCCATCCGAACGCCAGGGGTGTCATCAGGGGGTATCTTGATCGGGTTTGTCGGTTGTTCCCGGCGCAGCCAGTCTGGTATCGTTTTGCTGAGTTGGAGGTCGCCGAGGCGAATGCCCTGGCCGGGGTCGACCACATCCTGCCCAACGAGCGCAATCCGGTTGTCGGTTTGCGTGGGGTGAGGCGGGCCATGCGATATTCGGACAGCTTCGGGGCAGAAATTGATGCCATTCTTCCGTGCCTGCGGGATCACTCCAACCTGGGTGTAATTGTGCCGTTCGTGAGCGACCCAACCGAGGTCGCCTTCGTCAAGGCAGAGCTTCTGCGGCGGGGTGTGTCACCACCTTTTGGCATGATGGCAGAGATACCAGCCGCCATTCTACGGCTCGAAGACTTCCTGAAGCTTGGCGTTGAATGCGTGTTGATTGGAATGAATGATCTGACGGGCCTGGTGCTTGGGATTGAGCGGGGAAAAGATAAGGCATGTTTCAGACACCCCGCGATGCGGGAGCTGATCTCAATGGCGCGCGCAAAGACGACCGCATACGAGGTGACGCTATCCGTCGCCGGTTATATTGACCGACCGTTCCTGCGGATGGCTGCCGATATTGGGGTTCATTACGCGGTACTGCATTATAGTAGTCTGAAGGAGATTTTCCCTGGGAAGTTCCCAAATTTGCCCGAGCAGCATAACCTTCGGGCAATCAAGGAAAAAACCAAACGCATGATTGCGGATTTTGAGGCCAATCGAATTTCTCTTGCGCCTCGTGCCGGTCACAAGAGGGGTTCGGCCTCGGATTGACTGGCGTGATGCCTTTTACAAGTTCTTCAGTACCACCTCAGCGACACGCGCGGCATCTTCTTCGCTCATATAGGCATGCATGGGCAGCGACAGCACCTGGCCCGCCAGCCTTTCACTGATCGCAAGCGGCGGTGCATCGCCTGCGAAGGCCACCGCGTGATGCGCTGCATAGGCAGGCTGGCGATGCAGGGGTTTCGGGTAATAGACGCCGCTGCCAATCCGTTCCGCCGTCAGCGCCGCCTGAACTATGCTCCGCTGATCGCTGTCACGCAGGCGAATGGTGTAAAGACCCCAGGCATTCACAGAACCCGCAGGCGCGGCCTGAATGCCGACCTTGGCCGCGAAGGCGGTATTATAAACCGCAGCGATCTTCGCCCGCATAGTGAGTTCGCCGGCCAGCAGCGGCAATTTAGCGGCCAGGATGGTCGCCTGGATAGTATCTATCCGGCCATTCATGCCGGTGCGCTCAACCTCATAGCGCGTCTTGCCTTCGCCATGGGTTCGCAGGCTTCGATACAATTCCGCGCGCGCCGCATCATCCGTGATCAGGGCCCCCGCATCGCCATAAGCGCCAAGCGTCTTGGTGGGGTAGAAGGAAAGCGCGGTCGCATGCGCCCAACGCCCGAGTTTCTTGCCATTGATGCTGGCACCAAACGCCTGCGCGGCATCATCCAGCGCGAACATGTCTTCCCGTGCGCAAATCGCCTCAATCGCGGGCCAATCCGCTGGCAGGCCAAACAGATCAACGCCCACCACGGCGCGGGGGCGGAGCCAGCCGCGGCGTTTCACTTCTTCAATGCGCCGTTCCAAATCTGCGATGTCCATGTTGTAGCTGAATTTATCAACATCCACGAAAACCGGCGTCGCACCCAGCACCAAAGGCACTTCGGCGGTGGCGGTATAGGTAAAGGCGGGCAGGAACACCGCATCCCCGCGCCCGATCCCTTCCGCCATCATGGCGATCTGCAGCGCATCCGTACCCGATGAAACCCCCACACAATGGGCCGCCCCGGCGAAACCCGCCAGGCCCGCTTCAAGTTCCGCCACTTCGGGGCCCATGATGAAGCGGCCCGAATCGAGCACTGCGGCAATGCGCCGATCAAGCTCTGGCCGGATCAGCTTTTGCTGCGCCATCACGTCAAACAATTGAATGGGGCGAGGTTCGCTCATCCGGCACGGGACCCTTTCGAAAAATCAGGGTCGAAACTGAACCCCAAAGGCCCGTCTGCCAAGGCTTGGACCATCACGAATGATTTCCGCCCGCTTCAAGGCAGAATTATGGATCCCGTTGCAAGGCCTCACGCCGCGCGGCACGCAAGGCTTCAAGGCATTCGGCCAAGGGCGCTTCCAGCGCGGCCAGGCCGGCCGCATCCAAACTCCCAAGGCTTTCGCGCAGTGCCGCGATCAAGGTTTCTGGCGCAGTTGCCGGCGGGGCGGCGGCCGGCATTTCTGCATCATTCCAGATAATCTGTATTGCCTCGCCCTGGCGGCGGGCTTCGCTACTGGACGCGAACCCCTCGATCAGGCTTCGGCGGCAATCGGGATCAGCCTCGATCCGGTCTCGGTAATGGCGATAGCCGCCCTCATCCGGTCCGCGCAGGAGGATGCGCCGGTAAAGATTGACGATGAATTCATGGTCCGACCCCTGCATGAGGTCCTGACCCTTGAGTACGCGCATGCGGCCTTTCCCATCATCAACCAATCATGATTAACGCCTTATCCAGGCAAAGTTTTGCCGCCGTCAACGCCGCGCCTCAAAAAATCCCCGCAACAGGGCAGCGCACTCGCCTTCCCTGAGGCCGCCCAGCACTTCGGGCTGGTGATGGCAGGATGATGCCGCGAAAACCCGCGCCCCGTGATCCACCCCGCCGCCCTTTGGGTCATAGGCGCCAAACACCACCCGCGCCACGCGAAAGAAGGACGCCGCCTGGGCGCACATGGGGCAGGGTTCCAGCGTCACGGTCAGCGTGCAATCACCAAGGCGGGTTTGGCCCAGCTTCCGGGCGGCTTCACGCAACGCGAGCAATTCCGCATGGGCGGAGGGGTCATGGCGCGCTTCCACCTCATTGCCGGCGCGCGCCAGCACCTGGCCAGATTTGTCCGTCACCACGGCACCCACCGGCACCTCACCGCGGGCGGCGGCGGCGCGGGCCTCTTCCAGCGCAATCTCCATGGGCGTCATGGCGCCTTCCTGCCTTGCCGGGGCTTGCCGGTCCAGGGGGCGCGATTCCCTTTTCGCCCAATCCAGCCTAAAGCTGCGCCATGCGATCCCTTCCCCTGATTGGTGTCACCCTCGATTCCGAAGAGGCCGGCGGCTGGTCCAAGCTGCCCTGGTATGCGCTGCGGCGGAATTACTTCTCGGCCATTGTCGCGGCGGGTGGCTTGCCGGTGGCGCTGCCCCATCACCCCGAAATGGCGGAAGCCTATCTGGCTGAGGTGGATGGGCTGATGGTGACCGGTGGCGCTTTTGATGTGGACCCGGCACTTTGGGGCGGTGGCGCGCCGCACCCGAAGGTCACGCTGAAGCCTGGCCGGACGGATTTCGAAATGGCCGCAACGCGCGCGGCCTTGGCGCGCGATAAGCCCGTGCTTGGGATTTGTGGCGGGCAGCAATTGCTCGCGGTGGCGCTTGGTGGGCGCCTTATCCAGCACATACCGGATGAAGTGCCCGGCGCTTTGGCCCATGAACAACCCAATCCGCGCACGGAACCAGGGCATGAGGTGACCATTGCTGAGGGCACCTTGCTGTCGCGCATCATCGGCAAGCCGCGCATGGCGGTGAATTCCGCCCATCACCAGGCGGTGGCGAGTATTGGCGATGGCGGCGTGGTGAATGCGCTGGCCCCCGATGGTGTGATTGAGGGTATTGAACACCCCGGCTACCGTTTCGCGCTTGGCGTGCAATGGCATCCGGAATATGCCGTTGATCCCGATGATCCAGCGATTTTCCGCGCCTTCATCGCGGCTTGCCGCGCATGAGCAACGAAGAAGGCACTGAGGCCGAAACGCCGCGCGGCGAACGCATTGCGAAATTCCTCGCCCGCGCCGGTGTCGCTTCCCGCCGTGATGCGGAAAAGCTGATCGCGGAAGGGTTGGTGCGGCTGGGCGGGAAATTGGTCACCAGCCCTGCGACTTTTGTCTTACCTGGCGATGCGATTACGGTGAATGGCAAGCCCGTCGCCAATCCGGAACGCACACGGCTCTTTCGCTACCATAAGCCAACGGGCTTTGTGACGACGCATCGCGATCCTGAAGGCCGGCCCACGGTTTTCGCCAATCTACCGCAGGGCTTGCCGCGTTTGGTTTCGGTCGGGCGGCTTGACCTGACCAGCGAAGGGCTTTTGCTGCTGACCAATGATGGCGCGCTGGCGCGCAAGCTGGAATTGCCGGCCAATGGTTGGCTCAGGCGCTATCGCGTGCGCGTGCATGGCAAGGTGGATGAACGCGCTTTGGCGGCCCTCGCACGGGGCGTCACCGTGGATGGTGTCGCTTATGGCCCGATCGAAGCTGGGCTTGATGCACGCATGGGCACCAATGCCTGGCTGACAGTGGCGTTGCGAGAAGGCAAGAACCGCGAAGTGCGTAAAGTCATGGCGCATCTTGGGCTGGTTGTGACGCGCCTGATCCGCACGGCCTATGGCCCTTTCCAATTGGGCTCGCTGCCGCGTGGCGCGGCAGAGGAAGTGAATGCCAAGGTGCTGCGCGAGCAATTGGGCATTGATGCGCCAAAGCGTGGGCGCGAAGCAATGGCAGGACCGGAACCACCCGAAGCGCCGCAGGCAAAGCCGCAACGCCCACCCCGTGCGCGCCATGCCGGGCCGCAAACGCCGCGTCGCGGCAAGGGCTGATGCGGATCATCGCCGGGCGCTGGAAGGGGCGCGCGCTGATCGCTCCGCCCGGCCTTGCCACGCGCCCGACCAGTGACCGCGCGCGGCAGGCGATATTTGATCAGCTTTGGCACGCGCCCTGGGCGGGGCGGGCCGTGTTCGACAATGCCGTGGTTTTGGATTGTTTCGCCGGCACTGGCGCCATGGGGCTTGAGGCACTCTCGCGCGGCGCGGCACGCGGCTTTTTCATGGAACAGGATCGCGCGGCGCTGGCAGCTTTGCGGGCGAATATTGCCGCCTGCAAGGCTGGTGATGATTGCCGCGTGATGGCGGGGGATGCGACTGCGCCGCCCATCGCGGCGGCGCCATGCAGCCTGGTGTTTCTCGACCCGCCCTATGGCAAGGGGCTGGTGCCGCGCGCCTTGGCGGCCTTGCAGGACAAGGGCTGGATCGCGCCCGGCGCGTTGATCATTGCCGAGACGGGACGCGATGAAGCAGCGGTAATGCTTCCGGGTTTTGAGGTTGTCTCAACGCGTGATCATGGCGCCGCGAGGCTTTCTGCCTTGCGCGCCACAGCGCATTGCGAAGACGCCGCAAGCTGATACGCTCTCCCGAAACGGGGAGGTTCATCATGCGTCATCTGTTGCTTGCCGGGCTGGCTGCCCTTGCGCTTTCCGGGCCTGCCTTGGCGCAGGACCGCACCGTCCGCGTGATCAGCGGTTTCGCCGCCGGCGGCACCGGGGATTTGATGGCGCGGCTGATTGCCGAATATGCCGCGCCGCATTTGCCTGCGCGCGGCGTGGTGGAAAACCGCACCGGCGCCAATGGGCTGATCGCCGCGGAAGTGGTGGCGCGGAGCGCGCCGGATGGGGCAACGGTGCTGCAATGCCCGATGGGCACCATGACCATCACGCCCAATCTGCCAGGTGCGAGCCTACCGGTTGATCCGCGTACGGAAATGACCGGCATCGTCAATGTCGCGCTTTCCACCTATGGCTTGGTAGTTGCGGCCAATGGGCCGCATAAGGATGTGGCGGGGTTGCTTGCTGCCGCACGCGCCAAGCCGGGTGGCTTGACCTATGCCTCCGCCGGTGTGGGTTCCGCGCAGCATCTTTCCGTGGAATTGCTGAAAGCCAAGACTGGGCTTGATATTGTCCATGTGCCCTATCGCGGTGCGACGCCCGCGATTGTGGATATTCTTGGCGGACGCGCCGATTTCATGATCACGAATCTGGGTGACGTGACACGCCAGATTCAGGGCGGCGAATTGCGCCTGCTGGCGCTGGGTGATGCCACCGGATCACCGCTATTTCCGCAGGCGCGCCCGATTTCCGATTGGGTGCCCGGGCTTGAAATGGCCGGCTGGTTTGGTGTTTGCGGCCCGC
Source organism: Roseomonas sp. (assembly GCA_020250005.1). Classification (GTDB taxonomy): domain Bacteria; phylum Pseudomonadota; class Alphaproteobacteria; order Acetobacterales; family Acetobacteraceae; genus Neoroseomonas. Next base: position 26,187 of record JADCES010000150.1, read on the forward strand.
GCGCCATCAGCACCGATGCGGCACGCGCCTGGAATGACGCCATGAAGAAGGCACTCGAAAACCCGACCTTCCGGCAAAGGCTGCTCGATTCCGGCCTGACGCCCAATTTTGAGGATACGGCCAGCTTCAACCGCCGTATCGCAAATGATCTTAAGGCTTGGGGTGAGGTGATTCGCGCTGCCGGCATCAAGGCGGATTGACGGGCGCGCGCCATGATCGAACACATCATTGATATCCAAACCCGCGCCGGCGCGATGGAAAGTTTTATCTGCCATCCCGAACGCAACGGCCCCTTTCCCGCCGTGCTGATGCTGATGGATGCGCCCGGCATTCGTGAGGAACTCTACGACATGGCGCGGCGGCTTGCCGCCACAGGCTATTACGTGGTGCTACCCAATCTGTATTACCGCGCGGGCCGCGATTCCAAATTCGGCCCCGGCGTTTTGACCGTGGGCGACACAGAACGCGACCGCATGCGCACCATCCGCACCAAAATGACCATTCCACCGGTGATGGAAGACATCGCCGATATGCTCGGTTTCCTCGACCAGCAAAAACATGTGCGCGCGGGTCCGGTTGGCGTGCATGGCTATTGCATGAGCGGTCCTTATGCGCTGGCCGCCGCCGCGCGCTATCCAGGCCGCATCGCTGCCGCTGCCTCCTTCTATGGCACCTGGCTGGTCAGTGATGCGGAAGAAAGCCCGCATCTGACGCTGGGGTATGGCAATGCGGAACTCTATATCGCCTGCGCCGAGCATGATGAATTGGCACCACTGCCCATGGTGGATGAATTGCACGCGCTGTTCGAAGCCTCTGGTGCCGCGGGTGAATTGGAAATCTACCCGGGCGTGCATCACGGCTTCGCCTTCCCTGGCCGCTGGTGCTTCGACAAGCCGGGCGCGGAACGCCATTGGGAAAGGCTGATCGCGCTTTATCGAAGATGCCTGGGATAGGGGGCGCGAAAGCAGATGGCGGTTCTGCCATATGACTTGATCAGCATAGGCGGATGACCAGATAAACTGTCTTACCAAGAAGAAACCTAACGAAGACCAAGGGAGCAACCACCATGAATCGCCGGCAAATCCTTCTATCTGCCCTTGCCGCCCCGGCCATTGCGCCAGGGCTTGCGGCAGCACAAAGCTTTCCATCGCGCCCCATCACGCTGCTGGTGCCCTTCCCGCCGGGTGGTGCCACCGATGTACAAATGCGCGCCTTTGCCGAAGCTGCATCACGCGCCTTTGGTGTACAGGTACTGACAGAAAATCGCCCGGGCGCGGGGGCAACGCTTTCCGCCGCTGGCGTCGCGCGTGCGCGGCCGGATGGCTATACCATCGCGCAATTCCCGCTGCCGGCCATGCGGCTGCCCTTCATGCAGCGCATGCCCTTCAATCCGCGCACTGATTTCACGCCGATCATGCACCTGACTGGCTATCTGTTCATCATGTGCGTGCGCGGTGATGGCCCTTATCAGCGCTGGGCCGATCTGGTGGCGGATGCGCGCCGCCGTCCGGGCGAAATACGCATCGGCAATACGGGCGCCAATGGCACGCCGCATCTGGCGAATATTGATCTTGCCACGCGCGAAAACCTGGATATTGTCCATGTGCCCTTCCGCGGCGAAGGGGACGCCATACCAAGCCTGCTCGGCGGGCATATCGAAGCCTGCTCCGCCGGCTCCGGCACGCTGCCCATGATTACTGAAGGGCGGCTCCGTGCGCTCAATGTCTGGACACGCCAGCGCAGCCGCAAGCTGCCCGACGTGCCGACGCTGCTTGATCTTGGCTATCAGGATATGGTGATCACCTCACCCTATGGGCTGGTCGGACCGGCCGGGATGGATCCCGATATTGTCGAAAGACTGCATCAGGGCTTCCGCACGGCGCTGAATGATCCATCGCATCTCGCAACGCTTGATCGTTTGGATATGCCGGTGGAATATCTGAACCCTGCCGATTACGCCGCCTTCATCAAGCGCACGATTGATGAGGAAGAAGCCCGCGTGACCCGGCTTGGCTTGCGCGGGTGAATTGAAGCTGCCGAGCCAAGCTGCACAACTTGGCTCGGTACCTTCCCCGTTCGTTCAGCTTGCGGTGACGTTATTGTCGCGCACCACCTGGCGCCAGCGCGCGACTTCGCGGCCGACAAAAGCCGCAGTCGCTGCGGGGTCAAGGCTCGTGCCCTCAACGCCCAACTCCACCAGCCGGTCACGCACTTCAGGCATATTAAGCACTTCACGCAATTCCTGCAGCCAGCGCGCGACAATGGGTTCCGGCAATCCGGCTGGGCCGCAGAAGCCGAAC
>JADCES010000151.1 GCA_020250005.1 Roseomonas sp.
CATTGCGCCTCGGCCTGCCCGCCACCGAAGGAGGATTTGGACATATCCACGGTGGCGAAGATCGGCTGCAGAAGAAAGCCTAGCGCCTGGGCTTCAAAATCCTTCGCGGATTTGCGCATGGCGGCGTCAGACAAGCCGCCGGCCTGCGGCGGGCGCACCGCGCGCTGCTGCGGGGCAACAATATTGCTGGCGTCCATCATCAGCGGAGCTCCAGATCGGCTTGCAAGGCGCCGGCGGCCTTGATGGCTTGCAGAATGGAAATCAGATCGCGCGGACCAACACCCAGGCTATTCAGACCGCGCACCAATTCCTGCAGGGTGACATTCTGCGGCAGAATGCCCATGCGGCGTTCGGATTGGTCTTCAATTTCAATGCCCGTGCGTGGCACCACCTGTGTTTGCCCCTGGGCGAAGGCATTGGGCTGGCTCACCTGCGGGGTTTCGGTGATGCGGATGGTCAGATTGCCTTGCGCGATGGCCACCGTGGAAACGCGCACCGCATCCCCCATCACAATCGTGCCTGTCGCCTCATCAATCACAACGCGGGCGATCTGGTCGGGTTCAACGCGGAGCCTTTCGATATCCGTCAGGAAAGCAACCGGATCGCGTCCGTTGAGCGCGACTGAAACCGTGCGCGGATCGGTGGCGACCGCCACATTGCGCCGCGTGGCATTATTGATGGCGGTGGCGATGCGCCGCGCCGTGGTCAGATCAGGGTTGCGGAGCGCAAGCCGAATACGGTCTCGATTGGCGAGCGTGAAGGGCACTTCGCGTTCAACAATCGCGCCATTGGAAATGCGCCCGGCGGTCGGCACACCGCGCGTGACGGAAGCCGCTGCGCCGCGGGCGGTAATCGCGCCCGTTGCAAGCGCGCCCTGCGCCACCGCATAAACCTCGCCATCAGCGCCCAGCAGTGGCGTCACCAGAAGCGTGCCGCCGGTCAGGTTGGTGGCATCGCCAAGGGCGGAAACGGCCACATCAATCCGGCTCCCAGGGCGGGCAAAGGCCGGCAGATTCGCCGTTACCATCACGGCGGCGATATTCTTGGTATCCAATTGGCGTTCGAAATCGCGCGAATTGACGCCCAGGCGTTCCAACATCCCGACCAGCGATTGGCGGGTAAAGACCGAGCTTCTGAGGCGATCTCCGGTGCCATTCAAGCCAATGACCAAGCCGTAACCTACCAGTTGGTTGTCGCGCACGCCCTCCATATCCACTATATCCTTGATGCGGATTTGGGCGGCGGCGGGCGGCGCAAGGAAACACGCCGCCAAGGCCAGGGCGGTAAGGATTTTTGCGAGAGCTTGCGCTATACGGGTCAAGGTCTGTCTCCGGCAGCCACCCCGATCACGGGCGGCGGTCTCTCCGGGTTCAGGGCAAGGCCCGTGCCAGGGTTTGGCGGTGTCTTCGCCGAGTCGTGGCGGCAAAACCTGCCGGGTCCCGGCTGAGCCTGCCGGGACAGGGCGGAAGAAGGAGGTCAGATGGTCGTTATCAGGGGCGTGACAGGCGGCACCAATGTGCCGGGGACGCGGTCAACGCGTGGCGCCTCAGGCGGCTTTCGTGTGGGTGGCGGCGCCGAGGAATCGCGCGAAGCCAATGCCAGCACCGGGGTATCGGCGGCGACCGCCATTGGCCTGCTTCAGGTGCAGGAATCAGCCCCGGCTGGGGAGCGCAATGCGCGCGCCTTTCGCCGTGGTGAGGAGATGCTGAAGGAATTGAAGGCGCTGCAATTGGAATTGCTGGAAGGCCGCGCCGATCCCGCGCGGCTGCAGGAACTCGCCAGGTTGACCGAGGGCGAAAAGCCCGCCGATCCGGGCTTGGCTGAGGCGGTTGAGGCCATTGCGCTACGCGCCCGATTGGAATTGGCCCGGCGCGGCATTGAAAGCTGAAATCGGCCTTTGTCAGATATTTGTCGCAAATCGCCCCCTGGCGCACCCGGGGAATAGGGTATAGAACCCCGCTAAATCGTTTGGGCAGGTTTCAGCAAGGAACCGCACCAGACCAAGTGCAAGGCGGGGGAAGAAGAAGATATGTTGGTGACATTGCCGCCCGATTACCGACCCTCGGATTCCGAGGAGTTCATGAATGTGCTGCAACTTGAATACTTCAGACAAAAACTTCTCAGATGGCGGCAGGATTTGTTGCGCGAAGCGGGTGAGACCCTTTCATCCCTTTCGGAAGGTGGCATAGCGGAAGCGGATCTTGCGGACCGCGCTTCGGTGGAGACGGACCGGGCATTGGAATTGCGCACCCGGGACCGTTCGCGCAAGCTGATCAACAAGATCGATCAGGCTTTGGAACGGATTGAACACGGCACCTATGGCTATTGCGAAGAAAGCGGGGAGCCGATTTCGCTCCGCCGGCTGGAAGCGCGGCCCATCGCCACCATGACGATCGAGGCGCAGGAGCGCCATGAACGCATGGAACGGGTGCATCGCGACGATTGAGACTTGGGGCATCACGCCCCCGGACTTACAAAAACCCCACCGGGTCCACATCCACCTGCACCCGGACATTGCCGGGCACTTCCACCCTGGCCAGCCATTCGCCCAAAAGCCGCTGCACGCCAATATCGCGCCGCGCCTTGAGCAATAACCGCCGCCGATGCCGCCCCCTCAACAAGGCAAGCGGCGCGGGCGCGGGCCCGAGCACCTCCACCCCCTGCCCCGCCGGTGCGGCGCGACCAAGGTCGCGTGCGACTCGATCTGCGGATTTTTCATCGGGGGAACTCACGATCAGCGCGGCCAGCCGGCCAAAGGGTGGCCAATGACCTGGCCGCCGCGCCTCGGCCTCGGCCGCCATAAAGGCTTCGTATTCGCCGGAAACCAAAGCCTGCATCACCGGATGATCCGGCGAAAAACTTTGCAGCAAAACGCGGCCGGGGTGTTCCGCCCGGCCGGCGCGGCCCGCCACCTGATGGAGAAGCTGCACGGTGCGCTCCGCCGCGCGCAGATCACCGCCGGCAAGGCCGAGATCGGCATCCACCACGCCAACCAGCGTGAGATAGGGAAAATGCCAGCCCTTGGCGACAATTTGCGTGCCGATGATCAGATCAACCTCACGCTTTTCAATCGCCTCTGCCGCTGCCGCGGCTGCTGCCGGGCCGGGGAGCGTATCTGAGGCCATGACCAGGCGGCGCGCTTCGGGGAATAGTAGCGCGGCTTCTTCCAAGACACGCTCTACGCCCGGACCGATCGGCACTGTGCTGTGTGGTGCGGCGCAGCTTGGGCAATGGCTGGGCGGCGCTTCCACATGGCCGCAATGGTGGCATTGCAGGCGCCGCGCGGCGCGGTGTTCCACGAGCCAGGCCGTGCAATTCGGGCAGCGCAGCCGATGCCCACAGGCGCGGCAGAGTGTCAGTGGCGCATAGCCGCGCCGGTTCAAGAACAGCATGGCCTGTTCGCCGCGCTTGAGCGTCTCGGCCACCGCCGCGACCAAGGCAGGGCTCAGGAAGCGCCCGCGCGGTGGCGTTTCGCGCCTGAGGTCAATGAGGCCAATCTCGGGCATCACCGCGCCACCATGGCGCGCGGCCAAATGACATTCAGCGTAGCGCCCGGCGCGGGCGTTGGTCAGGGTTTCGAGCGACGGTGTTGCACTCACCAAAACGCATGCCGCATCCGACAAGCGCGCGCGCACCACGGCCATGTCCCGCGCGTGATAGATCACGCCGTCTTCCTGCTTGAAGGCGGTTTCGTGTTCCTCATCCACCACAATCAGGCCGAGATCGGGAAAGGGCAGGAACAGCGCCGAACGCGCGCCGACCAGCACGGGGGCGCGGCCTTCCGCCACTGCGCGCCAGGTGATGCGTCGCGTGCGGGGGGAAAGTTCTGAATGCCACAGCGCCGGGTCAGTGCCAAAGCGCCCGCGAAAGCGATCCAGCCATTGCGCGGAGAGCGCGATTTCCGGCAGCAGCACCAAAGCCTGCCGCCCGGCCTGGAGTGCTGCGGCGATGGCTTCGAAATAGACCTCGGTCTTGCCGGAACCGGTTACGCCGGAAAGCAGCGTGGTGCTGTAGGTTTCGCGCGCGACCGCCGAGCGCAACAATGCCGCCGCTTCTGCCTGGTCGGCATCCAAAACCGGGCCGGGGCGCGCCAGATCGGGGGGGCGGAAGTCTTCCAACGGTGGCAGCAGGCCGGGGACCAGCAAGCCAGCATCGGCCATGCCGCGCAGCACCGCGGGTGCCACGCCCGCATCGCGCGCCAGATCATCCGGTGCCCGCACCTCGCCCAAGGGTAGCGCAGCCAGCACGCGCTGGCGCGCGGGCGTCAGGCGCGGCGCTTCGGGCAGCGGATCGGCGCGGCACCAGCCGGCGCGATGGGGCTGGGCTTCCAAGGCGGCAGGGACACTCATCGCCATGCGCAGCACCGCACCGCGGGGTGAAAGCGTATAGGCCGCGACCCAATCCACGAAGCGGCGAAGCTTTTCCGGCATGGGCGGGGCTTCCAGCACGGCGGCGATGGGGCGGAGCCGATGCTCTGGCAGGGCCGACTCGGGTGCCTCATCCCAGACCACGCCAATCACCTGCCGCCCGCCCAAAGGCACGGCGACGAAGCTGCCGGGGGGCGGCGCTTCGCCCTCAGCCCGGTAATCATAGGCGTCCGCCAGCGGCAGCGGCAGTAGAACGCGCAAGCGCTTGGCGGTGCTTGAAGAAATTGTTTCAGGCAGCAAGGACTGCTTTCGCGAAGGGGCCGGCATGGGCTAAGGTCTACCCCATTCGCGACGGGGAGGCTTGCGCTTTGCGCTATGCGGCGCCATTCCCCGCCCAAGCCTCTTCTTTCGCCATGCAGGATTTGAATTCATGAAGTTCTTCGTTGATACCGCCGAAGTCGCTGAAATCCGTGCCCTGGCCGAATTGGGCATGGTGGATGGTGTGACCACCAATCCTTCGCTGATTGCCAAATCCGGCCGCGACATGAAGCAGGTAATTGCAGAAATCTGCGCCATCACGCCTGGCCCTGTCAGCGCCGAAGTGACCGCGACGGATGCCGCCGGCATGCTGGCCGAAGGGCGCTTTTTGCGCGCCATTGCGCCCAATGTCGCCGTGAAGGTGCCGTTGACCGAAGCCGGGCTGATCGCCTGCCGCACGCTCGCTGCCGAAGGCACCCCGGTGAATGTGACGCTTTGCTTTTCTGCCGCCCAGGCGCTGCTGGCTGCCAAGGCGGGTGCAGCCTTCATCTCCCCCTTTGTCGGGCGGCTTGATGATATTGCGACCGATGGCATGCGGCTGATTGCGGACATTGTGCAGATATACCGCAATTATCCCGCGATCCGTACCGAGGTTCTGGTCGCTTCCATCCGCCACCCCATTCACCTTGTTGAAAGCGCCAAGATGGGCGCGCATGTGGCGACCCTGCCGCCCAACGTGATCCGCCAATTGCTGAAGCATCCCCTGACCGATCGGGGCCTGGAGGCGTTTCTGGCGGATTGGAAAAAGACAGGACAAAGCATCCTGTGAGCGACCCGCCCTCAGACGGGAAGGCCCCGAACGGGCCCTCGGCTGAGGAGGTGGAGGCTTTCTTGCGCGCCCATCCTGGTTTTTTAGCGGCGCGGCCGGAGCTTTACCGGGCGCTGGCGCCGCCGCGCCGTGTGCATGGCGATGGTCTGACCGATCATATGGCAGCGATGCTGGGCGCGGAACGCGAGCGTGCTTCTGCGCTGGATGCGGAATTGCGCCTGGCTTTGGATGCGGAACGCGCGGGGCTTGGGTTGGTATCGCGCGTGCGTTTGGCAGTATTGGCGCTGATGCGTTCAGACAATGCGCCGGAGACCGTTGCGCAGGAGTGGCCCAATCTGCTGGGGCTGGAGAGCTGCACGCTTTGTGTGGAACCACCGGATAATCCCGGCCAGCTTTGGATGCGCCCGGAACAGCGGCCCTTGCCGCGCGGGATGGTTGAAAAATTGCTCGGGCGCGGGCGCGATGTGCTGGTGCGCGACAAGCCCGAAGATGCCGATACGCTGCATGGCGAAGCGGGCGGGCTGATTGCGCGCGATGCGCTGATACGTGTGGTGGTGGCGCAGCAACCGCTGATGCTGCTCGCCCTTGGGGCACGCGATGCGCATGCGCTGCCGGCGCGCCATGGCACTGAACCGCTTGTCTTCCTGGGCCGCGCCGTGGCGGCCGCCATCGCAAGGTAGCATGACTGGCGCCGAGGCTGCCTCCGCTTGGCTTGGCTGGTTCGCCCGCGAACGCCGCGCGAGTGCCCATAGCATCGAAGCCTATGGGCGCGATGTGGCGCAATTCCTGGCTTTCCTGACCGGGCATTTGGGCGGTGAGCCTGATCTGGCCGCCCTTGGCGCGCTGCGGCCGGCAGATTTGCGCGCGTTCCTGTCGGCACGCGCCTTGGAAGGTGATGTGGGCGCCACGCGTGCACGCAAGCTGGCCGCGATACGGAGTTTTCTGCGCTATTTGCAGCGCCACCAGGGCATGGCGCCCGTCGCCCTTGCCGGGCTGCGTGCGCCGCGTGCCAAAGCGCCTTTGCCACGTGCGCTGAGCGAGAAAGAAGCGCGCGCCGCGGCCGAGGATGTGGCTGATGTTTATGCACTGGGGCGGCATGAAAACCCGCGCCTGCAATCCGCCCGCGACCGCGCCTTGTTCACGCTGCTTTATGGCGCGGGGCTAAGATTGGGGGAGGCGTTGGCGCTCAATCTGGGTGATGCGCCGCGGGCGGGGTCTGAGGCAGCGCTACGCGTTCTGGGCAAAGGCAATAAGGAAAGGCTGGTGCCGATCTTGCCGGTGATCCGCGATGCCATGGCGGCCTATTTGGCGGAGCGCGGGGCGGGCGCGGCGGAGGAGCCTCTATTCATCGGTGCGCGCGGAGCGCGGCTTGATCCGGCGGTGGCACAAAAAAGGCTGCGCGATTTTCGCCGGCTTGCCGGGCTGCCGGAACATGCGAGCCCCCATGCGCTGCGCCATTCCTTCGCGACGCATTTGCTGGGTGGGGGTGCTGATTTGCGTGCGATTCAGGAATTGCTCGGCCATGCCAGCCTTTCGACGACACAGCGCTATACGGCCATTGATGCGGCAGCACTGCTGGCGACCTGGCGCAAGGCGCATCCTAGGGCGGATTGAGCATTTTCAAGCCAAGTGGAAGCACTTGGCGACTCGGAAAATGCGATCAAACCAAGGATTTTGTGTTTTTCCGGTGAACCAGGGTGAGCCAGAAAAACACTAAGACTGGACAGAGCTTAGTCTTAGCGTAGAAAATTTTTGAAATCGGGGGAGAAACACCATGAGCATTCGTATCGGTATCGCCGGCATGGCCGGGCGCATGGGCCGGTTGTTGATTGAAGAGGTCGCCGCCGCCGGTGCGGTATGTGTGGGCGGCACCTTACGCGCCGGCGGTAAACCGGCCCCTTCTGGCTTGCAAAGCTTTCCGGATATCGCCGCCCTTTTCGCGGCTTCTGACGTGGTGATTGATTTCACCCATGCCGAGACGGCGCCCGCGCATGCCGCCGCCGCTGCCGCCTGCGGTAAGGGATTTATACTCGGCAGTTCCGGGCTTTCAGCCGCCGCCGAAGCGGCCGTCGCGGAAGCCGGCAAAAGCGCGCCGATTGTTTATGCGGCGAATTTCGCGCCCGGGGTCAATTTGTTTTTGGCGATTGCTGAGCGCATGGCCGCAGCCCTGCCCGGTGCGCAATATGATGCCGAGATTGTCGAGATGCATCACCGCCAGAAGGTGGATGCACCATCCGGCACCGCAGCGGCTTTGGGCCGCGCTGTGGCAGCGGGGCGCGGCACCACCATGGAAGAAGCTGGCATTGAAAGCGGGCGCGATGGGCATTGCGGCCCGCGCGGCACGGGCACCATCGGCTTCGCGGCTTTGCGCGGCGGGCAGGTGGTTGGTGAACACACGCTGCTTTTCGCCGCCGCTTCAGAACATATAAGCCTGACACATCGCAGCTTTGATCGCCGCGTCTATGCCACCGGCGCGGTGCGTGCCGCGCTTTGGGTGCATGGGCGGGCACCGGCGCTATACGGCATGAAGCATGTGCTTGGGATGTAATCCAGGTTAGCGCTGCCAATCAAAGGGTGCCGCGCGCGGCAGGCCGAGATTTTCGCGGAGCGTCGTCCCCGTATACTCCTTGCGGAAGACACCGCGGCGCTGCAGTTCCGGCACGACCAGACGCACGAATTCCTCATAGGTGCCGGGCATATGTGTCGCGGCCAGCACAAAGCCGTCACAGGCGCCACCTTCGACCCAGGCCTGCATCTCATCCGCCACACGCTTCGGCGTGCCGCAAAATACCGGGAATTCGCGTATGGTGCCGCGCCCGGTGATGTCCACGAAATCGCGCAAGGTCGGGTTGCGCTTGCCGCTGGAAGCAACCACGCGATCACGCAGCGCTTGCAGACCCTTGATGCCGGCCAATTCATCATCGGTGAAGGCATCATCCAAGGCTTTTGAGGCGAAATCGTAATTCAATGCCTCAGACAGCAAGGAAAGCCCATCAACCGGCCGGGCCAGGCCATCAATCAAGGCGCGCTTTTCCTGCGCCGCCGCTTCGGTCTCTCCCACAATGCAATAAACGGCGGGACAGATGCGCACTGTGGCGGGGTCCCGGCCCGATGCGGCGACCTGTTCCTTGAAACCGCTATAGCCGCGCTTGGCGACTTCCATATTCGGATAGATCACGAAAACCAGATCACCCCAACGTGCAGCAAAGCTTTTGCCGCGGCCGCTTTGGCCGGCCTGGATCAGAACGGGGCGCCCCTGCGGCGTGCGCGGCACGGTGAAGGGACCGCGGCTTTTGAACCATTTGCCCTTATGGTCCAACCGACGGACCTTGGCGGCATCAGCGAAAAGACCGCTCTCACGGTCCTGGATGATGGCGTCATCGCCCCAGGAATCCCAATGCGACAGCACAACTTCCAGAAATTCATCAGCTCGATCATAACGCAGATCATGTTCCAGATGATCATCCGCGCCCATGTTGTGCGCTTCACTGTCATTCAGTGATGTCACCACATTCCAGGCCGCGCGCCCGCCCAGCATGTGATCAAGCGTCGCGAATACGCGCGCCACATGGAAGGGTTCGTAATAGGTGGTGGAATAGGTGCCGCCGAGCCCAAGCTTGGAGGTCGCAAGCCCCATCGCTGTCAGTATTGAGATCAGATCAAGCTTCACCACGCGAATGCCATTGCGCACCGCTTCCGCATGGTCATGGCCAAGAATATCGGGCATGGCGAG